>CAIYNF010000089.1 GCA_903927505.1 uncultured Bacteroidota bacterium | reverse complement strand
TGGTATTACTACCTAGATTGTTAGTGCCTTGAAATAAAGTACAATTGTTAAGTTGGAAATAGACTTTGTTGCCTTTACAAATTACGGTATCAGATACAAAACATTTGCTTGTGCCAAAATTCCTTATTTTATAACGCGCACTCAAGAACCAGCGGTATCCTGGATTAAATGCACTATTTGGAATATGTCCGATCCAAGAATAGTAATGTTGGTATGCCCATTCTTTTCTACTTTCATAGCTTCCGCTGTATGATTTGTCCATGAGCGTGCTTGCATCCCCGCTTCCTTGCTCACTTTGATAGGCAAAACTAAAATAGTTGGGTCGTTTCAATCCAGTAGGAAGTCCGCTTGGGTTTATCTGGTAAATCATCCAACCAGTGTCTCTTGCAGATACGCCCGAGCTAAATTTAATGCTATAACCAAATAATTTATTGGCACTACTGGTTCCAGCAATTAGTCCCGATGGTGCCCTGAGTTTCATAGTTCTCTGAGTCCATTCATTTTCCCAACCACCATTGTTATTAAAAACCGTAGTAGTATCTGGTTTTCTCAGCAAAATAGTGTCCACCTTTAAAAATAAAGTTTGTCTTAATTTGGTACTATCCCAACTTGCACCTGGAGGGAATGTACAATAAGTGCCACTGGCTGTAAAATATCCCCTAAATAGGTGGATGTTTTTGTACCAAGTAACAAAAAGGGTATCTACCACAGGTAGCTTATTAGTGCCAACCATAATGGAATCTGTATTTCTAATATAGCTGTAGGGAAATAACAAAGAATCAACAACGGCACTGTCGCCATCATTACTTCTCAAAGCAGGGTTGTAATTATTAATAATAGCATCACTTACATCCATGGCACTTCCAATAGAAATACTACTAATTCCAAAAGCGCTGCCGCCTGAGGGGTCGGCATATTTAGAAAGGCTATCTTTCATTAAAAAGCCATAGTCAGGAATTGTTGAGCCTGTCGCTAAAGAATCAATCCAATCGTTTACAGAATACCAAGCATTTGTTGGCGGGGCAATTGAATTATAAATGGCAATGTTAGTAGGAATTGCTTTGATAACAATTTTATAACCCACTATGCTTGTTGCGCTTGAGCCAAATGGAGAATTGATAGTTGCATTAATGGTTAATGGATAGGTGGCCAATGGCGCAATTACATTGCTACAGGTGAAATTAATACATCCAGCAGATCCTCCAGGCAAAACACCTGAAACAGGATATTGGGTATAAGTAAAGCCACTTGGCAAACCGCTAATACTATTTATAGTGTAATTGGTAATTGTAACAGGTATTGAACCCACCATTACTGTGCTTGGTGCATATAACTGCAGGGTTGCGCTGTAGGGCACATTTTGGAAGGTTTGAGGTAAATTGGTACTGGTGTCGGGGTACTGCAAGTTGCTTGCATTTACCATAATGGTACCGCATTGGCTAAAAGCATTTTTGCTTATAAATAAACTTAGCAATAAAATTAGAATTATAAATTTTTTCATTTTCAGATTATTAAATTTTTTCAAAGTAAGCAAATGCACCAAGCTTTTGCAATGTTTTTATATAGGCGGTGGTTGTTTTTATTTTTAGATTTGATGTTTACCTTTTCCTGTTTTTAGGAACTACCTAACATGCTGAAAGAACAATTTGAAAAAATAAAAAACGGAGATTTGGAGCAGCTCGATAAGATATATTTAGAGGTGAAGCCTCTTTTTATGTCCTATGCCCAAAGAAATTTTCGCGCTATTCCTATTAGCGATATGGAGGATATTTACCAAGATGCGATCATTGTTTTTTACCAGAATATACAAAAGGGTTTGCTCCTAGAAATTAATTCAAGCCTTTCTGCTTATATTATACAAATAGGTAAAATGCGCCTCATTAAATGGGCCGACAAAAAAGGGCAGCACACAGATTTAGGTGAGTTTTATGCCGAAAATGCTTTGAGCGAAGATTTGTACGATCCAAAAATTGATGAAGCAGTGAAGTTTGTTTTCAGCAAAATGTCGGATGCCTGCAAACAAATTTTAAACCTCTTTTATTTCCACAAAAAATCAATGGAGGAAATAGCCGAAATACTACAATATAAAAATGCAAATACAGTGAAAAGTCAGAAAAGCAGGTGCATTGCAGCTTTTAGTCAAAACGTAATAAAATTAAATAGCCATGAATAAGGAAGAAATAATTTTGCTAGATACCGATATTGAAGTTTTTGATGCCATGTTTGAGGGTTCGCTTTCTGCTGACGCATTCCAATCCCTTCAGTTAAACTTAAATACAGACCCTTTATTTCGCCATAAATATTTGGTGTATCGCGCTTTGCGCAACGAAATTGAGGCAGATCAATTTGTGCGAATGGCAATTAAAACAAGGTTATCCGGACTAGAAAAAAATGCACGTACAGGGAAAAGGTCTTGGAGAAAAGCTTGGATCGGCCTGTCTTTAGCGGCTTCTATTCTTTTGATGATATTATTGCTTTTTACGCGCAATAAAAACAGCCTTTCTCAGCAAGTATACCAAACCTATATGCTTGCAGAACCTGGTTTGCCCATCACCATGGATGCAGATAATGAAAGCGATTATAAACAAGTAATGCTGTTATTTGCTAAAAAGGACTATGTCAATTGTTTTTATCAATTAAACAAAATGCCAAAATCTGATACTTCTTTGTATTATGCAGCAATTTGCAATGAATTACTTAGCAACTACCAAGAAGTACTTCCAGTATATGCCAAATTAAAAAACTCCAATTCTACCTTTATTGCCAATAAAGCAGCGTTCCGTTTGGCATTGGTTCAACTTAATTTTAATTCCGCTTTAGCTAAAAACATGTTCGCCAAAATTGCTGCTGATCCTGCCCAATCTTATCAGTCGCAAGCACAAGAAATTCTTCGCTTATTGTCCAAGCCTTAAATCGTTTCCACTCACCTGAAAATTGGCCCAATAAAAAGGATTGGCCCATTCAGAAAATTGCGGATGTTTTCTGATGCTTCCTTTTGCTAGGGCTAAGGCCTTATGGGTACTTTCGCCTTTTTGCAATAGGTCATAAAAGTTTTCAAACATGAAGGTACTAGATGCATTGTCTGCCTCCCAGTTGGAAAATATTACCGACTTTGCACCATTGTAAAAAAACATTCTTACAAGTGATAAACTGCCCTCAGATTTAATTACTTTTCCTTCGCCAGATTTACATCCATGCAATACGCTTAGCATGCATCCTAATCCCTCAGACGAGAGGTTAATTTTAGCATCATTGAGTTCAAATTGGATACCACCTGTTTTGTTATTATGGGTATGCGACATAATATGGTGAATCCCATTTTTGTTGAGCGCTTTATTATTTGTTTCGCATGAAAATTTATCTTGAAAAAACTTAATCAGTTGTCCGTTAAACGGCAAAGTTTGATTGTCGGAATCGGAGTACCATACATTAATTTTTGAATCCAATATTTCTTCTGTTTGTTTGCCAGTGCAGTTTAGGTTCGGCAATAATGAAATATTTTTTTCCTCACCTAAATAGGCAAGTTCATTCCATTTTTTAGCACCATGTGTTTTAATAACCAATGCGTCAAAGGGTATTTTTTCTAAATATTCGTCTGTGCAAATTGAAATATTTTTGCTTGAAATTGTTGTTAAGCCAAGTCTCCGTGCAATGCTGCAGGCAAGCGTTTCATAGGCTGCTATACTGTCGGTATGCATGAGGTGAACCAATGCATTTATTTCCTGTTCGGAAATACGTTCAGATGGCTTAATGAAAATTGTTTGAATTCCTGTTTTATCTATTTTTATTAGAATAGTTTCTTTATTAAATAAAAATTGATAATCAATTATACACCTGTCTTCTTTTTTACATTTATCAATTGTTTGTTCTAGCCAAATTTTATCAAGTAAAAGTGGTTTGTTTGCCTTTAAAACTTGATTTATTTTTGGATTAAAAAAATCCAATTGTTTTTCACTAAACACCAATAGTTTGGTGTCGTTTTCTTTTATGGCAAGCACCCTCATTTCGTTTAGGATACGCCAAGTTTTACCGGCATCTTTATAGCTTTCTCCAAAAGTGCTTTTGAGCGCATTGAGCCAATTTGTATTTGGATATTTAGAGCTGTTGGATTGATTTAATAACTCAAGTGAATTGGGTAGTTTGGATTTATCCTGACAGTATAAAACCAATTTCATTTCCTGACAAATTTGTGTATAGTACTCCTTTAAATCTAAGCCTTCATTTGAATTGAGCGATAAAATGGTTTGTTGTTCCATTAAGCTCTTATTTAAATCAATTAAACTATCGATTTGCCTGCTATTAATTTCATTTTTTCTTTTTAAACCAATTCCTGCCATTTGGGTAATAGCAATACTCGTATAAATATTGTTTCTAGATAAAATAAAATCTTTGTCTTTGTATTGAATGAGATGCCCCAAAGCCCCAATATAATAAGGGATGATATTGGTTTTTTTGTCCTCATTTAACAGCATTGCTGTGGTTATTAAATTAAGGCCTTTTCTAATTTCATTACTGGGTTTTTGCCGATCCAAAATTTCCTTTTCCTTTGCGTAATAGCGCAAAGTTTTTTTGAAACAAATTTCTCTGCTTTCCTTAAAGGGTATATTTATTCTAACAATATCATTGTAGCTATTTCCTAAACGTCTGTATATTTTTCGTTCAAATTTATCCTCGTATACAGTACCCTTAATACGTTTTAATAAATCTAAATTTAGCTTTATAGCTGCTAAGTAATTTCCACAATTGTGGTAGTAATATGCATTTAGTGCATCAAAGTCAAATTGGTGTTCAATGCTAGGTTTTCTTTGTAGTTCTTGGGCCAATCCAATACGCATCTTTCGAGAAGCATTTGTATCTAGTTTATTAAGGGAAGCCAACATTTGAATATGTAGGATTTCAAAATTAACATTGGAATCATTTATGTTTTCTATCAGTTGTAATCCTTTTTCAAAATGCCCATAATCAATAAATATTTGGGCACAGACAACGCGTCTTTGGTTCGACATTTTATCCAAAGAGTCTGCCACAATTTTAAAAGCCATTTCACTGTAACCTCCATCAAAAAAATATGCTAAAGGGTGTTTATACGACAATACCTTTAAGCAAGAATCGCTTTGTGTTGATATGGATTTGAATTTAGTATCGGTTTTTATTTCAGAAATATTTTGTGGGCCATTGCAAGCTGTAAAGCATGTTAAAGCAATGAAAATTAGCACTTTATATTTATTTTTTTGCATGTATTTAGGGGCGGCTAAATAGGTCATTCATACAAAATTAATTTATTTTTCGATTCTCTGTTGACCTTTCCTTTAAAAATGGAACTAAGGCATAGCCTTAAATTAATTATTATATTATGAAAAAAAAATTATTGCCATTGTTTGTAATTTTTATGAGTGTTTTTTTTAGTTGTAATGTTTCCATTCCAGTTAATCAATTAGTGCAGAGGAATCAAATTCGTTCTGTTTCTCATTATTCCCTTGTTAAAAAAGATAATTACTTTTTATGTAACACAAAAATAGCTATTCCTTCAAAATTAAATCAATTTAAATTGAATCAGCGAATGGCTATTGATAGTGAAATTGTTGTATTAGGAAAAAATACACATAAAACGAGTAATGAAATTGAAAGAAAAAGTTATTTGTTAAAGCAAAAAATGAATTTACATTTTGTTATAGATAGTATAGCTGATATACAAATCATCATTAGTTTTAATGAGAAATTATTAAATGTAAATTATGATGTTAAAACAATTTATCAGTGGGATTATTTTAATTGGCGATTTTTAGGGATTTTATTGCCTATAGGGAATTCTGCCCATATCAAAAATCAATGCATTAATAGAGCAATTGATGCCTGTCTGGCTTTTGGTGCCTCTGGTGCTATTATTGAGCCTAATTTGTTTACCTATAAACTTATAGATGTTAAATGAATCAAAAAGATGTACTCCTCAAAGAATGGTCGCGCTTATACGCAAATTGGTTAGAACTGGATGAAGAAATGCTTCATAAATATGAAACGAAGTTGAAAACACAAGATTTGCGAACAAATAATTTTCTTCCAACTTTTTTAACAGGCTTAATCATTTTTGCAATCATTATTTTAGTTGTTATTGGTATTTTATCACTATTAATTCCCACATTTAAATTTGACGCTGTAATATACTTGCCTTATTATATAGTGGCTTGGTTGGTTTCCACTTCCTATTATGTGGTGCGCAGCATTAGTTATTATGAAGCACGTCGCAAACTCATCAATACCTTAGAAATGAAACGTGGTCAATTAAACAATTTTATCTTGGAGCATGAGACCATTCTACGCCAAGAAATGAACCCAGAACAAATAACGCAATTGAATAAGTTTATGAAGGGGTAGAGATTGGTTTCGGTTCGAACCAAAATTGAAACGCAAAATTTATAGCAATTTTTAGTTCATTCAAATACACCCACAAAAAAAGCCCAACATTACTGTTGAGCTTTTTTTTCGTCGGGGTGGCAGGATTCGAACCTACGACCTCCACATCCCAAATGTGGCGCGATACCAGGCTACGCTACACCCCGATTCCTATTGTATTAGGAGGGGCAAAAATAAGAATTCCTAGGAATTATGCAATAAATACAAGCATTTTATTGAAATATTTTTTCAATAGTGCTGATTGTTTGGGTATTGAGGGGAGTTTTGAATCAGCATACAGTTGAGTCAGCATACAGTTTGAGTAATGAGCAAGAGTATTTATTCCTGAATGCTCAAACGCTAATGAATCAGCATATAGTTTGAGGAAAGAGCAGCTACCCCTTAGAAACTAAGCAACCTAAAGGAGGGCTTGCTTGTCTGGTTTGAGTTTCCTTAGGTTTCATCTAAGATAATGAACCTATTTATTTTATCATATTGACCTATGCTTTTTAACCCACTCCTTTAATTTGTATTAACGTGTCTTTATTTTCAATAGCACATCTGAATCTTCGTTAAATGCATTGCATGAAGTTAAATACGCTTGCATGTCATCCATATTTTCTGAGTATACATTCGCACTAAACGCCTGAGCATGTTGTAACATTTTGATATACGTATCACATTTACGTTGTTTCGTGAATTTCTTCAATGCTCCCATATAATCCTCTCTAAAGACAGTAGGTATTATAATTTTTGATTGTCCTGCTTTTACAAGCTCCGCATTCATCATCACTCGTGCAATTCTACCATTTCCATCTAAGAAAGGATGTACCTCGCTCATAACGAACATAATGTATGCAGCTTTGGCAAATGGATGATCCAATGCACTATAAAAGTCATGGCTTTGAAGCAATGTACCTCTTACCAAATTATAATCTACAAAGGCAGTACTTCCTGCAAAATTATTCTTGTCTTTAAAAAGACCAGGGTTTTTATCTACTCTCGCACTCAGCAATATCGAATGTCGAAAAGCTATTATTTTCAAAAACGCTTCAGGAGTTGAAGGCGTAATTTCCATTTCCTTTTTATTAGAAACAATCTGATACGTTCCTAATACATCATGACTATCATCGTTTCTCGCTGGAATTGGCTTATTGGTTTGAATGATTTGTTTTGCCTCATCAATTTCAAATACCGTTCCTTCAATGTAATTTGAAAAATAGCTTTCGAAAAATGCAAAATTTCTAAAAGATGTGGGAGTAGTATTTTTCTCCTCTCGATATGGGAATTCTATTTGCTTTAACTCACGGAATAAAGTTTCAAATAATTCCATCCTTGAAGGATCATAGGGCTTTCCAAATGCCCTCGCTTTTGCCAAAGGTGAACTTAATATTTTTGATGTTTTTGTAGTTAACAAGGCACTGATCAATCGGTTTAATTTTTCAAACTCCTGTTGCATACCCAATTGCTCAGAGATTCCACGAGCTTGGTCTCTTAATTTATTAATTTCTACTTCGCCATTAACTCGAATGATCTGTTCTAATCGCTCCTCTATTTCTGGCAAACTCAAACATTTTGATTCACTTCCTAATTTCTTTGTTGCTTGCAAATTTTCCAAAAATGCACGTGCCTTCTGAGAGGCAGACAATTCCCCTGAAAATTTATTATCACCTTCTATCGGTGAAGGGCCTGATAGAAATTGAATGGTAATTCCAGGAAGCTTTACTTTTTTAGTATAACTCGTAGTTAAAAATAGCTGTCCCGTTTTAGTTGGCTGAAATTCAAAAGCAGAGCGATGGCTAAGCATTGTACCAGGGTAGATAGTCCCTAAAATCTGAAAGAGATTTCTTCGTATAATGCCTTCTATTGGTTCGTCTAAATTTGAAGAATATACCCTTGGGGCAATTTTTCTAATGACTCCAGCAGATAACAATTTTGTAATTTGTTTAGAAATCTTAGCATCCTGTGAACTACATATTACTTCTTGCAAGTGTATCGGCCTATTTTTTTCCATTATCAATCAGATTTACTACAAAATTAGCGCATATTTTCCACTATAATGCATTTTTTGGAAAATATTTTCCATTATATAGCCGCAATATGAAAATTATAACGCATCCTAATGAGCACTTTTTCCCATAAAAAAACCTTATAAAATACTTGTTGGGCGAATTATTTCCACTATAAAGACAAAAAAGGAAAATATTTTCCAATAAGATTTTCTTGTGAAAAGTATGTACTTTCTATTTTTCATTAATAAGCGCAAGCTGAGTCAGCATACAGTTGAATCAGCATACAGTTGAATCAGCATACAGTTTGAGTATTGAGCAAGAGTATTTATTCCTGTAAGCTCACACGCCAATGAATCAGCATACAGTTTGAGTATTGAGCAAGAGTATTTACTGCTGTATGCTCACACGCCAATGAATCAGCATACAGTTTGAGTATTGAGCAAGAGTATTTACTCCTGTAAGCTCAAACGCTAACTCAAACTGATTCTTCTGTATGCTCGCACGCCAATGAATCAGCATACAGTTTGAGTATTGAGCAAGATTATTTACTGCTGTATGCTCAAACGCTAACTCAAACTGATTCTTCTGTATGCTCACACGCTAACTCAAACTGATTCTCCTGTATGCTCAAACGCTAACTCAAACTGATTCTTCTGTATGCTCGCACGCTAACTCAAACTGATTCTCCTGTATGCTCACACTCCAACTCAAACTGATTTGGGTTAGCTCCTTCGTCGCTGATCCCTATGGGGGTGCTTCAAAACAACATAAGCCTATTGTCTTGCGCTTCGCTTCAGCCAATGGGCTTTTTTGCGCCTTCGCTCGCTCAAAACTTCGCTGCGCTGCGTTTTGGCTAGCGCTTGCGCAAAAAAGCCCGATTTAGCAGAGCTAAATCAGGCTTTTGTTGTTTTGGCGGAGAGAGCGGGATTCGAACCCGCGGTAGATATTACTACCTACGTCGGTTTAGCAAACCGGTGGTTTCAGCCTCTCACCCATCTCTCCGTGGCGGCTGAATCTGCTTTGAACCGAAATTCAAAGGACTGCAAATCTATGAATCTAAATTTAATTCGCAATTGAAATTTCAGTTTTTTTTGATTGGGGTAAGGAATTGGTAAATCTAAAATTTTGTGCAAATTCTAATTGGCAGATTCTTAGTTTATTAGCCTTTGTTTGGCGGGCAATTATCCCTTTACCTTATTTCTACATACAATTATTGCCCCAAATGTTGTTGTATTGATAGACAATTCAATTCTTATGGCTAAGGAAATTCCACCCAAATATAAATTCAGAGATCTCAAAATTTTCGGTTCTACTGAATGGCTCGCCAATAATGAGAAAAAATACCGCTTGGTATTTGATGAAGCTGAATGTAGTTTTATTTATTGTGAACTTTCATTCTTCAATAAACTCTTTGATGAAGCCGATTGGGATATTAGCATCAGCCTTAAATGTATAAATATAGAGGATGGCTCCGAAGTGTGCAACCTAAGCGCTAATAGAACCATTACCAAAGATGAAAATATTGTGTTTATACGCGAGGGTTGGGGTGTTAAAAATCCGGGTAGCTACTGGAAAAAAGCTACCTACCGCTGGGAAGCTTGGGTAGATAATATTTACATTGCAGAGCGTATCTTTTATGTAATAGATTTAGGCCTGGTTACAGAAACAGTTAATCCCTTTTTTGCCATTCAAAGAGCCCAATTGTATGAAGCGCCTTTGGGCAATTTACCCAAGGCTGAACGCACTTATTTT
Source organism: uncultured Bacteroidota bacterium (assembly GCA_903927505.1). GTDB lineage: Bacteria > Bacteroidota > Bacteroidia > UKL13-3 > UKL13-3 > B1. The sequence goes on along the minus strand of CAIYNF010000089.1, from coordinate 36,252 downwards.
AATGTGTTTAGCAGCGATGAAACACGCTATATCTGGCTCGAACTGGAACTTGAAAATCTTATTCAAGAAGTGCCCAATTGGCCTTGTGAACTGCAGTTTTACTTCAATACACATACCGGGCAATTAAAAGGATCTATCGAAAAATTAATTTTTGTTGATACAACAGAAAAAGTAATTGAATGTACTGTTGGTTGGGGAAATGAACTTAAAGGAACTTGGGGGCGCGATCACTACTCAATTAGTGTGCTCTTTATGGATCAAATTATTGCCAATATTCCTTTTGAAATTGGTGTTGATTTTTCAAATGAAGCGCCTATAAAAGAAGTTAAATTATTTCCCAAGGAACCTGTTATAACTGCCACGCCTTTGGCGGCAGAACCTAATATGGAACTGGTGCTCAAGGAACTCGATGATTTAATTGGGCTTGAGGCGATCAAGAAAAAAGTTAAAGAATATACCACCTATCTTAATTTCTTAAAAATAAGAAAAGAAAAGGGTTTCGACGATAGCGAGAAGATAAATTTACACGCAGTTTTTACAGGTAATCCTGGAACAGGTAAAACCACTGTTGCCAAAATGTTGGGCAAAATTTACCAGCAATTGGGATTGCTTAGCAAAGGGCATGTTTTGGAAGTAGATAGAAGTGATTTGGTAGCAGAATATATTGGTCAGACCGCCCCTAAAACCAAAGAGATCATTAAAAAAGCAAAGGGCGGCATTCTTTTTATTGATGAGGCCTACGCGCTTTCTCGTAAGAATGATGATGCCAAAGATTTTGGAAAAGAATCAATAGAAATTCTCCTCAAAGAAATGAGCGATGGGGATGGCGATATTGCCATTATTGTGGCAGGCTATCCTAACGAAATGAATGGTTTTCTTGAGTCGAACCCAGGCATGAAATCTCGCTTTAGTATGTTCTATGATTTTGTAGATTACTTGCCGCAAGAGCTCATGCAAATTGCAGATTTTACAATGGGCAAGCGGGGTGTGTTTTTAAGTGCCGATGCCAAAGAATACCTCTATAAAAAATTGGTAGATGCTTACCGTAACCGCGATAAAATGTTTGGTAACGCGCGTTATGTAAACTCTATCATAGATGAAAGTAAGATGAATATGGGCTTGCGTTTAATGCAATCAATTAACCCTTCAGCCCTTACCAAAGAAGAAATTTCAACCATCCTGCCTGTTGATATTGAAAAGATTTTTGAAACCAAGAAAAAAGGAATTGCAGATATTCCTATTGATGAAGATTTGCTGAAACAAGCCTTGGCAACTTTGCACCACATGATTGGTTTGGAAAGTGTAAAAACAGAAATTGATGAGCTGGTAAAATTGGTGCGTTTCTATAGAGAAATTGGAAAAGATGTTCGTCAGAGTTTCTCCTTACATGCAGTATTTACAGGTAACCCGGGAACAGGTAAAACCACCGTTGCGCGCATTCTTGCACAAATATATAAAGCCCTTGGAATTTTAGAAAGGGGCAATTTGGTAGAATGCGATAGGCAAGCTTTGGTGGGAGGATTTGTTGGACAAACCGCCATAAAAACGAGTGAAGTTTTAGACAAAGCAAATGGCGGTGTGCTTTTTATTGATGAGGCATATGCCTTGAGCGAAGGGGGAGAAAACGATTTTGGAAAAGAAGCCATTGAAACCATTTTAAAGCGCATGGAAGACCAACGTGGCGATTTTATTGTGATAGTTGCGGGCTATACAGATAATATGCGTTTGTTCCTAGAAAGCAATCCTGGCTTGAGCTCACGCTTTGATAGAGAAATGAATTTTGAAGATTATTCTGCAGAACAATTGTTTCAAATAGCATTAAAAATGTTGCAAGGAAATGGCATTGTGCCCGATGAAAAAGCAGCCAATCATTTGAGAGAATTTTTGGCTTCTATTCATGCCAACAGAAACAGCTATTTTGGCAATGCCAGAACCGTGCGTAAAATTGTAGAGGAAACCATTAAAAACCAACATTTGCGTTTGGCAATGATCAACTCTGCAGAGCGTACCTCTGATATGATCAATACTATTTATTTGGAAGATGTAGCCGAGTTTAAAATTGAAGTAAATGCAAACGCTGCCAAAAGAAGCATTGGCTTTAAGCAGAGCGATTAACCTAATTACGCAAATTAGGTTTAGGCAAGAGACTTAATACTTTTTTTTGGACGTAATTTCTTTTTTACAGGGTTAACTATGGATTCTTGAGTTTTTCGATTTTTAAAGTATACACTTAATTCTTTTTCTTCCTCAATGGTAAGTGAACCTATACCACCAATGAAATCAACATCTAGTTCAATTTTTTTGGGTTTACTCATTTTCTTTACTGTCCCCAGTTATTACATTCTCTATTGAATTGGTGAGTTTGTCAACTATAAAATTAAGTCCTATTTCCTTTTTATTTTTCACACAGCTAATTTAAAGATAAATATATTTAAAAACTACATTCATAGCTTCAAAACTGTTATTAGTAAATAGTAACTTCAATATTATAAATCCTTTATTATTGTACCATGCGCTCTTAAAAATTTCTTTAATATTTCTAAAGCCTTTCTTAATAAATGCATACTGCCATTTGTTAAATGCTTGATTAGCTGAAAAAACGAGGCTTAATCCTTCTTGGTTTTTAGCAGTGCCTGCGCGCCTTAAGCTCGGGTTGTTTTAATAATCGTAAAAAGGCTTAAATTCGATTTATAATTAAACGCGTATGAGCCAAGAAAAATTACCACATATTTTAGTAGCGGAAGATGATTCTACCCTTGCTACATTATTGAAAGAGAATTTAAAATTGGCCGGTTTTAGCACGCGTTTGTGTAAAGATGGAGAGGAGGCTTGGCAAACCTTTCAAAAAGAAAAGTTTGATTTGTGCTTATTGGATGTAAACATGCCCAAGAAAAACGGTTTTGATTTGGCGCGTCTCATGCGTGAGGTGGATGTTTATACACCTTTGGTTTTTCTTACAGCCAACAGCAGTGAGGAAGATAAATTAAAAGGTTTTAGTTTAGGTGCCGATGAATATATTACCAAGCCATTTAGCACGCAAGAACTTATTGCGCGTTTGCGTGCCATCTTAAAACGCAGTGTCGCTAGCAAGCCTGAAATATTAATCAAAGAGGAAGTTTATGAATTGGCCGGAATGAAAATAGACATTCCCAATCACCTCATTTATTTGAATGGCAACGCAAAAAAAATATCTGGCACCGAAGGTGAATTGCTTAAATTATTTGTAAAAAACAAAGGACAGTTGCTTACCCGCAATAGCCTATTGCTTAGCATTTGGGGGCGCGACGATTTTTATACGGCTAGAAATTTAGATGTATACATCAATAAATTGCGCAAGGTTTTAAAAGATAATCCGAATGTTGAAATTATCAATGTGCACGGATCTGGTTTTAAACTCATGGAATTAGAAGCCTAGTTTTTTAAATCAATTTTATATGTGCAAACGGTTTTACTTGTTTTTGTTTTTTATGCTTTCACTTTGGCTCAGCCAAGTGCAAGCGCAAAAAGACAGCAGCAATTTGCAAGTACAACTCAATGCAGCAAAAGCTAAATTGTATGTCAATCCTGTTCAAGCGCAACAGCAATTGGAACAGGTTTTAGAATTGGCAAAAAACAGAAACGAGGTATCGGTTCAAACCGAAGCCTTTAAGCAATTGGCAAACTTGGCAATGAGCTTTGGCAAATTTGCTATAGCACACGATTATTTAACTAAAGGAATTTTGCTTTGCGAGTCCAACGACATGCAAACGCAAAAAGCAGATTTGAAATATGCCGATGCCAGTATTTTTCATGCCCAAGGAAACTTTGCCATAGCCTTAGAAAATTACTTAGATGCCCTGCGTTTTTATGAAGCGCACAGCAACGCTGTTGGCAGCTTAAACACCTACGTAGCTTTGGCCGATTTGTTTAGTCGTACCAACAATTTTTCTAAAGCCATTGAATACAATTTGAAGGCGCTGAAATTGTTTGAACAGAAAAATGACCGCTTTAGGCAAGTGAATTTATTTGAACAATTGGGCGCCATTTACGGAAGGCAAAAACAATATAAAAAAGCTGGCGATTTTTATTTAAAAGCACTTTCTGCCTACAAAGAAATGGGCAACCAAGCAGGTCAAACAGCCACGCTTATTAATTTGGGTAACAATGCCATTGCAATCGGTTCGAACCAAACCGCCATAGGATTTTTTAGCAATGCCAATGCCTTGGCTGGTCCACTTAAAATTGTACCCTTAGAAGTAAGAAGTTTAATTGGTTTGGCCAATGCACATGCTTTGCTAAAAGATTATGAAGCGGCCAATAACGAATACAGAAAAGCCATTGCCTTGGCAAAAAAAGCGGGAATGAAAATTGAATTGGATGAAGCTTATGAAGGTTTGGCAGAGGTATACAAGAGTTTGAAAAATCCCGGGGCTTCAAAGGCTTTTAGATCCCTGAGTTCGGAAATAAAAGATTCTTTGTTTAACGACAGTATCATGCGTAAAACTGCCGATTTGCAGTTGTTGTATGAAACAGAAAAGAAGCAAGCCCAGATAGAGATTTTTAAGCAAACTGATTTGTTGAAAGAACTGGATTTAAAACAAACCAAACAAGTGAAAAACTTCTTTATAGTTTTATCTGGTTTATTGGTACTACTCATTTTTGTATTTGTATTCTTCATCTCTCAGAACCGCCGCATCAATGCGCAATTGAAAAAGGGCATGCAGGAACTGGAAGTAAAAAATACAGAAGTAGAAAAACAAAAGGAACAACTTACACAGTTGAACCAAGTGAAAGACCGCTTCTTTTCTATTATCTCCCACGATTTACGCAATAACCTTACCACCATGAAACTCTATTTTGATTTGGTGAGTAACCCAGAATACAAAGCCGAAAGTCAGAGTAAATTAGGCAAAGAAGTAGCAGGCTCTGTGCAAAACACCATTGACTTATTAGAAAATTTATTGGTTTGGGCTAGCGGACAATTAAAGGGCTTAACAGTGGCACCGCAAAAAATAAACTTGCATAAATTGGCGAGCGAAAATTGTGATATGTTGCACAGCATGGCCGTTCAAAAAAATATCAGCATTCAAAATGATACAGATGAAGATGCCTTTATCTTTGCCGATTTAAATATGGTAAATCTCATCATTCGCAATCTTATTTCTAATGCTTTAAAATTTACCAATGAAGGTGGGTCAGTGAGTATTTTATCGCAAGAAGAAGATGCGTTTCATCAAATTATAGTAATTGACAATGGCGTAGGAATTGGCAAAGAAAAAATAGATACACTCTTTACAGCCCACGCCAATGTAAGCACACAGGGAACCGGAAATGAAAAAGGAACCGGCTTGGGCTTAATGCTCTGCAAAGAATTTGTAGAAAAAAATGGCGGTGAAATTTGGGTAGAAAGTGAAGAAAACAAAGGTTCTAGTTTTTATGTACGCTTTCCAAAAGCTTGATTTTTTTAATATATTTTAATTGTATTTTGACCTAACATGATGATGTTGATTGCTTGTTATTCAATTTTTTTTATTCACTTTTGGCGCGCTCATTAAAATATAACCATGCGTGTAAAAAATATTTCCTTATTCATTTTTGTTTTTGCACTGTCATGTATTATTTCATCTTGTGAGGAGGCCGATAATACTAGCGTAGAAATAAAAGAATTGCATACAAGAATTATGGCCACGCACGACCATGTGATGCCAATGATTGGGAAAGTGTTGAGTTTAAGAAAGCAAGTGCAAGCCTTGTTGGATTCGTGCAGTAGCGCAGATTGTGGTGATAGTTTACAAGCCATTACCTACAACCTTACCAAAGCAGATGCAGACATGATGAATTGGATGCATGCCTACAAAGAGCCAATTGGACAAGATACAGCCCTTAAATATCTGCAGAACCAAGAAGTGGCCATTGCCCAAGTGAAAGAGCAAATTTTAAGCAGCATTGAGGCTGCCGAAACTTGTTTGAAAGAAAGGCAATAAGCGCCTTCCCAATAATTAAATTTTACTTATTACTTTTCCTTTTGCTAATTTGCAGTGCGTTTCTGCAGCAGTCTACTAGTTAATGCTGTTAAATGCAATAAGTAATTAGTGTATGAAATTTGTTTATGTAGCATTTGCTATGCTCCTTGTAGTTGGAGCTTGTTCTGAAAAGAAAAAATTACCTATCCTTGGAAACCGCGCCGCTGTTGAGCGTTTAATAGATGGTAAATTACAAATAGATACTTTGTATGCCACTGTTGCAGATTTTTCCTTAAGCAATCAGGATGGTAAAACCATTACCCAAGAAACCGTTAAAGGCAAAATTTACATCGCTGATTTTTTCTTCGCATCTTGTCCTACCATTTGTCCTATCATGAAAAAACAAATGATCAGGGTATTTGAAAAATACAAGGGCGATACGGGCATTTTATTTCTTTCTCATACCATCGATCCAGAACATGATACCATTGCTTTGCTTAAAGATTATGCCACGCGCTTAGGTTCGGACGGAACCCAATGGATGTTTTTAACAGGTGAGCGGGAACAAATTTACGAATTGGCAGAAAAGGGCTATTATGCTACTGCCATGCCAGATAGCCTTGAGCCAGGCGGTTATGTGCACAGCGGCGGATTTATTTTAGTGGATGGCCAAAGAAGGGTAAGGGGCATTTATAATGGTACCGATGAAAAAGAGGTAGACCAATTGATGTTGGACATGGATTTACTGAAAAACGAACAATGAGGTCACTAACTTTTCTGTGTTTGCTTTTCTTGTTTTCCTGCTCAGACAGTGAACTGGTAGATTTGAAAAATATCAGTCATGGCGCAGAACTCTATAAAAACTATTGCAGCAATTGCCACCAAATGGACGGCTCAGGCTTGGCGCAATTGATTCCACCCTTGTACCAATCCGATTATTTGACCGAAAATGCAGGCGCATTGCCTTGTATTATCAAAAATGGTTTAAAGGGTAAAATAAGGGTTGGTTCAAACAGCTATACCTTGGCCATGCCAGCTGTTAGAAATTTAAGCAGAGATGATGTGAAAGATATCTGTGTGTATGTACTACAGAAATTCCCCAAAACGCCTATTGTTATTGCTGATTCTGTGCTAAAAAATACGCACAAAAATTGTCCTTAGCTTTGGGCTCCAAAAGCAATTCGTAAATCGCGGCACTTAAATTTGTGAATTCATTTTTAAATCCTAAGTTTGCCGACCCAAATTTTACAACTATGATTATTGGTGTTCCAAAAGAGATTAAAAACAATGAAAATCGCGTAGGATTAACTCCTGCAGGCGTTTCGGCCTTAGCTAAAGCGGGTCATCAAGTATTCGTACAAGCTACTGCCGGTGTTGGTAGTGGTTTTAGCGATGCAGAATATACCGAAGCTGGCGCTAGCATGTTGCCAACAATTGAAGAAGTATATGGCAAAGCAGAAATGATTATTAAAGTAAAAGAACCAATTGCTTCTGAATATCCTTTAATTAAGGAAAATCAATTGCTATTTACTTATTTTCACTTTGCAAGCTATGAGCCATTAACAACTGCTATGATTGAGCGTAAAGCAGTTTGCTTGGCTTATGAAACAGTAGAAAAGAAAGACCGTTCATTGCCATTGTTAATTCCAATGAGTGAAGTTGCTGGTAGAATGAGTATCCAAGAAGGTGCCAAATACTTAGAGAAACCTATGGGTGGAAGAGGTATTTTATTAGGAGGTGTACCGGGCGTTAAACCTGCTCAGGTATTAATTTTAGGTGGTGGTATAGTAGGTATCCAAGCGGCTAAAATGGCTGCTGGTTTAGCTGCAGATGTTACTATCATGGATATTTCAATCCCTCGTTTGCGCGATTTGGATGATATCTTGCCTAAAAATGTAAAAACTGTTTACTCTAACGAATACAATATCCGTGAAGCCGTAAAAACTGCGGATTTAATTATTGGTGCGGTTTTGATCCCAGGCGCAAAAGCACCTCATTTGATTACACGTGACATGTTGAAGTTGATGAAGCCAGGTACTGTATTGGTAGATGTGGCCGTAGATCAAGGTGGATGTATTGAAACTTGTAAGCCAACCACACACGAAAATCCTACTTTTGAAATTGATGGTATTATTCACTACTGCGTAGCTAATATGCCAGGTGCTGTACCTTATACTTCTACTTTGGCTTTAACCAATGCAACATTGCCTTACGCTTTACAATTGGCAAACAAAGGTTGGAAGAAAGCCTGTGCCGATAACGAAGAATTGCGTTTAGGTTTAAATGTTGTAGAAGGTAAAGTTGTTTACAAAGGCGTTTCTGATGCATTTAATTTGCCATACACAGAAGTGAGCGAAGTATTATAATCTTTGCTCCTACTAAATTGAAAAGCCCATTTGCAATTGCAAATGGGCTTTTTTTATGCCTTTGTCTGCATGGAGGCCTATTTTATAAAAATGACCAAAGTCATTATTTGGACCTTTTTATTCAGGTACTTTCGCAGCACCATTTAGGTAAATTTTAAGCATGACGAATTCCTATTCAAACCACAATTTCCATATCCCAGTAATGGGTGTTGCGTTTACCATTGATTCTCCCATAAAGGTGGCGCCATACGGCATATCCTCTGTAATTTCAATGGTTGACGATACGCTATTGGAGCAATTGCGTGCTTATTATTGCGCTCAATTTAATTTGGCGTACAACGAAATTACCGCTAAAATGGAGGATTTTAGGGCCAAAAGAATTACAGCCTACCTTAATATGGTGCAGGAAATTGTGCATCTGAAATTTGAAGATTTGAAAAATGCTGCATGGGAAAAAGGTTGCGAATTGGAAAAATATTTTCAATTGCTGCCAGATTATGCAACACTCAAAAAAGATTTTTATGCCCGCATCAATATTGAAGGCATGACCTCCGATTTGCGTGCTTGGGTTAACCGTAACCTTTCACCGGGAGCCATTGATATAAATATCATGACCAAATTGGATCGTGAGAATTTTAAAGATGGTGAAAAATTACCTTCGGAATTCAATGATGCACATGCCGCTTTGCGTGGCTTTGCCAATAGCAATTTATCTTCTTCGGTTGTTTTATCGGCCGGTCTAAATCCACGCCTTTACAGCTATTTTGAGCAGTTTAAGGATTTTTATCCGGATGCTTTGGGTGTGCTTAAAAAACAAATTATTCTAAAAATAAGTGATTACCGTTCTGCTTTAATTCAAGGGAAATTTTTGGCAAAAAAAGGTCTTTGGGTTTCTGAATTTAGAATGGAATCTGGTTTAAATTGTGGTGGACATGCCTTTGCCACAGAAGGCTTATTGATGGGTCCCATTTTAGAGGAATTTAAAATACACCGCGATGAGTTGAAACAAACTTTGTTTGAATTATACAGCGCTGCCTTAACAGAAAAAAATATTCCTGTTCCAAGCCAAGCCTATGAACAAAAATTTACAGCGCAAGGTGGTGTGGGAACCGCCCAAGAACATGAAATGTTACTGCACCAATATAATTTAGATGCAGTGGGTTGGGGGAGTACTTTTTTATTGGTGCCAGAGGCTACAACCGTTGACGATGCTACGCTTTCGCTCTTATGTGAAGCCAAAGAAAAAGATTTGTATTTGAGTCATAACTCACCCTTGGGCGTGCGTTTCAATAATATTAGAAACAATAGCATGGCCCATAAAAAGGATGCCTTAATTGAAAAGAATAGACCGGGTAGTGCTTGTCCTAAAAAATTCTCTGTTCTCAATAAAGATTATACCGAAGAACCAATTTGTACAGGCTCGCGTCAATACCAACATTTGCGTTTGGCAGAATTAAAAACCTTGGGTTTGAGTGATGCAGAATTGCAACGACAAAGTGATTTGGCAACCAGCAAAGAATGCCTTTGTGTAGGACTTGCCAATGCTGCTTTAATGAAATACAATATTGGTACCAAGTATTATTTAGACAGTGTTTCAATTTGTCCTGGTCCAAACTTGGCCTATTTTGATCACTTGGTTTCTTTGCAAGAAATGGTAGACCATATTTATGGCCGAACCAATATTTTAAATAGAAGCGACAGGCCGCAGGTGTTTTTAAAAGAGTTGGATTTATACCTCAACTTCTTGGAAGAAGTTATTACAGAAACAATTGGTTCGGGAGCAACACCATTGCCTGTAACAAAGCAAAAGGCAGCCTATTTCCAAAGCTTTTTAAAGAACCTCAACGAAGGGATTGGCTATTACCAAAATTTATTTGCTGAATTGAAATACATCAAAGAATTGGAACAATTAAACGGATTACAAAGTCGCTTGTGGCAAATGAATATGCCTGTGATGGAACCTGTTTTGGCCTAATATTTTTTTGCTAAAAAAGGAGTTTCGTTTTTTGTTTTATCTTGCCTCCGTATGAAACGGATATTCTTTATTTTCTTTTTAGTGGTTTGGTTTGGACAAAATGCCATGGCGCAATTTAATTTTGATGCCAGCAAAAAAGCCCAAGAAGCCATTTATTTATTTAGGCAACAAAAGTTTGAAGGACTTATGCTGCGCATGAGTCCGGAAATGAAGCGTTACCTAGATGTAGAAAAATTGCAAGGTTTTTGGGATGGCTTAGAAATGCAAATGGGTGCCGTAAAATCTGTTGGCGAAACCAAGGTGAAAATGAGAGATACTTTGGCTATCACCCAAACCATTATTCAATTTGAAAAGCAAAAAATTGGATTTAAATTGGTGTACGATAAAGATGCAAAAATTTGTGGGATGTTTTTAGAAGCACCTACTCCAAAATACACACCTGCCGCTTATTTAGATGCGTCAAACTTTTATGAGATCAAAAGAAATTTGCCCGACCCAAAATTTCCTGCTGAAGGCATTGTAACTATTCCCAATAAAAAACAGCATTTACCTGTTGTGATTATAGTGGGTGGTTCTGGTCCAACAGATAAAGATTTAAGTATTGGTCCGAACCGAATTTACAAAGACCTGGCATGGGGCCTTGCCAACAAAGGCATTGTGAGCTACCGCTACGACAAACGAACAAAGGCGTTTGGTTCGGCCTATATTAAAAACAATACGGTTACGGTAAAAGAAGAATACCTCTTAGATTTAATGGGGGCACTAAAAGTAGTGAAGAAAATTCCGGAGGTAGATACCAATCAGATTTATATTTTAGCACACAGTGAAGGCGGTTATTTGTTGCCTTATTTTGAGAAAAACTTAAGTAATATTGCTGGTTATATTTCATTTGCCGGTGCCTACAGCAATATGGCCGATTTGCTTTTTATGCAATTAAATTACCTGCAAGCCAATGCGCCCAAATCACAAAAAAACCAATACAATGATTTTATTGCCAAATCTGTTTACATGCGCGATAAAATAAATGTAAATAGTCCTGAAGATTCTTTACCAGCAGGACTTAGTGCCAAATATATTTTGTTCTTAAATCAAAATAGTCCCAAGAATATTGGTGCCAATTTGATGCAAAAGAAAATTTTGTTTTTGCAAGGAGGCAGAGATTACCAAGTGCCACCCAGTGAAATGGAATTGTGGCGTACTTTGTTAAAAGAAAATAGCCAAGCGCAATTTGAATTGTTTCCAAATTTGAACCATTTGGGCTTGCCTGGCAAAGGACCATCGCTGCCAGCAGAATATGAAGAGGCAGATAATGTTCCGGCTGAATTAATAGATAAAGTAGTAAGCTTTATTCTCAAATAGTTCCAATAGCGGTGTAGTGTTTTGCTACGTCTTGTAAAATAAATTGTATTTCTTCCAAGTGATCTGCCGTAACCAAGCGGGTTCTAAATTCTTTAAAATGGTCAATACCTTTAAAGTATTGGCTGTAGTGTCTGCGCATTTCATAAATACCAGCTCTTGGTCCTTTCCATTCCACCGATTTTTCTAAATGGGTTTTACAAACTTCTATGCGTTGCAAAATGGTAGGTGCAGGTAAATGATTTCCGGTTTTCAGGAAATGTTTTATTTCATTAAAAATCCATGGATAACCAATGGCCGCTCTGCCAATCATAATGCCGTCTACACCATATTTGTTTTTGTACTCCAGTGCTTTCTCTGGCGTGTCAATATCACCATTCCCAAAAATAGGAATTTTGATACGTGGATTATTTTTTACTGCAGCAATGAGGGTCCAATCTGCTTCGCCTTTGTATAATTGTGCGCGGGTTCGGCCATGAATGGTTAAGGCTTGTATGCCCACATCTTGCAGTCGTTCGGCCACTTCTTCTACGTTTTTAGTGTCATCATCCCAACCCAAACGGGTTTTTACTGTCACGGGTAGCTTAGTAGCTTTTACAACGGCATCGGTGAGTTTTACCATTTTAGGTAAATCGCGCAAAATGCCAGCGCCAGCGCCTTTGCAAACCACTTTTTTTACAGGGCACCCAAAGTTGATATCAATTAAATCTGGTTGGGCAACGGCTACAATTTGGGTGGCCAAGGCCATTGCTTCTTCATCGCCACCAAATATTTGAATGCCTATAGGGCGTTCGTAATCAAAGATGTCGAGCTTTTGTTTGCTCTTCATGGCATCTCTGATAAGACCTTCCGAAGAAATAAATTCGGTATACATCATATCGGCGCCATTGACCTTGCAAACTGCACGGAAAGGAGGGTCGCTCACATCTTCCATGGGTGCCAATAAGAGAGGAAATTCCCCTAATTCAATTTGTCCGATTTTTACCACTTAATAAACTTGGTTATATTGCGGGCAAAAGTAATCAAAATGCAAAGATTTGAACAGTTTATCATGCCACCATGGGTTTTGTATATCGGAAGAATTTTTATTCTAATAGGAATGGTGCTCGTCTTCATGAGTTTAGGTGCGTTTATTTCTCACTTTTTATGCATGCAATTTTTTGGAATTAATATCACCCAAATTAATTTGGGTACACTGAGCGCAGAAGATGGAAACACTATTGCTGCGCTCAAACTTACGCAAACCATGAGTGGTGGAATTGGGATGTTTTTAATTCCAGCATTATTGTTTCCTAAAGTAATTCACTTTAAGGTAAATCAATTAATAGTATATCAAATTACGCCACAATTTTGGCAAATTTTAGCGGCTATCTTACTGGTTTTTATCAGTGTGCCTGCCATTTCTTTTTTATATAATTTGAACCAACACCTAAGTTTCCCTGCTGCTTGGAGTGCCTTTGAGGCGCAGATTAGGCAAATGGAAGACCAAGCAGGTGCCATCACCAAAATTTTTGTGGCAGCCAATAATTACCCCACCTTATTCCTCAATTTATTTGTGGTGGCATTGGTGCCTGCTATCTGTGAGGAGTTTTTCTTTAGGGGCATTATTTTAAATTATACCCGTTTTACATTTAAAAAAGAATGGTTGGCCATTGTTATTTCTGCGCTTGTATTTAGCGGCTTTCATGGTCAGTTTTATGGCTTCTTGCCAAGGTTTGCCATGGGTATTGTTTTGGGCTATTTGTATTTACGCACTGGAAATATTTATGCACCTATTATTGCGCATTTTGTAAACAATGCCATGGCTGTATTAATGGCCTATTACGCAAAAGATTTGTCGGTATTTAGGTTTTTCGACGATGCCTATCAATTTGAATGGTATTGGGTAATTATGTCGGTAATTCTTACAGTTTCCCTTTTATATGGCCTTGGCAGGTACTTTAAGTATTTGATTTATAAAAACTAAGCACACAATTCCTCATTCCTGAACGCTTTTGTAAAATGGTTGATATTTTTACCTATGTTTTTCGGCTAATGTAGCCACCTTTGTGTTGTATTATCAAACGAATGCAAGCAAATAAAAGTGAAATGGAAGATTGGGCAAAGGTTTACAAAAGCACCAATGTAATTGATGCCGAAATGGTGAAAGCCATGTTGCTTGATCAAGGCATTGAGGCGGTAGTAGTAAATAAAATAGACCGTAGCCTCATTTTTGGAGAGGCCTATGTGTATTGTCCTGCCGCCGATGAAAGCTTAGCAAAAACGTATATCAATCAAAACCCCGAAGAAAGCAATGACTAATTTTTGGCAGCGTACGCTTACCGGAACCCTTTTTGTATTGGCAGTTGTAGGCTGTACCCTTTTTAATGAGTGGAGCTATTTTGTATTGTTATTTGCCATCAACTTTTTGTGTTTATTGGAGTTTTTTGAACTCATGTTGCCTGAAAAAAAATGGATTGAAAAATATTTAGGGGTAATTGCCGGCAGTGTGATCAATATCATGTTTGTGTTTATTAGCCGTGGCGATTTGTCTTACAGCTGGTTCTACCATTTGATTCCTGTGTTTATGCTTTTATTTATTATAAAGTTATATGAGCGCACCGGACGTGAGTTTGAGACCTTGGCATTTCAGGTTTTAGGTATAGTATATATTTGTTTGCCCATAAGCATGTTGGGCGATTTTGGCTATTTCAACGCCATTTCTTACGGTTATTCCCTGCCTTTGGGCTTTTTTATTCTGCAATGGAGCAGCGATACCTTTGCCTATTTGGTAGGCAGACAATTTGGAAAACATAAATTATTTGAAAGGGTTAGTCCTAAGAAAACTTTAGAAGGAAGCATTGGCGCTCTGCTATTAACGGTGGCTGTAGCTTATTTGCTTTCTCGTTTTTGGGACGATATCAGCACCCTCGATTGGATGATAATTGCCGCAATTATTGTGGTATTTGGAACATTTGGCGACCTCACCGAATCATTAATGAAACGCAATATGGATATCAAAGACAGTGGTTCCATTTTGCCAGGGCATGGGGGCATGCTCGATCGTTTTGATGGTGTGTTTTTATCTGTTCCTGCAGTTTACTTTTATTTACTACTCAGCAACTAATAAACCTCATCTTTTTTTATTTAAAAAATTAATTAGGTTTGCCCCACCTTACAACAAAAATTTATATCTATGTCAGGCAATGAAAATGTAATTAAACACAGCTCGGAAAATCCTTTCGAGTCTATGATGTCGAGATTTGACGAAGCAGCGCGTATCATCGGTTTAGATGAAAGCGATTACAATGTTTTAAAAGCACCTCAAAAAACGGTAATAGTAAATATTCCTGTTACCATGGATAATGGCAAAGTGCGCGTATTTGAAGGTTTCCGCGTTGTTCACAACGCTAACCTTGGTCCTTCTAAAGGTGGTATCCGTTACAGTATGGATGTGCATTTGGATGAAGTAAAAGCTTTAGCAGCTTGGATGACTTGGAAATGCGCCGTAGTTGGTATTCCTTATGGTGGTGGTAAAGGTGGTATTAAATGTGATCCGCGCGCTATGAGCAAAGGAGAATTAGAGCGCCTTACCCGCAGCTATACAGATTTAATGGTAGATGTTTTTGGTCCAGATAAAGACATTCCTGCTCCAGACATGGGAACAGGTCAGCAAGAAATGGCTTGGATCATGGATGAGTATTCTAAGTTAGTAGGCAGAAACACGCCTGCAGTTGTTACCGGTAAACCATTGGTTCTTGGTGGATCATTGGGCAGGGTAGAAGCAACTGGCAGAGGTGTAATGGTTTCAACCCGTTCTGCTTTGTCTAAATTAAAAATTAATATTGTTGGTGCTACCACTGCCGTTCAAGGTTTTGGCAATGTAGGTTCTATCTCAGCAAAATTATTGGCTTCGCAAGGTATGAAAGTACTTGCCATTAGTGATGTTAGTGGTGCTTATTACAACCCAAAAGGAATTGATATTGAAGCTGCCATTGCTTACCGTGATGGTAACAAAGGAACTTTAGAAGGTTTCACCGCCGGCACCAAAATTACCAATGCAGAATTATTGGAATTGGATGTGCAAGTTTTAGTGCCTGCTGCTATGGAAGATCAAATTACCCATGAAAATGCAGATAATATTAAAGCAAAAGTAATTGTTGAAGGTGCCAATGGTCCTACATCTGCTAGTGCCGATGCTATCTTAAACAAAAAAGGTATCATGGTAGTTCCAGATATTTTGGCCAATGCAGGTGGCGTAACGGTAAGTTATTTTGAGTGGGTTCAAAACCGCTTGGGTTATTTCTGGACAGAAGAGCGTGTATACCGCAGAGCCGATAGAGTGATGAAAACAGCATTTGAAGCCGTATATGCAGCTTCTATGGAACACAGCTGCAGCATGCGTATTGCAGCATATGTAGTGGCCATTAAAAAAGTAGCTGAAGTAGAAACTTTACGCGGAAAATTCGGATTATAGTATTATTTTTATTTTGCCGCAAAGGCGCGAAAGCATGGAATGAATTTTTGAACCAATGCTTTTGTGCCTTTGTGGCGTTTATAACCCCTAGCAAAATATGTTACACAGAGAAGGAAAAGCAAGCATTTTTATTTCATTAGCAGTATTAACTGCACTCAACGCATTGGTGATGTGGCTAACGCCAGAAACCCTTTGGTTGCAAAATTTTATCTTATTTGTATCCGTTGTATTATTGGTAATTGTATTGCAGTTTTTTCGCAATCCCAGCATTGCCGTAAATGCCAATGAAAACTTTGTATTGTCACCTGCAGATGGCAAGGTAGTAGTGATTGAAGAGGTAGAAGAGACTGAATTTTTTCAAGGCAAACGCTTGCAGATTTCGGTTTTTATGAGTCCATTAAATGTGCATGTAAACCGCAATCCAGTTAGCGGTATTGTTAAATATTTTAAATACCACCCAGGTAAATATTTGGTAGCTTGGCATCCAAAAAGTTCTACCGAAAACGAAAGAACCACCACTGTTATTGAACGTCCTAATGGCGTGCAAATCTTATTCCGTCAAATTGCAGGCGCAATGGCCAGACGCATTTGCTGGTATGTAAAAGAAGGATTGCCCGTGCAACAAGGTGGCGAAATGGGCTTTATTAAATTTGGTTCACGCGTAGATGTGTTTTTGCCTTTAGATGCAAAAAGTAAAAGTTGAGCTGAACCAAGTAGTAAAAGGTGCTAAAAGCGTTTTGGCCGAAATTAATTAGGCTCCTTTTATATGACCAAAAGCAGATAAATTTAACATATAATTAAATTTTTCTATTCAAATATTAAGTAACTTTGATTAACAATTTAATGAATACAAACATGAAAAAATTAGTAGTTTTAGGTGCATTCCTTTTAATAGGATTTATTGGTGCCAATGCACAAACAGTTTCTCCAGCGCCAAATACAGATGTGGTAACGGTTGCGCCTAAAGAAGAAAAACCTGCTAAGGCAGAATGCAAAGACAAAGACCATAAAAAAGAGCACAAAGGAAAAGCTTGTTGCAGTGATGAAAAAACCAAATCATGCAAATCTGGCGAGAAAAAATCTTGCTGCAGCGAAAAAGGCCACCATGAAGCCGCTCCTGCTCCAGCTAAAAAAGAAGACGAAACCAGGTAGTCTTTAAAACATAAAAAAAAGCCCCTTCATTGCAAAATGAAGGGGCTTTTTTATGCGATATAAATAATTTTAATTACCCAAGCGTGCTTTTAAACCTTGGTCTAAAGCATCTAAGAATTCTTCGGTATATAAATAGTGCTCACCGTGATTTACTTTGTTGCCATGGATACAAACGGCCAAATCTTTGGTCATTTTGCCACTTTCTACGGTAGCTACGCAAACTTCTTCTAAAGCGTTACAGAAATCAATTAACGCTTGGTTATTGTCTAATTTACCACGGAAAGCCAAACCTCGTGTCCAAGCAAAAATACTGGCAATTGGATTGGTAGAAGTTGGTTTGCCATTTTGGTGATCGCGGAAATGGCGCGTAACCGTTCCGTGCGCAGCTTCTGCTTCCATGGTTTTACCATCTGGGGTAACCAAAACAGAAGTCATTAAACCCAATGAGCCAAAACCTTGCGCTACGGTGTCTGATTGTACATCACCATCGTAGTTTTTACAAGCCCAAACAAAATTACCATTCCATTTCAATGCAGAAGCAACCATATCGTCAATTAAGCGGTGCTCGTAAACAATACCTGCTGCTTTAAATTTGGCTTCGTAATGGTTGGTATAAATTTCTTGGAAAATATCTTTAAACCTGCCATCGTATTTTTTAAGAATGGTGTTTTTGGTAGAAAGATACAAAGGCCAATTTTTGCTCAATGCCATGTTAAAACATGAATGTGCAAAGCCCATAATACTCTCGTCTGTATTGTACATGGTTAAGGCAACACCATCACCTTTGAAGTTATATACTTCAAACTCTTGAACGGTTCCATCTTCGCCTTCAAATTTTACAGTTAGTTTTCCTTTTCCTTTGGTAACAAAATCTGTTGCACGGTATTGGTCGCCAAAAGCATGACGGCCAATCATAATTGGTGCAGTCCAATTTGGCACCAAACGAGGAACATTGTTACAAACAATTGGTTCGCGAAAAACAGTACCGTCCAAAATATTACGGATAGTACCATTAGGGCTCTTCCACATTTGTTTAAGGCTAAATTCTTTTACGCGTGCTTCATCAGGCGTAATGGTAGCACATTTAATACCTACATTGTATAATTTAATAGCTTCCGCAGAATCAATAGTAACTTGGTCGTTGGTAGCATCGCGGTGCTCCATGCCTAAATCATAATATTTAATGTCTAGGTCTAGGTAAGGAAGAATTAATTTGTCTTTGATAAATTTCCAGATGATACGGGTCATCTCATCGCCATCTAGTTCTACAACAGGATTGGCTACTTTTATTTTACTCATTTGATTAATGTTTTGAAATGTAACTTTGAGGCCTCGAAATTAGCGAAAATCAAGCATTTGCCAAGAAAATCGCACAAATTTTATTGCTAAATTTTTCTACTAATCTTGCGGCTTTTGGTTCGAACCGAAACCAAACCCATTTAATTTCTTGGCTGAAAGAGAATTTTACCGGGCACCAATGCCATTTGGTTATTGGTTTGGAATTTAAAAATGGAATTATAATTGCGCACATCTAAGGCTTCAAAGAAATTATTGCCCGCTACATCTTGCAAAATTATATCGATGTTTTTTTGCCATGTAGGAAATAAATAGCTTTGGGTGCTGTATTGCCAAACATTGAAATTTCCGCCCCTATAGCAAAATTGCACGTATTGATAAGCAGCTGTAATGGTTTTTGTTTTGCCATTTACCGTTTTTTTAACGGCAGGAACTTTTATGATGGTATCAAACAAAGTGCCTCCTTGGTTTACCAATAGGTAATCGCCAAAATAGCTTATTTCTAAGCCATCTAGCAATACATCCTTGCTGCGGTTTTTGAAATAGCTGGGCAATGTTTTATCATCGGCAAGGGTATCGCCACCTTGGTTTATAATTTGTATTGCCCCGTTTTTAATACTCACCAAATAGGGGGCATCTGCTGCTTTTAAACCCACAATGGCTTTGCTGCGCATTGGGTAAATTTCATCCTTGTCAAATGCCGAAACTTCTTCGCCATTAAAGTTAATCAAGCCCCATTTTCCTGCACGTTTGGCAATAATTAATTTGCCCGGAATATGTGCCCTGGCATCGGTAATAAAGGTATCTATTTTGGTACGTGAAAGGTCGTTGGGATCAATGGGAGTTTCTACAAATTCGGTATCGTTCCAAAGTTTAGATGAAAAATACATTTCTCCCAAACTCATACCCCCAAAGGAGGTTTTGGTATAAATATACAATTCTTCATACGCAGGTTCAATGCGTTTTATTTCATCTGCATTTTCATTTCTAAGGCTAATGCCAAACAAATTGCCTTGCTTAATAATTTGTACGCTTTGGCTCGAACCAAGGAGGCTACTTACCAAAAGCAAATAAAACAATACCCGTTTTTTCATTTGTTGAATTTATAATGCTTCGTATACAATGGCAGCGCCCTGGCCTACGCCAATGCACATGGTAGCCACACCATATTTTACTTTTTGCTTGCGCATTTCGTGAATAAGAGTGGTGCTAATTCTAGAACCACTTGCGCCCAATGGATGTCCCAAGGCAATGGCGCCACCGTTTACATTTACCAAATTTGGGTTCAAACCTAATTCTTGCATACAAGCCAAACCTTGCGAAGCAAAGGCTTCATTGAGTTCAAATAAGCCAATATCATTGATGCTTAAACCGGCACGTTTCAATGCCTTTTGTGTGGCAGGAACGGGGCCAATACCCATAACAGCTGGATCTACACCTGCAATTGATTTTGAAACCACACGTGCTATGGGTTTTAAGTTCATGCGTTTTACGGCATCTTCACTTGCCAAAATTAACATAGCCGAACCATCATTGATGCCACTTGAGTTGGCTGCGGTTACGGTACCCTCTTTTTTAAAGGCGGGTTTCAATTTTGCTAAATCTTCTAAACTGCTTAAACGTGGGTGCTCATCTTTGTCAATTATTTTTGCATCGCCTTTTTTCTGAGGAATAGAGATGGCTTGTATTTCTTCTGCAAACCTATTTGCAGCGTGGGCTGCAGCATATCGTTTTTGCGATTCAAATGCAAATTCATCTTGGGCTTCTCTGCTAATTTTCCATTGCGCTGCAACATTTTCTGCGGTTTCGCCCATGCTGTAGGGATGGTACATGGCTGCCAAATTTTTATTGGTAAAACGCCAGCCAATGGTGGTATCATAAATTTCTGGCACACGCGAAAAAGCAGCATCTGCTTTGGCCATTACAAATGGTGCACGGGTCATGCTTTCTACACCACCTGCAATATAAATATCGCCATCGCCACTTTGAATAGCTCTGCTGGCATCCATGATGCTTTGCAAGCCACTTGCACACAAACGGTTTACAGTATTGCCACCAATATGAACAGGTAAACCTGCCAATAAGAGCGCCATTCTTGCCACGTTTCTATTGTCTTCTCCTGCTTGGTTGGCAGCACCTAAAATTACATCTTCAATTTCATTTACATCTAAAAGGGGGTTGCGGTCTATCAATGCTTTTAGCAACATAGCGGCTAAATCGTCTGGGCGAACCGAACTAAATACACCGGCATATTTTCCAATGGGTGTGCGCAAGGCATCTATTACAAATACGTCTTTCATGTGGGATTAAATAGACTACAATAATAACAAATATATTTGGTTGAAAAGTAATTGAATCCTTGCCTGTAAGCGTGCTAAAGGATTTGCCTATATTTGCCCAATGCCCAAAAACTTAAAGCAAAGCCTTTTTAACCATTGTAGCCAATTGTTATTGCAACGCATGGAAGAAGCCAAAGCCGCTATGTTGGCGGCCCAAGAATCTGCCAACAGCAATGAAAAAAGCAGTATGGGCGATAAGTATGAAACTGGCCGCGCTATGAGTCAGCTAGAGCGCGATATGCACGCCAAACAATTGGGCAAGTTGCAAGAAGAGTACCAAAAGTTAATTCGTGTCGACCTTCAAACCGCACACAAAATTGTTGAAACAGGCGCTTTGGTTCGAACCGAAACGCAAGTGTATTGGGTAGCCATTTCTTTGGGTCAGGTAATTTTGGGAGAAGAAAAGATAATGGTGGTTTCCCCTTTATCGCCCATAGCGCAGAGTTTTTTAGGTAAAAAGCAAAAGGATACTTTTACTGTAAATGGAAAAACGCAAACAATAAAAAGCGTTGCTTAATGGTCGTTTTTATTTTTGCTTAAAATGCGCAAACGAATCACATCAATTCTTGCATTTACCACAGATTCCACGCTGAGTTCAAATTGATCGAGCATAATCTTTTCGCCTGCTTGTGGAATGCTTTCGTGGCGGGCAATTAAGAAACCACCGAGTGTATGGTAATCTCCTTCTGGAATATCTAAATCGTATTCGTTGTTAAGGTAATCAATTTCTTGGCGTGCAGAAAAACGGTATTCGTTATCACTGATGTGTTCTTCAATTAAATCTTCTACATCATGCTCGTCTTCTATTTCGCCAAACACTTCTTCTAAAATGTCTTCAATGGTAATAATACCAGCGGTTCCACCTAATTCGTCAACTACCACGGCCAAGCTTTTTCTGGTTCTAATAAACTTATTGAGCAAATCCATAATGCTCATGGTTTCGGTGGCAATTTCAATAGAAATTAATATACTTTTGATATTCTTGGGTGCACGAAACATTTCTTTTTGGTGCACATAGCCAATAATTTGATCTGGATTTTCTTTGTAGATTAATATTTTACTTAAGCCTGTTTCTAAAAACTTTTGGTATAAATCTTCAATTGAAGTTTCAATGTCTGCGGCTACCAATTCTGTTCTAGGAATCAAGCATTCGCGCACTTTGATATTGCTAAAATCGAGGGCGTTTTTAAAAATTTCGGTATCTACTTCAATGTCTTCTGGCAGGTCTTGCTCATTAATTTGGTCAATGTATTGGTCTAAATCTACACGACTAAAAGCGGGGGTGCTTTCTTTAAATTTATCGCCACTGAGTTTACTTAAAATAAGTTTTGAAAGCCAAGTAATAAAATGCACAATAGGCCAAAACAAATAATAGAAAAGCATGAAGGGGAAAATCAATACTTTTAAGAGGTTGTCTGGGTTGATGCGGAACAATACTTTGGGTAAAAATTCTGCCGTTACCAAAACAATTAAGGTAGAAATAATGGTTTGTAAAGCCAACAATAAAAAGTGACTGTGTTTTATTTGTGGTACCCAATTAATTAGCCATTCATTGAGTAATTCGGCCATATAAATACCATATACCACCAAGCCAATATTGTTACCAATAAGGGTGGTACTAATAAATTTAGAGGGATTAGAAACAAACGGAGAAAGCAATTGTGCATAGGTGCTGCCTTGCTTGTTTTTTAATTCAATAAGAAGTTTGTTGGCAGAGATAAAAGCAATTTCCATTCCCGCAAAAAATGCCGAGAATAGTATGCTACAAATAATAATGACGGAAGGGTCCATAAATGCAAAAATACACTAATTTAATGAATTGGAAAAAGCAGCCTGAAAACGCCTTATTTCACTGGTGTTTTGGCGTTTTAGCTTTACTTTTTTAAGGTATGCAAGCTTGCTAAAATTTTTCTAAAGGTATATTCCTGAATGGATCCAATTTGCGGAATTTCATCTATTTTAGCATAGAATTTTTCGGGGTCAATGCTTAATTCATTTCCCTTGTCATCGTATCTAAATTTGGTTCTTTCGCCCACAGGTTTGTAAAACAATTGTAAGTTTTGCTTGCTTCCATTGGTTCGAACCAATTCTATTTTACAGTAAGGAGTTAACTGTAACAAAGAATCTCTTTCCTTTTGCAAAAAGGTGCTGTCGTCGTAGAAACCTTCCGCATATTTTTGCTCAAACGAATGCAGGAATAATTTTACCTGTTGGGTGTCTGCTGCAATAGGTTTGTTGTTGTTTAGCAAAATTCCTTTGGCCTCAAAATCTGCTTTGTTATAGGTAAAAGATTCATTAGGTTTTTCTGGATAATTGATACTTATGCTTTGAATTTGATCTGCAGGAATATCAAAAACCAATTTGCTGCGCCATTTAATTTCTGTGATAAAAAACCTGGGTGTAAGAAAACCAACAAAGCCAGGAATTTGAATTACATAACTTTGGTCTTCGCCCTCCATGAGCATAAAGGTGCCTGTTTTATCTGCCGTTTCCGAGCCTACATAAATGGTTTTTATAAGTTCGTTATTGGCATATATTTCTGTTTTTACACCTTTGCTGGCCAATTGCGCAATAATGGTATTGTGCATGGTTGGCGGAACCGGCATTTGAATTTGAAGGTCGTGCAAGGTGCCCAAAAGCAATTTTATTTTAAATTCATCTGCAGGTATTTTGCCATTAACGAGCCAAGTATTATTTGCTGTTCTTTCTAATAAAACGCGCTGACCCATTTTATTGGCCATAAATATTTTGTTTACGCTAGCCGTATCTTTTACCGCAAAGGCATCTGCAGCTTTGCTGGCTGTGCGCCAAGGTTTTTTGCTAATTACATAATAGCCTATGCCAAGCAAAACAAGTAGGAGACTTAATATTTTGGTGCTTCTATTCATTAGGCAGCGTATTTTCTTTTGCGTATAAATTTATTAATAAAACCAAAAAGCAAAATGAGTACAATTGGCAAACCAATATTAATGGCTATCCAAAAATTTCTATCTTTTTTTACTTTGCCTTTGTCTAATAAACGCAGGGTAATTTCTTTACCTCTTATTTCAATTATTCCACTGTCGTCGCACAAATAATCAATACAATTTTGAATTAATTTTTTATTGCCAAAAGTTTCTTGCGTGTATCTGTCGTAGCCCAATGGAAAGACTTCTCCTGTTGATTTCTTTACCTGGTTTCTAATTACATCGCCATCAGAAATAACAATCATTTTGTTTTGGTCTACATGGTCTTTAAAAGGCATGTTGGGTGTTCTGCTGGCATCATAACGGTATTGGAAATTAGAAACAAACTGACCTTCCAATAAAACGCCCATAATAAAATTACCTTTGCTATTTCTGATAAACATTTCTGGTTGCAAATCTAATCTGGCAGTGCTTAAATCTACGCGAACAGGTGCGCTCAAAGCACGGCTATAGGGAGAACTTTGAAACAATACGGTCTTCTTTATATTTGGATTGTTTAAAGTATCTATAGAAGAAGCAAATTGGAACCAAACAGGTTCAATTCCTTTTACAATGGGATGGGTGCTTGCGCCAGGTGCCACAGGGTAAAATGGCCAAGGCAATATTTTTTGTTGCGGCACGCCATCACGCAAGCCACTTAAAATTGGAATGCCATTGCATTGGAGGTCCTGAATAATATTTGCATTTACACGGATGCCATATTTAAACAACATATCATCTATATGGGTAGGGTAGGTGCCGCTCACAAAAATGTTTTCCTTCATGAGGCTATCCATTTCTGCCAATTGCGATTCTACCAACCACAAAACCTTACCGCCGTTCATAATGTATTGGTCGATTTTAAATTTATCGAACTCACTTATTTCTTGGGTTGGTTTGGCAATAATGATGCCTGCAAAATCATTGAGGCGTTGTGGTATTTGAATGCTCAGAGGTAAACGTTCTACTTCATAATATTGACTCAACATGCTTTGGGCTTCTGCCAATTCCCATCTTCCTAATTCTCCATGGTCTTCTATGATGGCAATTTTTTTGCTTTTGGTTTGGGTAGCTTTTCTTAGGGTATTGGCAATTTCATATTCCAATAATTCAATAGAGCTATTGATCACCATTTCGGGGTCTTGTCCAAATTGGCTCTTCAATAAATTCATGGGATATTCTTTTCCCTTGTAATAAAGCAATGCGCCTGGAATAATAATTTTTTGCGCAAATTCATCTTCCTTTTTTATTTGCACATTGGTAGGTTGCAAACCTTTGTTTCCCAATTCTACAATAATGTCTTCCGATTTTTTTGCATCGGCATTTACAAATGGGTCAATAAATTCGTACTGAATATTTCCTTTACTATGTGCACTAAATTCGTCGAGCATTTCTTTGGTAGAACGACTCAATCGCTTGAATCCTGAGGGGAATTCTCCTTCTAAGTATACTTTAATAAAAAGAGCTTGGTCTACTTTTTCTGCCAATTTTATGCTGGCATCTGCCAATGAAAATCTTTTCTCTTTGGTTAAATCTATTCTAAAGAAAAAGGGGTTGAGTAAAAGATTTGCCAAAACAACAATGGCAATAATCATTGCGAGTTGCAATAAACTTTGTTTTTTATTGCTTTTGGCTTGTGCGGGCAAGTTTGATTTTTTATTTGTTGTTACCATTTTCTGCTTCCAAATAAAGTTTTAGTTGCAGCAATAAATACTACATCAAAGCCAATAAAATAAAATACATCTCTAGAATCTATTACCCCTCTGCTGATACTTTGGTAATGCGCATTAATTCCTAATCCTGCGACTACTGAATCCCATGAACCCAATAATTTAAAATCGGCAATGAGTTCAAATAAATTATAAAATAGGAAGCAAAGAAACATTGAAACCACAAAAGAAATAATTTGGTTATCGCTCACTGCTGAGGCAAACATTCCCACTGCCACAAAGCAGGCGCTTAAGAAAAACAATCCCAGGTAAGAGCCCCAAATTGCGCCACTATCAAGGTTTCCAGCCGGCGCTCCTAATTTGTATATACTTACATAATAAATAAGGGTAGGCAAAATGGTAAACAAAACAAGGGTTAGTCCGGCAAAATATTTACCTAAAATTATTTGCAAATCACTAATGGGTTTGGTGGTAATAATTTCAATGGTACCATTCTTTTTTTCTTCACTTAAACTGCGCATGGTAATGGCAGAAATTAAAAAAATAAATAACCAAGGAGCCATGCTAAATAAAGTATCAAGATTGGCATAACCATAATCAAATACGTTGTAATCTGGCAATACCCATGTAAATAATCCAATGGCCAATAAAAACACCAGCATTACCACATAGGCAATCAAGGAGCTTAAAAAGCTGCGTATTTCTTTTTTATAAATGCTAAACATACTAGAGGGTTAATGATTGAAATACTTCTTCCAAACTGCTTTCTTCTAATTGCATGGAAAGAATTAAATTGTTTTGTTCTTGCGCCAATTTTGCAAGGTCTTCTCTTGCATCGCGGCGCATTTTTAAACGGTATTGGTTGCCATTCTCTTCAGTTTGAACCCAATCATTGAGGTTTTCAAACAAGGATTTGTCGAAATTATTTTTAAATTCTACGGTAATAAAAAATGCCTTGTCTAATTTCTTTTGCAAGTTTTCAATGGCATCATTGGCAACAATTTTTCCTTTGTTTATAATTACCACACGGGTGCAAATTGCCTCCACTTCTTGCATAATATGCGTAGAGAAAATTACCGTTTTGTTTTTGCCAATTTCCTTAATCAAGTTTCTTATTTCAATCACTTGGTTCGGATCGAGCCCACTGGTTGGTTCATCTAAAATGAGTACCTCTGGGTTGTGCAACATGGCTGCCGCTAAGCCAACACGTTGTTTGTATCCTTTAGACAATTGGCCAATTTGTTTTTTTCTTTCAGGACTCAAGCCTGTTTTTTGGATCATGGTTTCTACCGCCTGCGAGGCATTGTTGCCCGAAAGACCTTGTAATCCTGCAGTAAAGAGCAAATACTCTTTAACATACATATCGTTGTACAATGGGTTTAGCTCTGGCAAGTAGCCAATACGCTTTCTGGCCTCCATGCTTTGTGTATTTACATCAAATCCGCAAATGCTTGCTGTGCCTGCGTTTTGGGGTAAATAACCTGTTAAAATTTTCATGGTGGTAGATTTTCCTGCTCCGTTCGGACCAAGAAATCCAACTATTTCACCTGGCTTCACTTCAAAGCTCACATTGTCGAGCGCTTTTTGCTGGCCATATATTTTTGTTAAACCGTTTACTATAACCGACATCTCAATATTATTAAACCAATTTTTTTGCCTAATTGGATAGTCAACGAAAATAGGGAAATGGTTCGAAAAAGCCGCAATTGGTTTTTGTTGAAAGTTCTTGGACTATGGACAAAAAAACTGCCTCAAAAGGAAAATCATCCCAATGAGGCAGATTAATATAAAAAGTGAAAAGCGAATGGCCAGAAGCCAGTTGCTAGAAGCCAGCTGCAAAAAGGTAGCTACTAAAGCACATTAATTTCTTTCAATACGGTATTCATAGCTCTTACCGCATCGGCGCTTTTGTTAAAGGCAGCTTGTTCTTCTTCGTTTAATTTGTAATCTACAATAGTTTCCCAACCATTTTTACCAATGGTAACTGGCACACCCATGCAAATATCGCTTTGGCCGTATTCGCCTTCTAAAGAAACGCAGCAAGGCATAATGCGTTTTTGATCGCGAACAATGCTTTCTACCAACAAGGCTGAAGCTGCACCTGGCGCGTACCAAGCAGAAGTTCCTAATAATTTAGTTAAGGTTGCACCACCTACCATGGTAGCATCCGATATTTCTTTCAATTGATCTGCGCTTAATTTGCTAGAAACCGGCACGCCATTTAAAGTAGCCAAACGGGTTAAAGGAATCATGGTTGTATCGCCATGACCACCAATTACGGTGCCTTGGATATCTGCAGTTGGTTGACCCAATGCCAATCCTAAATAACCTTTAAAACGAGCGCTATCCAATAAACCACCCATACCAATAATTCTGTTTTTTGGCAAACCTGTTGCTTTCAAAGCAAGGTAAGTCATGGTGTCCATTGGGTTTGAAACAACAACGATAATGGCATTTGGAGAATGTTTTAACACATTTTCTGCAACTGTTTTTACAATATTTGCGTTGGTTCCAATAAGTTCTTCACGGGTCATACCTGGTTTACGAGGAATACCAGAAGTAATAACTACTACATCTGATCCAGCAGTTTTGCTGTAATCATTGGTGGTACCAGTTACTCGGGTTTTCATTCCTAATAAAGAGGTTGTTTGGTAAATATCAAGGGCTTTACCTTCGGCAAATCCTTCTTTTACGTCTAATAATACTACTTCGTCCGCCAATTCGCGGTAAGCAATTACATCGGCAGTTGTAGCGCCCACGGCACCTGCACCGATTACAGAAACTTTAGTCATTGTATGATTGTTTAATGTTGTTACTAAAAAGTGATGCGAAAATAGGAACAATCCCGACAATTAGAAATGATTTTAGGCAGGAAAATTACTTTGACAATTGCTGTTGTGTGGTATTTTACTCAAATCTGTCATTGAGGTGCCAACATTCAGGTATTTTTTTACATTTGTAGCACTATGCTAGATAAATTTGGAATTGCAAAACGTATTGCTCAAGAGCTAAAAGACGGATATTATGTAAACCTCGGTATTGGTATTCCAACCTTGGTTGCCAATTACGTTCCAGAAGGAATAGAAGTGGTTTTACAATCTGAAAATGGCTTATTGGGCATTGGTCCTTTTCCTTATGAAGAGGATGTAGATGCAGATTTAATCAATGCCGGAAAACAAACCGTTACCACTATTGCGGGTTCAAGTTTTTTTGACTCGGCCATGAGCTTTGGAATGATTAGAAGTGGTAGGGTTGATTTAACCGTATTAGGTGCCATGGAAGTGGCAGATAATGGTGATATTGCCAATTGGAAAATTCCTGGCAAAATGGTGAAAGGTATGGGTGGCGCAATGGATTTGGTTGCCTCTGCAAAAAATATCATTGTGGCCATGCAACATGTTAACAAAGCGGGCGAATCTAAATTATTAAAGAAATGTTCTCTGCCAATAACTGGTTTGGGCTGTGTTAAAAAAGTGGTCACCGAATTAGGTGTATTTGATATTACAGCAGAGGGTTTTGTTTTGCTAGAACGCGCACCAGGCGTTTCTGTTGAATACATCCAAGAAAAAACCGAGGGCCGTTTGGTGGTTAAAGGTGATGTGCCTGAAATGGTATTGTAGTGGTGCTAGTAATAAGTTTCCTTTTGCTGGTCGCAGGTTTCCATTAGTAGCTTTCTTTAGTTTTTAATTATTAAGGCTAAAAAGCTTTCTGGTGTTAAAATTGAAATGCTGGCCTTTTTGTAGTCTTTGATATTTCTTGTTAGTAGCGTTGAGAGGTTGTTTTCAATGGCACAAGAATATTGAATGGCATCTTCAAAATCATTAAAATTGGATGCAATTGCCAAATCAATAGTTTTACTATCTACCGATAAAACATTGACTAAGGTTTTAAACTTGCCAATGAGTTGTCTTGAATGACTGGCAGCATATTGTGATTGCAGCACATAATCGATATTAGAAAAAGATAGCGAGGATACATAAAGTTTAATTTTCTTTTTGTCGGCTAGCGAAAACAAAATTTCTGCATTTTTATTGAAGGGCATCCTTCCCGACAATAAATCAATACACACATCTGTATCCACAAATACTTTCTCCATTTTACTTGCCGTATTTGTTTAAGATATGTTTTTTGTAATCTTTTTTCTGTTCTAATTTTTTTGGTAGTTCTATTACCCCAGATAAACTTTTAACCAGTGGTGTTATGGCCTCTTCATTCATAGGCGTAACCAATTTGCCAAGGTAGGATTCAATTAATTTTGAAAGACTTGTGTCCTTTTGTTTGGCATAATTTTTTGCCTGCTTAATAATTGAATCATCTAATTTTAAGGTTAGTTTAGTATCCATGAGGTATTATTTGTACGTGCAAATATAAATTATTATACGTGTAAAATATTTAAATAAATCTTAAAAATGGACATGTAATCATTTAAAGCCAAACGCGAAGGGGAAAATAAAAGTTACAATAATGGTCCAGGCTGAATAGAAGGGGAGAAATGTTGCAATAGAATTTTCAACCAATTCAATTTTCTCGGCGTTTTTAGTGGCTTTAAAAAGGTTTATTGAAACCAATATTAAATTAATTAATATTAATATATTTCCGCCTAAAACAGCCAGTCGGTTCGGACTAATTCCCCATTCCGAAATTCTAAATAATATGGCCGAAAGTGCGATTGAATTTACAATAATGGTTAACACCGAAAGTAAAAAAAGCATATTGAATGTTAACTTACTTTTTGCCGATCTTGCTGTTTCAGCAATTGAAAATAATATGATAGCCATTACTCCCAAAAGCAAGGCATTGAATAGCATCAGAAATTCTCTGTCTTTGTAAGGGTCTTTTCCCGAAACCATAATGGCCAATAGGTAAATAACCAAAGTGATTAATACCAGCGGCGTAAATATTTTGGCAATAACGGGTGAAACCTTATTGACCAATTGCGGATTGGTTTGTACCACGTAGGTGCCAACAATGGGTGATGCTGCAAGTCCAAAAACCACAATATATTCAAAATAAAAATTGCTAATATCAAAGCCTATTAGCGTAAATAAGCCAATGGTGATGCCTGTTAGTAGTCCACCTGCCAGGAGAATAAGTATGGTAATTACCACTAAATCGCCATTGTACCTAAGGAAGTCTAAGCGGTTTTTTACAGCATAAATATTTTTGCTAATAAATGTAAAGCCTAAAATCGACCAAAGGAATAATGGCAAATGAATGCAAGACAAAAGGAGGGTATCACTTTCTGTATTATTGGGAAGGATATTTATATAGATAACAGCTGCCAAACTTGCCAAAGCAAGCGATCTAATTTTATTAGTTGGAAGCTGGTTTTTCCAAGCAAAATAGGCACTTAAGATTGGGAAGATGATGAAACCAATGTTTCTTGGATAAAAATATTCGGGTTTAAGTCCTAAGGGTTCTGGAATTTTGGCTATAAAACCTGCCAATAAGGATGCGATAATTACAAAGCTTAATTCCTTTGGTGATCCCCATGAAATCTCGTTGTTTTCATAATTGAGTCTTTCATGCCAAACCATGGCTATGGGGTTGTTTTCAATTTCAGGATAAACTACATTGAATTCCTTCTTAAAATTAACCTTATTGTCTT
Organism: uncultured Bacteroidota bacterium; assembly: GCA_903927505.1. Classification (GTDB taxonomy): domain Bacteria; phylum Bacteroidota; class Bacteroidia; order UKL13-3; family UKL13-3; genus B1. Next base: position 5,147 of record CAIYNF010000089.1, on the reverse strand, counting down.
GGTACATTTTCTCAAGCACCTTTGGTTGGTCAATATGATTTACAATTTCATTTTTCATTTGGAGGGAATAAAATTTACTAACGAAATTTAGGTGAGATTGGTATGCAAAAACATACCGCAAGAAGTTAGCAGCCAGTTGTTACTTGCCAACAGCTTGTTGCACCAACTAGAATCCAGCAGCTGTAAGCCTTCCTCCAATTACATTTTTCCAAAGTGGTGGTATGGCGGCTATAAAAAATAATCCAGCATAACCACTAGGCATTTTTGGACTGTTCTCATAATTGCTCAAAGTATGGTAGGGTTTAGACGCATAATAATGATGGTCTGCATGCCGGCTTAAATCTACCATTACAAAACGGCTTACAAAGCTATCACTGTCCCAGCTATGGATTTCTGTTACACGCGTATTTTCTGCTCTTTGCAAGCCATAATGTTGCACATAATTTACGTATTCTAAAAGGAAGTTGGCAATAATGCAATGCAAGAACCATGCTGCTACTAATACCCATCCGCCATATTGAAATAGACAAGTATCTAATGCCGCATGTAAAAGTAACTGGCGGTATACATAATGATTCATTCCCCAATTGCTTTTGCCTTCTGTTTTAAGGCGTGCGTTTTCTAGTTTAATGGCGCCTAAAAATTGTCCAAGTGAAGAACGAAAAAAGAAGGCATATAAACTTTCTCCCTTGCGCGCAGTGGCATGGTCTTTTTCTGTGCCAACCCATTTGTGGTGCACCCTTAAATGGTCAATAAAAAAATACATATTGCCCGTACTGAATAACAAAAACCTGCCAAAAAATTGTTCCAGTTTTGCTTTTCTATGTATAAATTCATGTGCCACAATAATTGCCGAAGAGCCTGAGTTTACGGCTGTGCTGAGACTTGCTGCGTAAATCCAATTTCCTTCAATTATGCCACTTTGAATGCCATAAATAAAAGTTCCAGTATTAAGTATTTGAAAGGGGAGGTGTAGCAATAAAACCAATTGCGGAAAGTAATCGTCTTTCGCACTGGCTTGGTTCGAACCGATAGGTTTGGTGAACCATTCTATAGCACCCAAAAATCCCAATGAATAAATGGTGTTTCCTAAAGTAAAAATTCCCCCATGTAAATTGCCATAAATGCAAAATAAAGCTGGCGTAAGACTTAATAAATAAAGGTAGTTTCTTGCTTTTCCTGTGAGCATAAATTAAAATTTGGTTTATTGGGGTTCGGTTCGAACCGATTTTTTATAGATATAAATTAAGTAGGCAACATACAAAATGAATGCGCCTAATAAAAGACTATATAGGCCTATTAGAAAATTTGACTGAATGATATTGGGATTGGCACGCATTAAAACAATACCAAATGAAATGGACACTGTGGAATTGATGAGCAATACTATGCGGTATGGCTGCATGAAAATTCCGACAACCAATATGGATATTCCCATAAGCAAGGCAAAAATGCCCATAAGCTGACTTAAAATGAGGCTTGATTCCAAAATATTTAAAAGCATATAGCCGCCAATAAATAAATCAACGACACCCCAAATAAGTCCAAGCCACCATGCTTTGAGGGTTTTTCTGTAAAAAAATGAAAGAAGAAAATAGATACAGCCAATAATTAGAAATAGCCAAGCCAAGTCAGAAATGGCCGATTCGATAGAGGCATTAAAAATACTTAAAATTCCAAATGCCAAAAACAGTATTCCTCTCAATGCCAATGCCCAAGCCGCTGTTTTTCTGTATGATTCCATGTTATAATATTACTATAAAATTAGAACTTAATAAAAAAAATGCAATTGAAAATTACAAATATGTATCTTAGACTTTGTTTTTAGGGTAAATAAATTAAATTCGCCGATGATGAGAGTAATCGTATTAATTGCAGCTATATTTTGTTTTTTTCATACCGACCTTTTTGCACAGAAAAGAGTAGGGGGTAAAATGTTAAAAGGTTATGATGTTATATACCCTTTTAAAAATGGTCGTGCCAAAGTAATTAAGAATGGCAAAATGGGGTATATAGATATGCAAGGCGAGGAAATTATTAAGCCAGAATTCGATCAAGTTTATCCTTTTGAAAAAGGCATGGCACGCGTTGAAAACCTTGGTAAATTAGGCCTTATCAACGAAGCAGGTGAAATTTTACTAGACCCCATTTACGATTATATTGGAACGGCAAAAGAGGGTTTGGTAATTGTAACCCGTAACAATAAAAAAGGGCTGGTAAAAATTACAGGTCCTTCGCCAGAAAATATAGAATACCTGGTGGATGTGCGCGATTAATTCTTGCACATAGATAAGCCCATATCTAAATAATCATAAATATCTGAAGGGAGTTCATCTCCATTTTTCTCGGCGCGTTTATGTCCAAGGCGCACCACAATCATGTTTTTTTCTGGGATGCAAAAAATATATTGGCCCAAAATGCCGCGTGCGTAAAAAATAGAATTGTCTTTATAATTCAGCACCCACCACTGGTAAGCATATTGTGTATTTGCTTTTCCTTCTTTTGTTTTGATAGGCGCTGCCACAATACTTTGGGCTATAAAACTGCTGTCAATGAGTTGTTCATTATTCCATTTTCCAAATTGCATGGCCAATTTACCAAATCGCGCAAAATCACGGGCGCTGGCATAATAACAGCAGCTCACTTTTTCCATTCCCTCTTCTTTGTCTAAACTCCAATAAGCATTGTTTTCTGCACCTATTTTTTGCCATAAGCGTTCTGCAGCATAAGTGGCAACATCTTTACCTGTTGCCTTTTTAAGAATCATTCCTAATAATTGCGAATCGCCACCTTTGTATTCAAATATAGTGCCGGGCTCATTAAGTTTAGGGGCATTCATAACAGTGGCATTTACATCTGTTCCGTAATAGGCTTTGGCTGGCCAACCAAATAAGCTGCCATAACTTTCTTTAAAATCTAAACCCGAGCTCATCATCAATAAATGCCTTATGGTTATTTTGTTGTAGGGTTCAACACTATATTCAGGAACATATTTGGCAACGGCTTCGTCTAAACTTTTAATATAACCATCTTTTAATGCGCAACCAATTAAGAGTGCTGTAAAACTTTTTGCCATCGAAAAAGAATTGCTCACTGTTTTTGCCTCATACCCATTAAAATATTGTTCGTATAAAATACTGTCGTTTTGAATCACAAGCAAGGCGGTACTTTGGTAGGCCAATGCTTTTTCTAAATAGGTGTTTGCGGGCTTTATTTTGCCGTAAAGGCTTGCCATTGGCCAAGGTTCTGGTTTTGCATTGGAAATAACCCTGCTTGGGAAATCATTTAATTCATCAATGTCTGGTCCCATTTTTCCTCTAAAGATGGTCATGGCAATGGTACGGTAAACATGTTGGTTTCCGCTAAATTGAATGGCTGCAATTATTCCAATAAAAAGAAGAAGAATGACGATAAATATTTTGCGCATTTCACATGGTGTTTACCCAAAGGTAAAGATATGGGCAGATTTTCCAAAAGGCGGTTGTTGGCATGGCGATGCCATGCCAACAACCGCCGCATCGCATCGGTCGCGCCGCATCTGTCACGGGTAGGGACAGGTCGCGACCTGTCCTTACCCGTGACAGATCATGCCACCCGTAGGGACAGGTCGCGACCTGTCCCCACCCGTGACCGATCATGCCACCCGTAGGGACAGGTCGCGACCTGTCCTTACCTGTGTCGCGACCTGTCCTTACCCATGATGGTCCCCATAAGATGCAGGGTTGTTTTGTATATATCGTTTTATGTTTTCGTATTCGAGGGGAGTTTGTATGATTTTATCGTGAAATGAGCGTTGCCATGAGAAGTTTGGATTTGTTTCCAATCGAATTCTTTTTGAAGAGGTGGTTTTGAAGGCACCCACCAATTCGGATATAGATTTTATTTTTGGATGATTTACACCCTCATCTTTTTTCTTGTTAAAGGAGGTTTTGATGCTCATGATAGCATGAAAGTGTTCGGGCATAATAACAAATGAATCTGCGCTTAAATAGGGATATTGATTAAGCAGCCATTGCCATTGTTCAAAAACAATTTGACCAGTTGGATTCAAAACCATTTCTTGCTTGGAAATTTCCCCGAAGTATTTCACCCTGTTTTGCGTGTTAAAGGTGATGAAGTAGGATCTTTCTCTTGAATAATCAAAATCGGGCAATCGGTTCAGTTTTCTGTTTTTCATAATTTAGGGTAGCTTGCGTACGCTAAATTATTAGTCAGTTTGGTCGCTACAAAATCTTCCTATAAGTAGAAAAGCGAATATGAATTGGGTTAAATTGTTTTAACCTTTATGGTATAGGCGAAAGGTGGATTTTCCTAATTATGAGATTTTATTTAGGATTATTACTAATAAAATAAATAATTGTACCTATTGGTAAAAACCAATTTGTTTCTGCGGTTGTAACGGTGTTCGTTTTGCAATAAACCATTTTCAAAATAGGTGTAGTGCAAACTATATTTAATAAAACCTCTTCTATTAAAATGGGCGTAGGAGGTGGTTTTGCCTTTTTTGTTGTGGGTATATTTGGCGCTGTAACGCAACTGTCCATTTGGCTTAAACAGTTCGTATTTTACCATGTTGGAGTCGGGTGAATAGCTGTAGATCTGACGTTTAATTTTTCCATTCAGATGCGTTTCTATCACCTCGTAAAAACTACCATCCTCATTTTTATTTTTTATTAAACAATAGTTGAGCTTTTCTGCTTTAGGTGCTAAAATGGCACCTTTTGCCTCACAGGCATAGCTGTATATTTTTACAAGTTTTTCTTTTTTATCGAAAATGCGTGTTTCTTTTTTCTGCCCATCCTCATAATAATCGTATTCAATTTTGCTCAGAAACTTTCCGTTTTTACCAAACGCAATTTCTTTGATTTTTAAACCGCTTGCATTGTAGGCATAGGTAGTTTTCCAATTGCAGGTATGACTGTTTTTTTTGAAATATTCGTAAGACAATAATTTGTGGTCGGCATTGTATTGATATAGGTTATACCAAGCAGTGTCAAGGTTTTTGAGTTTAATTGAAGCGCTTAAAAGAGAATCGTTGTGCCACTGGTAAATAGTTTGGTATTTGCTTCTAGCACTTGTAAAACTTACAATATTTCCCCTTTGGTTATAGGTTTGATTCCAAGAAAGTTTTTCCGTTTTTTTAGGAT
>CAIYNF010000088.1 GCA_903927505.1 uncultured Bacteroidota bacterium | reverse complement strand
TTCATGTGTGCAATATAAGAATTTACTTCTTTGCCTATTTTGTTTCATAAAAAAAGCTGCTAAATTTTATTTCAAATTCAGCAGCTTATTATTTTATCTATTGGAGTTTACCAATTCTTCTTTTGTTTCTTGCGTTCTTCCAACATTTTAGTCTTCTCTGCTTTAAAAATGGCTTGCTGTTCGCTATCCAAAATTTCCATTATCTCTTGGTCGGCATCTTCCATTGCCTTGCGCATAATATCACCTCTTTCACTTCTTGGCGCATCTTCAGGCAGTGCCATCATTTTACCTTTGGCAACTTCTCTGTTTCTTTTAACAATCTCATCATATTTGGCAGCTTGCGGTGCGCTCAACTTTAACTTTGCCTTAAATTCTTCATTTTTCTTTTTCATTTCCTCTCTGCGAGAAGGATCCATGCTTGGATCGCCTTGGGCCATTGCGTTTTGAAACAAGCCAAGACAAAGTATAAATAGCCCGATGCGAATGATATTTTTCATAGTGTTTAATTTTTAGCAATTGGAGCATTTTATATTAAAAAGGTTTAATGGAATTATTTTCCTGCTTCAACAGGTAATCCATCATTGCGCCAACGGGTAATGCCACCATCTAAATCTACCACATGGGTAAATCCAATTTTTTGCATGGTTTCACAAGCTTCAAGGCTTCTGCCACCTGCCGCACAATACACATAATAGGTTTTTGTTTTGTCTAATTTTTGAAGGCTTTGCTCAAAATCATCTGAAAAAATATCCAAACAAGTTGCCCCTTTAAGAATGCCTTTCTTTTGCTCCGATGGCGTTCTAACATCTAATAAAACCCCTGGCTCATTTGTCATGCGTGTCATAAAATCCTTTGGCGACGCCAATTCATAAGCTGGTTTGGTGCTTTTTTGTTCAGTGCTTTTAGTGTTTTGTGAACAAGCAATAAATCCAAAATTTATTAATAATAAGAGGGTAAATAGGAGTGGTCTCATTTTTTATTTTTTTTAAACACTCAAACTTAATAATTTTAGACCATCAAATGAAAATAACTTTTTTGGGTTCTGGTACCTCGCAAGGTGTTCCTATTATAGCATGTGATTGCAATGTTTGCTGTTCTAAAGATAGCAAAGACAAACGTCTTAGGTCGAGCATTATGCTTGACCTAAATGGCAATAACATTGTTATAGACAGCGGCCCAGATTTTAGAATGCAAATGTTAAGCCATGAGGTAAAATATTTGGATGCCCTTTTGTTTACTCACGCCCACCGAGATCACATGGCGGGTTTAGACGATATCCGTGGATTTAATTTTGTAATGAAACGGGCCATCGATGTGTATTGCGAGCCCAATGTGGAAGCTGCCATTAGAAAAGAATTTCATTATGCTTTTGAAGAACCTAAATACCCTGGTGTGCCAGAAATGGACCTGCATACAATTGGTTTGGAGCCATTTAATTTATTTGGTGAAACCATTATTCCTATTAGGGTTTGGCACCATAAAATGCCGGTTTTGGGTTTCCGCGTGAGAGATTTTGTATACATTACAGATGCCAATAAAATTGAGTCTTCCGAATTAGAAAAAATAAAAGGCTGCAAGGTTTTGGTCTTAAATGCCCTTCGCCGTGAGCCGCATATTTCTCATTTTACCCTGCAAGAAGCCATTGATATTGTAAATTTGGTTCAGCCCGAACAAGCCTTTTTTACGCATATTAGCCACCAATTGGGCAAACACCAAGATGTGGAAAATGAATTGCCCGTAAACATGCACTTGGCCTATGATGGATTGATGCTCAATTTATAATGAAATCGCTGCACCAAAACCAAGTTCTTTTTCCTCTATTAGCGCAAAACTTACACGATTTATTGCAAGGGTTTACCCTCATTGATGCGTTTAGAAATCAAGTTTCAACTGAGTTAAATTTAGTCTTTCAAAAGGAAAATGAAAGTCTCAGTATTCAGTTAAATACAGAGGCAAAAACCGGATTGTTTTTCTTTTATGAATACCCAATTCAAAGGAATGGCGGAGTTTTCCCCCTTTTTAAAGAAATTGTAGGTAATACAGTTGCCAGTATTCAAGCCCACCAAAACAACAGGTCTTTTTATGTTTTATTCGGTTCGAACCAATACCTGGTTTTTAAATTATATGGGCCGCTAAGTAATGTGTTGTTTTATGAAGATGGAATTGTTAAACAACTTTTTAGGCATGCCATAGAAAATGATTTTCACTTAGAACTAAATAGCTTTGACCAAGAAGCAAAAGGAAATGAAAGTGTTAATTTTATTGGAAATTTCTTTGTAACAGAATTGCCAGAACCCAATAGGGATGTGCTTCTTAGCTTTGAACCTATTGATGGTAAATTATTGCTGCAGAGCGAAGTGGTTTTTGAAGCATTGAATTTCTTTTCTCGAAATTTCTTGCAGGCTTATTTGTTTTCTTTTCAAAAAAATAAATTAACTGCCAGGTTCAAGCAACAAATTAAACGACAAGAAACCTTGTTGCATGGTGCCAAAACTTTTCTGCAACTTGCCGCAGACGCTGTGCCTTTTGAGGAGGTAGCAAATATTATAATGGCAAACCTGCATCAAATTCAAAAGGGCTTGAAGGAGGTTGCGCTTTTTGATTTTTATAGAAATAACAATATCAGTATTGCGCTAAAAAAAGATTTAAGCCCCGCAGATAATGCCAGCTATTATTACCAGAAAGCAAAAAATAGAAAGCAAGATTTACTCCTTAAACAAGATCAAGTAAATAAATGTCTTCTTAAAATTTCTGATCTGCAACTTGAATTTGCTAAAATAGATGCAGCTAAATCACTTAAAGAACTTCGCCCTTGGGTAAAAGAGGAACGAGAATTGGCAAGCGTTCCCATCAAAGAAAAGTTTAGAAAATTTGATTGTTTGGGTTTTCAAATTTATGTGGGTAAAAATGCCAAAAACAATGATGAGTTAAGTCTTAAATTTGCACACAAGGAAGACTTATGGCTACATGCCAAAGGTGTAAGTGGGAGTCATGTTATTATTAAACACAAACCACAACAAACCTTTCCAGATCAGGTTATTGAACGTGCGGCACAAATTGCGGCGCATTACTCTGCCGCCGCTGGTAGCCAATTGGTTCCTGTTATTTTTACTTTAAAAAAGTATGTGCGAAAACCCAAAGGCGCACATGCCGGTCAGGTTGCCGTGGAGCGCGAAGAAATTCTATTGGTAGAGCCGCGGGTAGCTTAATTCTTTGGGAAATAAATAAATGAAAATTCTATTACAATACCTTTCGAAGTATAAAAAATTAGTTGGTTTGGCTTTGTTCTTAGCAATTATCAACCAAATGTTCTCCATGCTAGATCCATTTATCTATGGTAAATTGGTGGATAGATACGCTTCTAGGCCGCACGATTATAACCAAGATGATTTTGTACATGGTGCCGGACTTTTGGTTTTAGCAGCCATTGGGGTAGCCATGGTGAGCAGAATTGCAAAAGCTTTTCAAGATTATACCCTCAATTTAATTATTCAAAAATTTGGTGCGGCAGTTTATACCGATGGTTTGAAACATGCATTGCAATTGCCGTTTCAAGAATTTGAAGACCAAAGAAGTGGTGAGCTTTTAAACGTTTTACAAAAGGTTCGAACCGATGCCGAAAAGTTTATCATCAATTTTATCAATATATTTTTTACTTCCATGGTGGGCGTAGTTTTTGTAATTATTTACGCCATTCAAGTTCAACCTTGGTTAATCTTAATTTACTTTGGCGCAAGCTTTTTACTGACTATGCTCACAAGCGTTTTATCTAAAAAAGTAAAATTGGTGCAGCAAAGAATTGTAGCGCAAACAAAGGCTCTTGCAGGTTCTACCACCGAATCTTTGCGCAATATTGAATTGATTAAAAGTTTGGGTTTAACCCAACAAGAAATGAAACGATTAAACCTTTCTACGCAGAAAATTTTGCGTTTAGAATTGGAGAAAGTTAAAGACATTAGGAGTATTAGTTTCTTGCAAGGTACCATCGTTAATCTCCTTCGTCAGAGTATTTTGTTTTTATTGATGTATTTGATTTTTAAAGACCAAATGACATTGGGTCAACTCATGACATTGCAGTTTTATTCTTTCTTTATTTTTGGCCCTATGCAAGAAATGGGCAATGTAATTATGAGTTACCGTGAGGCTGAAGCTTCTTTGCAGAATTTCCAAATAATAATGGAAAAACCTGTAGAGGAAAAACCTAGCAATCCCTTGCAAATAGATGCCATTGCCGATTTAACGTACGAAGGGGTGAGTTTTATGCACAAATCTGGAAAACACTATGCCCTCAAAAATATTAATTTCCATGTAAATACGGGTGAAACCATTGCCTTTGTTGGCCCATCAGGCGCAGGTAAAACCACCCTGGTGAAATTATTGGTAGGATTATACCAACCCAAAGAAGGTGCTGTTTTATTCAATGGCATACCAAGCGCCCAAATAGATTTTGACCAATTGCGAAACCAAATTGGTTTTGTAACGCAAGACACACAATTATTTTCTGGTTCAATTAAAGAAAACATGCTTTTTGTGAATCCGCGTGCAACAGATGAACAAATAATTTTAGCTCTTCAACAAGCTTCTTGTCATAATTTATTAGCGCGCAGCGAAAACGGCATTGAAAGTGTAATAGGAGAGGGCGGTATAAAAATATCTGGTGGCGAAAAACAACGTTTGTCTATAGCAAGAGCGCTCCTGCGCAATCCTAAATTGCTCATTTTTGATGAAGCTACCAGTGCCTTAGATTCTTTAACTGAGGAAGAAATTGGAAATACCATCAAAGAAATTAGCGCAGGCCACGCACACATCACAGTAATGATTGCACATCGTTTGTCAACTATTATGCATGCCGATAAGATCTACGTTTTAGAAAAAGGTGAAATGGTAGAAGTGGGTTCCCATGAAGATTTATTAGCGCTTAAAGGACTTTATTATGCCATGTGGCGCCAACAAATTGGCGAACGCTTGGAATAATACTTCAAGCTTAAGCCGCACTGGTTAATGCCTCTTTGTTTATTTTCTTAACCAATCCCTGCAATACATTACCTGGCCCGCATTCTACAAACTCACTGGCACCATCAGCTATCATTGCTTGAACAGATTGTGTCCATTTTACAGGTGCAGTTAATTGTGCTATTAAATTTTGTTTGATCTCTGTAACCTCGCTCACTGCTTTGGCAACGTAGTTTTGGTATACAGGACAAATGGGTGTGTTAAACGCTGTGGCATAAATAGCCGCTTCCAATTCTTGTCTGGCTGGTTCCATTAAAGGGGAGTGAAATGCTCCGCCAACTTGCAATACCAAAGCACGCTTGGCACCTGCAGCTTTCATCAATTCACATGCTTGGTTAATACCTTCAACACTGCCAGATATAACCAATTGGCCCGGACAATTATAATTTGCTGGAACAACAATTTCGTTGGTAATAGATTCACATACTTCTTCTACTTTTTGATCTTCTAATCCTAAAACTGCAGCCATGGTTGAAGCCTGCATTTCACAAGCTTTTTGCATGGCCATGGCACGGGCATATACCAATTTTAAACCATCTTCAAATGATAAAACCTTATTGGCCACCAAAGCAGAAAATTCGCCTAGACTATGTCCTGCCACCATTCCTGGTTGAAAATCTGTAAGGGTTAATGCTTTGATTACTGAATGTAAAAATACCGCTGGTTGTGTAACGCGCGTCTGACGAAGGTCTTCATCCGTTCCACTAAACATGATATCGGTAATTCTAAAACCTAAAATTTCGTTTGCTTGCTCAAACAATGCTTTTGCAGTTTCATTGTTATCGTATAAATCTTTACCCATTCCAACAAATTGGGCACCTTGGCCAGGGAATACATATGCTTTGCTCATTTATTATTTCTTAAGTGTTCAATTATACTAAAAATATTGATTTCTCACACATCCTTTTTACCTACCAAAATGTGGAAACAAAAGTCCAAATTCTAACCATACCTCCCAAACCTGTTGGGTAAGAAACATGAGCAAGGCATAAGCAATGGCTATACCATGCAGCGTTTTTGGAACGATTGCTTTTGCAGCAAATACATTTTTAACTTGTTGCCAGTAAATGGGCAAACAAATAGCCGCTGTTAAGGCATACCAAATGCTAAAATGTTTATTGGTAAATCCATGCACAAAGGCATGTTGGGTCATCACAAAACTCCATGCAATAGAGGCAAAAAACAAGGCCCATTGAATCTGATAAAGTTTAGGGTAGTTCATTTTAAATTGTTTTCTAGTTAATAGAAAAACCAGCAGCATAAACCAACCTGGAAACACATAAAACCTTTCCATTCTGTTGAACCAATCAAAAGGGATTTCCCATAAATTTCTCCAGCCAAATTCTCTTTCTTTAATATATCCAACCGTATCTACTCCGGTTGCCCTGAAGGTGTAGGCATGGCGCATATCGTCAATGGCAGCTTGCCATCCACCTAGGTAATTTGCATTTTGGCATAGGTGTAAGCCAAATCCAATAAACACCATTAAGGCAGCTGTAATAGTAGTAAATGAAAATATTTTCTTTTGGTATATCCAGCTAAAACCAAGGGTTAAAACGCCTAAAAATACGGGTTGCTCAAAACTTATATTAACCTCGGCAACCATTATGAGCATGAGGCCGAACCAAATTCCTTTTTTACTTTCTTTTGATTCATGGTAAAGGTATAAACCATATACATAAATCCATTTTAACAATTCTCCATATACATGTTGGTGTAAATTATCGCCATAACAAATAAAGTAATTGGCAAGCCATAAACAGGCTGCTCCAATTAATGATTTTTGTTCATCGGCAATCCATTGGTTCAGCACAAAAAAGATAAAGAAGAAAAAGAATACCGATAATAAAATTGGAATAATGCGCAGCACCGTTTCGCTTTTACTTTGAAAAATTACACCCCAAAATCCTGCAAGAATATTTGGAAGCGCAGGGTAGTGTGTATAAATTACGGAATGGTAACTGGTATCCTTTGGAAAGTAGTCGTGTACGGGTAAAAAACTGGTTTGTGTAAATCCAGAATCTAGAAAATAATTGGCAGAAGATAAAGTGTTCTTGTCGCTGAAACCATCGCCCAACATGCCATTACGCGCCCTTTCGCAATTGAACACAGATACATTGATGGCCCTAAAAACTATAATGGAAAACACCAACACAAACAGTGTCCATTTAATGGTTTTAATGTTTTTAAACATGCTTGATAAATGCTAATAATGAATCAATTTTAGGAGCTATCTCCAACATTTCCATTTGTTTCATACAAATATTATTGCCGCCACATGGAATTACATCACTCAAATGAATACAAGGAGAGCAATGTGTTTTTAAATATACAAATTGGTGTTCCTTGCTATCTGTAAATTGAAACCTTTGAATAGGATTAATTGGCCCCCAAAAACTCATGGTTGCAATACCAGCCTTTATTGCCATGTGAAAGGGCGCACTGTCTATGCTCAACATAGCCTCGCAATGGTATTGCAGAAAAGAATAATAGTCGGCAAAATTCATGGTGCCGGCAATATTTACAAGGCGGGCATTTTCTTCAAAACCATTTTGTTTGATAAAGTGTTGGTTCGAACCGAAATCACTTGGCGCGCCTGTTAATGCAAGGGTATAAGAACTGTTTTTTAATAAGTATTGAATGAGTTGAACCAAAAGCGGTTCTGGAAGTTTTCTCAATTCTCCACCCAATTCACTGCATGTATTGTTAATGGCAATACACTTTTCCGAAAATGGATTGTTGGTTTTGGATAGTCTTAATTTATAAGGAGTAATTTCATTTACACCCATGGAAAATACCAACTTTTCATAGTTTTGATAAACCGTAATAAACTGGTTGAAAAATACATTGTGGGTATTTAAATAATTTCTAAAATGTACTTTGTTTAATTGAAACCCAAACCTATTTTGGGCCCTAGTCCATGCACTAAACAAGGTGGTTAAAACAGAATATACCTCCAAGTCCAATACCCATAAACCCTTTAACCTATTGGCCTTCCACAAACTTTTAAAGCCTGTTTGAAGCATGGCAAACAAGTTTTTATCATTGTTTACCCAAATTTCATCAAACAAGTGTAGGGGAGAAATGCCCACTTCAACACCTTTGCCACATAGCAAAATAAATTTGGCTTTAGGATACTTTAATTTCAGGCTATATAGGCTGTCGGCTGCCATCAGCACAGATCCCAAGCCCACCATTTTAATAACCAAAATATGTTCTGGCTCCTCTTTTAAGCTATGGTCTCTTTTTAATAATAAGCCCAAGCCTCTAACCAATACTACATTCACAAGCACCAACGCTTTTCCAATATAGCCATCAATCCACTGCTTAACTTTGAGGTTCATTTTGGCAGCAATATAAGAAAGTATGCGAATTTGTTCTTAACCTAAAGCTTCGTAAGGGCTTATTTTTGGTATATTTTTATCCAAGCCTGCTGGTAATTGCTGCTAAATACTTCTTTTACCAACTTGTTTGAAATAAGGCTGTCTAAATAAGGATCTGGCTCATTTGGTGCAGCAATAAAAAATACATTTGCATTGTCTTTTACGTCTGTTGCCAACTCATGTATTTTCTCTTTTACAAACCCATTCTGTGAATAGCTCAATAATTCATGAATTAAAAATGAAGTATAAGTTTGAGCTGTTGGCGGGTTTTTTTCTAAATGGTTTACCAAACCTACCTCTGCCTGCAATAAGCGGGTATAACTCAATTCTACATCTGAGTAGATTGGATTTTTAATGCTGCTATTGATTGTACTTGCCCCAAAATATAGGAGCAATATCATTACCATATATTGTTTTTTATTTTCTACATAATGGGCAATAAAAAAAGCACAAACCATTATGGCCAGAGGTATACAAGCAAACAAATACCTTGATGAAAAGAAGTTAATAGAAGCAAATAATATAAAGCCAAAAACCAAAATACCAATAGCCATTAATAGCGTTAAAAGCTTTGTTTCAATTGCTTTAAACGATTTGTAAGTATAAGCAAAGGAGGCCGCCCCAAATAGAAAAATTACAAATCTCATCTGGTCAATAAATACAATTTGTAAGGCCAATTTAAATTTATAAAATAGGTCGCTAAAGTTTATCCAATTGGCATGGCGCGGAAAAAAGTACCATCCCAATTTTATTTTCTGAAGAATGAAAAATGAAAAACCCAGGGCAAATACCAAAATAATGTTTCCAAGTAGCAATAAACTTTCTTTAGCGCTTCTATGTTTGTAAAACCATTCATGTGCCGCTACCAATAAGAAACAGGGCACCAAAACAAAAGCGCTTTCTTTACTCCACAAGGCTAATAACATAACAATGCTAAAGCCAAAATATTGTCTGTTAAAGTAAAAGTAAAACGTCCAAACAAATAACAAGGCCAACCAAACTTCAATTAATAGAAAAGTGCTTTGGGTTAAGAAAATAGGCTGCATAAATACCAATAGCACACTGGTAATAGCTACAAAGTAAGATTTACTCCATTTAAAACTGATGAAATAAATACTCCATAATAAGCTAATGGAAATGAGCATTGGAAAGGCATGCGCAACCGGTAAACTATATCCAAATAAATTAATCCATGTGGCTGCCAAGTAGTAAAATAGGAGGGGATGGCCAGTATATAAATTGGGGTCAATACAGCCTGGTAATAAAGACGGACCATTATCTGCCATTGCTCTAATGGCGGGCATATACACCCATGCCTCATCCCAGAAAAAGGGCAAATGCAAAGCCTCCCACTTAAAAACAATGAATAAAATTACTATCAAACCTAAAGCCACATGATAGATCCAGGCTTTTTTTGAATGTGGCATTATTTCCATCTTCTTAACTGGTATGGTCCATTATAATTAACCATTGCCCATCAATTTTTTTGAACCAAAGGCTAAAATATCCGTTAGGGGTGCCGCTCTTATTTTCAACTTTCCACGAACCAACTACCATGGCATTTTCTTTGTCAATCAGGTCGATGTTCTTAATGTCAAAACTCAATTTGCCCATCTCACCTTTATCAGAATAGTTCTTTTTATAACTGTCGTAAACCGCTTGCCAACCTTTTCTTACCCCGTTTTTAGAAACAAAACGCAAGGCTGGTGAATGCCAATAATACAGCATAAAGCTATCTAAATTTCCATTGTTCCAAGCTGCTTCCTGTTTGCTTAAAATGTCAATAATGGCAATTGTTTCCTTGTTTTTTTGCTGCTGTCCATAAACAATAGCAAAGGGGAAAATCAATAATAATAAGAGTAAATTCTTTTTAAACATGTATAAACGTTTAAATCAAATATAGCAAAGTTTAAATAAACTTTTCTTTCAGATAAGCACTGGTATAGCCTAAATTGGTTTTAATCATTTCCTCTGGTGTGCCTTCAAATACTAAGTTGCCGCCAGTAGTGCCGGCCTCCGGACCAAGGTCTATTATCCAATCGGCACATTTAATCACATCCATATTGTGTTCAATTACAATGATGCTATGACCTTGGTCTAACAGCGCGTAAAATGAACTGAGTAATTTATTGATATCATTAAAATGTAATCCCGTTGTAGGTTCGTCAAAAATAAACAATACAGGCTCACTGTTTTTTCCTTTGCCTAAAAACGATGCCAATTTCACCCTTTGCGCTTCTCCACCACTTAAGGTATTGGAGCTTTGTCCTAATTTAATATACCCCAAACCAACTTCTTGTAGTGGCTTTAATTTGTTGGCCAAAGACTTTTCTTCTGCAAAGAATTCAATGGCTTCATCAATGCTCATGTTTAACACATCACTTATGCTTTTTTGATGGTAATGAACTTCCCTAACTTCCTCTTTAAACCTAGTGCCAAAGCATTCTTCACAAGGTAAATGCACATCGGCCATAAATTGCATTTCAATGGTTATTTCTCCATCACCTGAGCAAGTTTCACACCTGCCACCTTCTACATTAAAACTAAAATGTTGTGGCTTATAAGCACGCTGTTTGGCTAAAGGTTGGTTGGCATACAATTCTCTTATGGCGTCGTATGCTTTTATATAAGTTACTGGGTTCGAACGCGACGATTTTCCAATTGGATTTTGGTCTATAAATTCTATTTGCTGTATGGTTTTTAAATTGCCTTCCAATTTCTCAAAGCTGCCTGTTTTTTCTCCCGTATAACTACCCATTAATTTTTGCAAAGCAGGGTAGAGGATGCTCTTAATCAAAGTTGTTTTTCCACTGCCACTTACGCCTGTTACTACTGTTAAAACATGCAAGGGGAACTTCACATCAAAACCTTTTAAATTATGCTGACGAGCACCCTTAACCGAAATATGTTGGTTCCAAGTTCTTCTGCGCTGCGGAATAGGAATTTGTAAGGAGTTGCCAAGGTATTGTCCGGTTAAACTTTTTGGGTCGGCAATTAATTCTTTTAAAGTACCAACCGATACAATTTCACCCCCGTGAATACCTGCTAATGGGCCAATATCAATAATTTGATCGGCCTGTTCCATAATGTCTTGATCGTGCTCAACCACCACCACTGTATTTCCAATATCACGCAAAGCTTTTAAAACTTCAATTAGTTTTGCAGTATCTCGGCTGTGCAATCCAATGCTTGGTTCGTCTAAAATATACAAAGAACCAACT
>CAIYNF010000087.1 GCA_903927505.1 uncultured Bacteroidota bacterium | reverse complement strand
ATTTTCCATTGCTATCAAACAAGTTGGCTTTTAGCAGCCCAGCTTCTTTTTTACTAATTTGAACATTGCCACTTCCATTGGCAAATCCTTGCGAATTCACTACCAACAAGCCTGGCACGTTTTGAACCAATGTTTTTAAACCAGCAGTTACCGTAAAACCCCTGTGCACCAAATTGGTTTGCAAATCGTAAAAATGCGCATAGCCATACAAAACACTATCTGCCTGAACAAGTAAATCAGCTGCGTGTTGCATGGTCATGTTATTTGCATAATTATATAGAGAACTTAACAACAAACGTGTTACTATTTCTCTGTTGAGGGTAACACTTAAATCATTGAGCATGCTACTCCAAATCAAAGAAGATACATAATAATCTGTACTTAAATCTGCAGGGTAAACATTGGTACTATTGGCATTTCTACCATTCCAAAATTCGTTGTGGCCGTCCCAATTAAAGACCCAACGCCAATTGTAATCCGAAATATTTTTTGAATACTGACATGCCATAAAATCAGCATTGGCTTCTTCTAATGCCAGGCGCTCATCACCATTGCTAGAGTTGGGTGAAATAAAATCTGAAAGTCCGTGCGTATACTCATGTGTAATTACATCTGCATCTTCTGCATCTGCCACGCCACCTGTTCCAAAGAACAATGCAGGTTCACCAAAAGTAGAATAAGAAAAACGAGATTGGTCTTGCCCTTGGTAAGCCGTTGGATCGGCCCAAATGGCGGGCATATCTGCCAAAGAAAATCCAATTGTTGCTAAATATTCACGGTAGGTGTATATATGGAACAAACAATTCATTTCTCTAAATTCGGTACGACTACGTGTAAAATCAAATTGGTAAGTGGTGCTTTTAAAAACAGTTTGGGTGGGCGATTCTAAATCACGAATTCGTACATATTTGTTGGCCGCATAAAAAGTATCATTGCTCCATTGCAGACTTACATTTTTAACTTTGCGTTCGGCATTAATTTCTGCCACATCTGTTCCATTCATGTTTTTATACAAACCACCTGCACCATAAGCTTTTTGAGCTGTGGTAAGTGGGTCTGGATTAAAAACTTTACTAGGTACAAGGGTATCAACACGGTTAAACAAATCCAATGCTTTTATACGTATAATTTCATTATTTAAACCATAAACAGTTTCTTCCATTTCACCCAAGGTATTTGGTGCCTTGCGTACGCTAACAGGCACCCATTGCGCATCAATTTGGGCATAGGCACTGTATTCATTTATTGTTGAAACAGCATTGGAAATAGCTGGCAACAATAGGTAGATAGGTTTTAAATTATTAAATACACTCAATACTTTTGCCGCATTGCTCATGTTTATTTTAATATCTCCTTCATAAACGCGCTTTCCCTGGTGAGTTTGTATAAAAAGAAAATGCCAGCCCATTGGACTACTTTTTTGGCTCAGCAATTCAATGTTATTTTCCATATTTGCCAACCAAGGATTCATGGAAGCAATGTTAGCTTTAGCAACAGTTAAGGCTACCTGCGCTGGATTATTCGCGCGGCTTTGGGTCGAACCAAAAAGCAAATAAAAACCAGAAAACAAACATACCAAAATGGCACGTTTAGAGAATAATGTATAGTTAGTTTGTTGCATCATTTTTCTTATTTAATAAATACTACTCTAATTTCATAAGGCGTTTCAAAGCCAAACAATTGCAAGGCATTTTTCATTTTATTTAGAATTCCAGGGGCTATCTCAAAGGTAATACCTGGAAGTGAATCTTGCACATCTGGGTAAAATTTTACCGAATTCTGTTTTCCAATTCTAATAATTTCATGCTGCT
>CAIYNF010000086.1 GCA_903927505.1 uncultured Bacteroidota bacterium | reverse complement strand
TTATTCGACCTGTTTGGAATTCAAACTCGTCTGCCCATTCAAATGTTTGGTTTGGTAATGGCCCTCTCCTTTGTTGGTGCTTATTTAGTTATGCAATCTGAACTTAAACGGAAACAAGCAAATGGCTTATTATTTCCCATAAAAATTCAGAAAAAAATAAATGAACCTATAGCCTTAATTGATTTCGTAACTGCCGTCATTATTGGTGCTTTCATAGGATTTAAATTGCTCGAAATGATTTTGGATTATGATTCATTAGTAGATAATCCGCAAAAATTTATTTTAAGTGCAAAGGGGAGTTGGTTCGGTGCATTGCTTGGAGGAGCCTATTCTTATTACCAAAAGAAAAAAGAAGCAGATGCCTTAATTGGTAAAAAAGTAGAACTAAAAGAAATTGTTGTTCAACCTTATGAATTAATGGGAAATATTGTTGCAATTGCGGCTATTGGCGGTTTACTTGGTGCGAAAATATTTCATAATTTAGAGAATATTGATCAATTAATGGCCGATCCTATTGGCTCATTACTTTCGTTTAGTGGCTTAACTTTTTATGGAGGTTTAATTGTTGCTGCCATTGGAATTTTATATTATACCGGTAAAAAAGGAATGCCGGCTTGGCACGTTTGTGATGCTGCCGCAGCAGGATTAATGCTCTCTTATGGTACGGGTCGTTTAGGTTGTCATTTGAGCGGTGATGGCGACTGGGGTATAGACAATTTAGCTGCCAAGCCAGATTGGTTGCGCTTTTTGCCAGATTGGGCCTGGTCTTCTAGGTATGCACATAATGTATTGAGTGAAGGTGTGCCAATCCCCGGTTGCGAAGGTGCACATTGTTTTCAATTGTTAAATCCTGTTTACCCAACTGCATTATATGAGGCATTTGCATGTATTTTATTGTTTCTTTTTTTATGGTCGATCCGAAAAAGATTTACAATTCCTGGAACTTTCTTTTTATTCTATTTATTGTTAAATGGTATTGAGCGTTTTGTAATCGAAAAAATTAGAGTGAATACAACCTATTCAATTTTTAATGCCCATATTACGCAGGCAGAAATTATCTCGTCTGCCTTTATAATTGTTTCTTTAATTGGTTTGCTCATTTTAAAAATGAAGCACAAAAAAACTTTGGCATAATTTTGGTTTTGTTTCAGAATAAATAAAACTACAATGGGATTTTATAAGTACATTTTCTTCTGCTTTTTGGCTTTCCTTCTCTGGCCTCAAAGCAGCACTGCGCAAGTAGTTCCAGACTCAATTGATTTTGAATTTACACTCCCAGATTTTATTGTTGAAGCGCAAAAGGATTCCAATTATCAAAAAAAATACCAACGCCTTGTATACAATGTGAGAAAAGTTTTGCCTTATGCAAAAATGGCCAGTTTTAGGTTTCAATTGATGGAGCAAAACCTGCAAGTTTTACCAACAGAAAGAGCAAGGAAAGAATACCTAAAAAGAACTGAAAAAGCTATCAAAGCGCAGTTTATGGACGATCTTAAAAACCTTACCAGAAGTCAAGGAAAAATATTGATAAAATTAATTTACCGCGAAACAGGTAAAACTTCTTACGATTTATTGCAAACTTACCGAGGAGATTTAACCGCTATTTATTGGCAAGGTATGGCAAAAGTTTTTGATGCCAATTTAAAAGAAGAATATGATCCTATTGAAGATTGGCAAATAGAACAAATCATCAAACAGTTAGGTTTTAACTAAGTTTCGGTTCGAACCAAAACTTTTTTACGCTATTTCTTTTTGAATTTGTGCTGCGCTTTTTTTTAGACTCTATAGCCTTTTTTGCCTATCCTATTCACAGGATGTTGATAGTTAGAAGTGAATTAGGTTTGTGTGTATGGTACTTTTGTTTCTTATGTTGGAGTTTGAAAACCCTTTGGTACTATTTGTTTTTGTGCTGCTAATTGTTAGTGCAATCGTTCAGTTGTTTTATTATTTGGGCATTTTTTCTCGCTTGGCATTTTACAAGCCAGCTGCAGCTTCTAATTTCTCTGATTTGCCTCCTGTGTCGGTAATAATTGCCGCCCGCAATGAATACAAAAATCTCGAGAAAAACTTAAAACTTATCCTAGAACAAGATTATCCTTCCTTTGAGGTAATTGTAGTAAATGATTGCAGTTGGGATGATAGTCAGAAATTATTGGAATATTACCAAGAACAATATCCACAGTTAAAAATTTGCACTTTAATTGAACAAGAAAAATACCCAACAGGCAAAAAGTTTGCTTTAACTATTGGTATTAAAGCTGCCCAATACCAGGAAATGATTTTCACAGATGCTGATTGTATTCCCGCCAGTAATCAATGGTTGCGCTTAATGCAATCTAAATTTTCTACTAGTAAAGAAATTGTTTTAGGATATTCACCCTATAAAAAGCAAAACAGCTTCTTAAATCTCTTTATCCGTTTCGAATCTATTTTTACAGCCACAGCTTATTTTTCTGCTGCCATATTAAAGCGTCCGTTTATGGGTGTTGGTAGAAACTTAGCGTACACACGCGATTTATTTTTTAAACACAAAGGTTTTGCCAAGCACCAACATATTTTAAGTGGCGATGACGATTTGCATGTAAACCAAACTGCAACTGCTACCAATGTTGCCATTCAATTAGATCCGCAAAGTTTTATGCTTAGTGAACCTAAAAAGAATTTTGAAGAATACCGTAGGCAGAAAGCGCGTCATAATAGCACAGGTAAATACTATAAATTTTCAGATCAATTATATTTAGGTGGCTATTATTTTTCTCACCTTTTATTTTATGTTACTTGTGTATTATTGCTAGTATTTAATTTTAATTGGCAAGTAGTTTTAGGTATTTTTGGCTTTCGATTTTTGGTTCAAACTGCTGTTTTTATTGGCATTTTGAAGCGTTTGAAAGATATTCATCTTGTTTGGTTTATAGCCATTCTTGATCTTGTTTATTTGATATATATATTCATTTTTGGTACCATTGGTTTGGTTTCAAAACAAAAGAAAATTTGGTAATTGGAAATCATTAAAAAATATTTTCCCAATTTGTTGCCGCAACAAATTGAACAGTTTGCGGCGCTGCATGAATTGTATGCGGATTGGAATTCCAAAATCAATGTTATTTCACTCAAGGATATTGAATCTTTATACGAAAAACATGTATTGCATAGTTTGGCTATTGCTAAATTTATTCAATTTAAAAAAGGTTCACGTGTTTTGGATATTGGTAC
>CAIYNF010000085.1 GCA_903927505.1 uncultured Bacteroidota bacterium | reverse complement strand
CACATTTACTGCTGCAAACCTACTTTGGTTATTGATGCTGCCAATAGAGGCTGCACCTGTTCTATTGGTACCTTGCCAAATTTGGTTAAACTCCAAAACATTGCGCGGTGGCGTTCCAACTACAAACCAAAATTCAATATCGTTTTGCTCTTGGTTTTGTCCGCCTAAACTCATCACAATTCTTTTAGGACCTTGCAACAAAGGTGCAAAATCACTTACATCGTAATACCACGTTTTACCATTCACGCCCATGTCAACATTAATGCCATAGGGTGTTACAAACGACATAATTTCATTGTAAAAAGGAAAACGTTTGTAATAAGGTAAATTCTGAATAGCAATTGTTCCTTCTGCAACGTTTATAAGGCTATCAATAATTGGTAAACTATCGTAATCGGCATTGTATATTTTGCTAGAAGTGGCAGCATATAAATTATTAAAGCTAGAGTCTAATTTTGCTATATCATTGGTCATTGGTGTAATACCGGCCTTTGATTGAATGCTGTATTTTTCAATATAATTGGTACTTCTTTTTACAGAATCACGCACACTTACATTTTGAATTGTACTGGTATAATTGCCTCTGGTAAATTGAATGCTTGGTCTTACATCAAGTAGCATAAATCCTTTGCTGATTTTTGCACCTCTATCATAAGTCCAATTAATATTTGTACCAGTAGATTGCTTAAATAATTTGTTTTCGTTTATGCTTTGTCCTGCACCTTCATTCATAGGGTAATAGGCCACTAAATTGGAATAGAGATCTGTTAAAGCAAATGCAGAACGGTTCATTAATGTGCCCACTAAAGAATCTGGCATGGCTTTGTTATAAATGGCAAAGTCGTTTATTTTTCCTTTGTAATTATTTTGAAGGTTTTGGTCTTTGCCAATAAACATATTAAGCATGTTCATGGCTTTAGTTTTGCCTGTTCCAGAAAGCCATAAATTCCCATTTACAAAAATTTTCATTACGCCTGTTGTAGCATTTTTTGTAAATACCCAATGGTTCCATTGGCCGCCCTGCTCGGCGCTTGTGGCCGCTTTGTTGATACGGTCGTAGCCACCTGCAGCAAAGCCACAATCAAAATATACACTGTTGTTGCTAAATGGTAAATGAATATTTAATTGGCGGTTGTTTAAATTGTTATCAGTGCTGTAAAGTATAGATGTATTGGCTGGCATTTGATTGGCATTTCCATAAGCCCAAAAAGCAAGGGTTATTTCGTTTTTAATGCTCGAGAAATTGCTGGTATCTAAATTAAAATGACCATTGTTACTTAAATCTGCCGCATAGATATTAGTGGCCGTAAGTCCCATTGATATTCCACTTGCAGCACCCACAACAGAAAGTGCGGTATCATTTGGAACACTATTGGTAAAAGAAAATTCAAGTAAAATATTTTTTAATCCGTTCCAGGTAAATGGCGTTTTAAATAAAATTCTGTTGTTGCCATTTGCAAAAATGAAATCGCTGTTAAACACTTCTGTGAAACCAGTTAATTCTGCCACGCCACTGCTGGTATTGCTAGAATCTGTATGTTTCATGCGCACTTTTAAGAAGCCCGCTTTGCCACCTAAATTGGCAATGTTTAAAACAATGCTTTGGATCGAACCGGCGCTTAAGCCTGCATCTGCAAGTTCTGAGGCCAAATAGATAAATTGAGATTTGCCTGCTTTTTCATTTGTTTTAAGGATGAATTGCGAATTTATTGAGCCATTGCCAACTTGGAAACTCGAATCAGAAATCACCGTGCTCAGTGTAACTTTTTGCTGTGTATATTGGTAATAATCATACACCGGTTTTTTTGTGTAAGGAAAAGTATTGCCTGTAAAATTGGTAATTATATAATTGGCTTGTAAGCTTTGTGCATCTTCAATTTTACTTGAATCTATAATATAGGTATTGCAAGAATAATCCCATTCGCCACAACCCATGCTTCTGTTGGTATTATCAGAAACCAAGGCGTTTTTACAACGCATGTTATAGCGCATAATTATTTTTTCGTAGGTTTTGCCTGTAGGAAAAACTATTAAGGTATCACGGGTATTACTTCCATAATGAAAGGATTTTACTTTAATGGTATCGCCCGTATTTTGAGCGTTTGAAAGTTTTGGCGCAAAGGCATAAATAAGTAATGCTAAAAATAATTTCCCAAATAGGGGAGAGGTTTGTTTATTGAGCTGCATGTTCCAAATATAAGCGAGCGTATTTAATTTCTATATTTTTTAAGTTTTTATTACTCGGTTCGAACCAACATTTTATTATTTCAAAAGCCTATTAAAAATGCGATAATTTTAGTATACTTGTTTTTTAAAGAGTTTTCTATGAAGAAGTTAGTAGTATTTGCCTTGTTTTTGATGGGTGTTCAATTTGCATCAGCTCAAAACGATTATTGGCAGCCATACTCGGGTCAGCCCGAAGCCAAAGCAAGTGAGCGCTTTATTGTGCCAGATTCTTTTACTACGCTACAATTGAATTTGCAAGCCTTTAAGAAATTGCTCTTAACCGCACCTCAAGAATTTACTGCAGATGCCCAAAATAGAAAAGTAATTATAGAATTGCCTTTGCCACGCGGAGGCTATAGCAAGTTCTATGTGAACCTTTCTTCCATTATGGAAAAACCCTTGGCAGATCAATTTCCAGAAATTCAAACTTTTGGTATACAAGGAATAGATGATCCTTATGCAAGTGGAAGAATTGATTATACTTTAAAGGGTTTTCATGCCATGGTAATTTCTCCTAATGGGCATTATTTTATTGATCCCTATGCCATTAATACTACCGCATTTTATATTTCGTATTACAAAAAAGATTTACATACAAAAAAAGTTTTTCAAGAAGGTGGGGTATTTGGTTCGACCCAAAATACCCCTACCGAAACCATTAAAAAAAAAGGAAACATTTTTGCCACTGGCGTAAACGCTAGCGCACCAATTCTAAATAGAAACAACGGTGCAAACTTAAAAAGCTACCGTGTGGCAATTGCTACAACGGGCGAATATGCTGCCTTTCATGGCGGCACAGTGCCATTAACTTTGAGTGCACAAATTACCACCTTAAATAGGGTAGTGGGTATTTACCGCACAGAGTTGGGTGTTAGCATGACAATGGTAGCCAACAATACAAGTATTATTTATACCAACGCAAGCACCGATCCTTATACCAATACCAATGGATCAACCATGCTTTCACAAAATCAAACCAATCTTACTTCGGTAATTGGTTCGGCCAACTATGATATAGGACATGTATTTAGCACAGGTGGTGGTGGTATTGCTTATCTTGGATGTGTGTGTACTGCAAATAAAGCGCAAGGAGTTACAGGTTCAAGTGCACCCATTGGCGATGCTTTTGATGTAGATTATGTGGCACATGAAATGGGTCACCAGTTTGGCGGTAACCATACATTTAATGGCAGTACAGGTTCTTGTGCTGGTGGAAATAGAAATGCAGGTACCGCCTATGAACCGGGCAGTGGCAGCACCATTATGGCCTATGCCGGCATCTGCTCACCCCAAGATATACAAGCACACAGTGATGCCTATTTTCATACCATTAATTTTGAAGAAATTTTAACCAATATAACATCGGGGGCTGCCAGTTCTTGTCCTGTTGTTACTACTACTGGAAATGCGCCTCCGGTATCATCTCGTGGCGCGGTATTTCAATTTATGGTGCCTAAAAGTACCCCATTTAAATTAACCGGTACTGGCTCCGATCCCAACGGCGATTCTATTACTTATTATTGGGAACAATATGATCTTGGGGCAAGCGCAGCCCCAGGCACACCGCCAACACCTGGCCCGCGTTTTCGTTCTTATTCGCCAACTATTTCTCCAACGCGTATCATTCCTAATTATGCAAACTTGTTGGCCAATTCGGTTCCTATTGGCGAAATTTTGCCAACTGCCGGACAAATTTGTAAATTTAGGTTAACCACCCGCGACAACCGTATGGTAGGCGGTGGCGTTAATTACGATACCGGTTTTGTTTACATGAATTTTGTAAATGTTGGTCCTTTTGCCATTACCTCTTTGCCAGGAAATTGGGCGCCTAGTTCAAGCCAAACCGTAACTTGGAGTGTAAATAGTACCAATTTGAGTCCAATAAATTGTAGCAATGTAAATATTTTATTAAGT
>CAIYNF010000084.1 GCA_903927505.1 uncultured Bacteroidota bacterium | reverse complement strand
CCATAATATCCCTTTTGTTCTCTCACCCCATACATACATCCCAATGGTGCATCTGGAGAAAATTGGTATAACATGAATTTTATTTTTGTTACTGGAATTTTCTCTGTTTCTAAACGAACTTGAAACACAATACTCCCAACCAAATCATCCACATCTTTGTAAATTTCCCAAACACATTTTAGCTTTCCGCGTGGATATAATTTCAATGAACCTATTTCACCACTCACTCCTTTGAGTGGCCCAATAAAAGTGGCACCTCCATCTGTACTTAACCACAAGGTGGTGGTATATTTGGTTTCATCATTAACAGGTAAAATAGAATACGTTACCTCTACCTTACTGTTACCTGGTAATAATTTAAATTGAACACTATTGATGCGCTGTGCATTGGCCTGAACCAAACACAAAATAAGCAGCAACAATAAAAAAGCAAACCTCCAATACGACATTTTAATTTTCATTTTCTATTCAATTATTAACTTTAAAATTCAGCTAAAATCATTCCTGGCGCACCTAAGAAAACTGGGGTTTGCGATTTGCCTGAAGAAATTTTCTTTGCCAAATCATTTACATTGATCAATAAATAATTTTGCATCTCCTCTACTGTTATTTTTTTGTCCTTATTGGCATCTGCCTCTCCTTGTAAACCTGCACAGAAGAAATAGGTATAGAGGCCAGACTGACTGCCATCAAAACCCAATGAAGTTTCATCGTTACTGGATGAAGTAAATACCCTAAAATTGGGATTGTTTTCCCAAGGACGCACATTGGCATCTTTTACTTTAATACCCAAAGCCTTTGTTCCTGTAAGGTTTTCGCTTGCACGGGTTGATCCACTGAAGCAAGCATCCATAATTACTGTTACACTCTTGGCATTTAATTTACTCAAGGATTCGTAAAAATTATTGATGCTATAACCAGTTTCTCTTAAAAAATTAATATCACCATCCGAAGGGAATAAATACACCTCATCGCCATTTCTATCTGGCACGCCATGCCCAGAGTAATACACAAACAAATCTGTTTCTCCTGCCACAACCATGCTTGAAAGTTTACCAATGGTGGGATCAAATTTTTGTTTAAAAAACAAACCTGCCACTTCTTGGTTGGTGAAAACAATTACCTCTTCAATACCCATAGTATTTTTAAAATACTTTTGAATCAACTCCGCATCATGCGTGGCATAAGGCGCTTTTGGAAGATTTTCATAATTCTCTACGCCAATTACAATTCCTATAGATTTCTTGCGGTGTAATTTTCCCAAAGCGGGCGATTCAATGTTTTTAATATTGCTTTTGTTTACCGAGAATTTTTCAGATTTATATTCAATACGCGCAACCTGCTTTTTAATTTCATCCATATTGGTTTTTACTGCCAATACATTTGGCTTAACAACACGTTTTTCTAATTCTAATGGAATTTGAAACTCCTTTAAATTGCCATAATTTTTCTTTTCTGATACTGTTAAGTATAAAGGCAATTTCCCAGTTGATTTCACACGGTTATTAGGGCTAATGGTTACCCAAATTTCTTTGGTCTCACCAATCATCATTTCGCCAATTTCACCTGTAGCATTTTCAAGGAAAATATTTGGATCAGTAGTAGTTAATTTATAAGTAACGCCAGTTGCTTTATTCTGACCAATATTTTGAATAACCATTTTTGCCTTAATCTGCTCACCCGCTTGCAATACCCCATCTTTAACTTTGGCCATGGTTCCCTCCCCTTGGTCAAAAATATCCATACCAGCAAACACAATTTTTGAAGGGATATATTGGTAGGTATTTACCACCAACAAAGCTGGGTCCATATCATACCCAAAATTCTCGGTAATATTTAAAACCATGCGGTGCTCATTGGTTTTAATAAAAAAGCCCGCATTAATTTTCATTTCAACAATTTTAGTTTCATTGGGCTTTATAAACCTTACCGTTTTGTTTTGTTCAATTTGCAATTCAGGATCTGTTACGTTTGATTTCAAACTGATCTGCAAACCTTGCGCAGGACCATTTCCTTCATTTCTAATTTTTAAAATAAGTCTTGCGTTTTCTTCTGCCTCCAACAAACCATTGGCATTGTCGTCTACAAATTGCAACTCCACAAAAATATTGGGAGGCAAACCACGTTCATAGGGTTTACTTAAATTCAATTCGGTTTTTTTACTGTTTCCCACTAATTGCGCCTTCATTTGTGCAATTGGGAGTAAACAAATAATTAGGAAATAGGCTATTTTTTTTGTTTTCATGGCTTATGGTTCTATACTTACTACAATAGATTCTAATTGAATATCCGATGCTGCCCTGCGCAATTTTTGGAGCCACAGCTTAAAGGCTTCACTCTCTATATTCAATGGCATTTCTAACTGAATATCGCTCATGGGTTTTCCATTGCTCAACAATGGTTTGGGAATTTCATTTTTGGGTCGAAACAAAATGAATACCTTATTAACTTCAGGCGTATTGGGCCTCGCCAATAAAAAGGTAAAATCATCAACCTTGCCTTGTTGGATTGCACCTGAAGCTTTAGGATAAAAAAACAAATACGCTTGATCTGCTTTTACAGGGTAAGAAGAAATATTTTGATCTGCCTTATAAGGCAACATCCTATAAGTGGTATGCTCATCTGGCACATCGCAGTATACAGAGATATACCCATCTTCGGGTGCAACAAAACTGAGGTAAACAGATTGCTTGTTATTAAAAGTGGTGGTTTTACACTCGGCACTTGGGCAGCTCAATAAACTGCTCTTAAACATAATGGGAACTTCCTTTATCTCCCGAATTTTTCCATAAACGGTGGCCGTCATCCAAAGCTCACCGTCTATAAATTCTTTATCAATTTTAGGTGGTTTTATGTCTTCAACCCATTCGCCATTTACCAGCGATTCCGACATTAAATTAAATACTGTTTTGCTCTCGGTGGTACTGCCTGTTCTTTCGTTTTTTATATAGGTAGAATTTCCTTGAACAATGGTTTGTCCAAACGCCTTTTCTATGGCGTCAATGCGGGCATGCTCAATACAGTATTTTTCAGCTTGTAATTCCGAAACACTCTTCTCTACCTTCATCTTAAAAACACCCTGCTCACTCACTACTTTCTGCGCCCACAATAAACTTGGTAGAAACAAAAGCGAAAGAAGGCAAATGAATCTGAAAATCAGATTTTTATGTGTAAAAACAGAAGGTTTAACGCAATGATTTGCGCGGGTGGGGCTAATAAAAAAAATCATAGGCGGAAAGGTCTTTTGTTATGTTTCCATAATCACTTTCACACCAAATTAAGAGTAAATAAAAATTGAAAGCAAGAAAATGAGTGCAAATTCTGTGTAAAATTTTCAACTCATCTATTTATAAATCAGATGATTACATTAAAAATACCTATTAATAGGTATTGTATATTTCACCTAAACTTGTTTACCTAAGTTGTCTAACATCACCTTTGTCATAGCATCAAGGTCAAATTCAGGCTTCCAACCCCAATGTTCACGAGCTTCTTGGTCGTTTATGCTTTGTGGCCAACTGTCTGCAATGGCTTGCCTAAAGTCTGGTGTATAACTTATTGTGAAATTTGGAATAAATTTTCGGATGCTGGCAGCAATTTCTTCCGGATTAAAGCTAATTCCTGATACATTATAGCTACTTCTGATCTTAACTTTCTCTGCTGGCGACTCCATCAACTCAATTGTTGCTCTAATGGCATCTGGCATATACATCATTGGCAAGCTGGTTTCAGCACTTAAAAAGCAATTATAGCTTTGTTGTTTCAAGGCTTCATGATAGATATGAACGGCATAATCTGTTGTTCCACCGCCCGGAGCACTCTTCCAACCAATTAAACCTGGGTAACGAATACTTCTTACATCTACACCATATTTTTGGTGGTAATATTCACAATAACGTTCTCCCGCCTGTTTGCTAATACCATAAATAGTATTTGGCTCCATAACAGTGTATTGAGGTGTATTTAAACGCGGTGTACTTGGTCCAAAAACCGCAATTGAACTTGGCCAATAAACTTTTTTAATCAGACCCTCTTTGGCTAAGTCCAAAACATGGAACAAACCATCCATATTCAATTGCCAGGCAAACTTTGGATTCTTCTCTGCAGTAGCACTTAAAAGGGCAGCCAATAAATATACTTGGGTAATATTATACTTCTTTACAATGGCCAATAAACTGTTTTGATCCAATACATCCAATGTTTCAAAAGGCATTATTTGATGTTCCATCTGACGTACATCGCTGCAAATCACATTTTCTGAACCATAATTTATTCTGAGAGATTCGGCTAATTCTAGGCCTATCTGGCCGTTTGAACCAATGATGAGTATTCTTTCCGTTGACATATATAATTTGAAAGCTTCGAAATTATAAAAATCTTTGGGTTTTTATGGCTTATTTTAGCCCCTATTCAACAAAAAACCACAAGTAATTCAATCCAATTCCTTAAAATTGCGCTTCTTAAGTAATCATGAGCAAAAAGCTATTAATAACAGGAGGTGCTGGTTTTGTTGGGTCAACCCTAGCCATTGGCCTAAAATTAAGGTACCCCAATTACAGGGTTATTGCCTTAGATAATTTGCGCCGCAGAGGTTCAGAATTAAATTTAATTCGCCTCAAAGAAGCCGAAGTAGAATTTGTTCATGGTGATATTAGAAACGCAGAAGACCTATTAGAATTTGATACGCTCGATTTTATTTTAGATGCCTCCGCAGATCCAAGTGTGCTTTCTGGCATTAATTCTCCCGTTTTGCCGCTACTCAATGCCAACCTTAACGGAACCGTTAATTGTCTTGAATTGGCAAAAAGAACAGGTGCAGCATTTATTTTCCTTTCTACCAGTAGAATCTATCCTATTAAAAATTTAGAAGCTGCCAATTTTGAAGAATTAGAAACGCGTTTTGTATGGTCGAACCAACAAAGTTTGCGTGGTATTTCTGCACAAGGTGTGGCCGAAGATTTTCCATTAGAAGGAAGCAGAAGTTTTTATGGTACCACCAAATTAGCCTCAGAATTACTCATTACAGAATACAACGAATTAAAAGGCGTTAAAAGCATAATCAACCGTTGCGGTGTTATTAGCGGTCCATGGCAAATGGGCAAAATAGACCAAGGCGTTTTGGTGTTATGGTTAGCTCGTCATTATTTTAAAGGCGAACTGGCCTATATTGGATACGGAGGAACTGGTAAACAAATGCGCGATGTAATGCATGCAGATGATTTACTACAACTCATCGATCACCAAATTCACAACTTGGATGTATACAATAACCAAACCATGAATGTGGGTGGTGGATTGCAAACAAGTTTTAGTTTACAAGAACTTACTACACTTTGCCAAGAAATAACTGGCAATAAAATTACTATCAAACCTGTTACAGAAAACAGAGCAGCAGATGTAAGAATTTACGTGAGTGATTGCACTAAATTAAACCAAATTAATGGTGGCGCATGGAAACCTGCCAAAGACATGAAAGCCTTGGTAGCTGATACTTTTGAGTGGATGCAGGCAAACGAAAAGAATTTAAAGAACATCTTAAACTAATAGAATGAATATTGCGATAGTTACAGGAAGTAGTGGCCTTATTGGCGGAGAATCAGTGGAGTTTTTTACCAAACAATTTGATATGGTAATTGGTATCGACAATAACCTGAGGTCATACTTTTTTGGTGCTGATGGATCTACCACTTGGAACAAAAATAGGTTGGAAGAAAAATATAGCAATTTCAAATCTTACGATATTGATATCAGAAACTACGAAAACCTAGAAACCGTTTTCAAAGAATTTGGTAAAGACATTAAACTAATTATTCATGCTGCCGCGCAACCTAGTCATGATTGGGCCGCAAAAGAACCTCTAACAGATTTTGGTGTGAACGCAGTGGGCACACTAAACATGCTTGAAATAACGCGTTTAAATTGTCCTGAAGCAGTTTTTATTTTCACCTCAACCAATAAAGTATACGGCGATACCCCTAATTTTTTACCATTGGTAGAATTAGACAAACGTTGGGAAATAGCAGAAGACCACGCCTTCTTCCAATATGGTATAGACGAAACCATGAGTATTGACCAAACCAAACACAGTGTATTTGGTGCAAGCAAAGTTGCAGCAGATGTGATGGTACAAGAATATGGCAAATATTTTGGCATGAAAACAGCTGTATTTAGAGGTGGCTGTTTAACAGGTCCAAACCACAGTGGCGCGCAATTACATGGCTTCCTAGCCTACTTAATGAAATGCGCCATCAGCGAAAATCATTACACTATTTTTGGCTACCAAGGCAAACAAGTAAGAGACAATATTCATAGTTCAGATTTAGTAAATATGTTTTGGCATTTTTACCAAAATCCTCGTCAGGGTGAAGTATACAACGCAGGTGGTGGCCGTTTTGCCAATTGCAGTATGCTAGAAGCCATAGATTGGTGCGAGAAAATTACTGGAAACAAAATGAGCTACAGCTATTCTGAAACCAACCGCATTGGCGATCATATTTGGTATATCAGTGATGTAAATAAATTTAAATCGCATTACCCTACTTGGGATTGGAAATACAACCTGGAAGCCACCTTGGTAGAGATGCATGATAAAATGAACGAGCGACTGAAAGCTTAATAAACACAAACACCTAAAATGAATTACGACAGAATATACCAATACCGCTTCCAAGGCGTAGATAAAAATAAAAAATTGTCTACTTGGAAAATCATTGCAGAATTTATCCATGAAAAATTGGGTCAGCCCAATAGTATGATCGACCCCGCTGCGGGCGATTGTGAATTTATAAACCAAGTGCCTGCCAATGAAAGATGGGCGGTAGATATGGGCGAACATACCAAGCACGCTGCCAAAGAAGGTATAAAGGTGGTTATTGGAAATAACCTAGAAGTTGAATTGCCGCAAAATTATTTTGAAGGCGTATATGTTTCTAATTTCTTAGAACATTTACACACCCAAGAAGATGTTGCGTTGTTCTTAGAAAGAATGTTTAGCATCCTTAAACCAGGTGGCCAAATTGCCATCATGGGACCCAACTTTAAATACTGTGCTAAAAACTATTTCGATTTTGCAGACCATACCGTAATCTTAACAGAATTAGGTGTTGCAGAACATTTATATGGTGCTGGTTTTGAGGTAAAAGAAGTACATGACAGGTTTTTACCTTTGAGTTTTAGAGGTAAAATTCCCGTGACAGATTTCTTGGTAAAAATGTATTTTAAAATGCCTTTTGCTTGGCGTTTTATGGGAAAACAATTTTTATTAATTGCAAAAAAACCAAACTAGGCAAATGAAATTAAGTGTTGTTATACCCGCCTACAACGAGGCTTTGAGCATTACCGAAACTTTGGAAAACTTATTCCAACGTTTATCGGAAGCCAATATTCCACACGAAATTTTAGTGGTTAACGACAATTCAAAAGACAATACTTTAGAGGTTTTAGAAAACCTTCAAAAAACCATTCCAAGCTTGGTTATTTATACCAACAAAGGGAGAAATGGTTTTGGCTATGCTGTACGTTATGGCCTTGAAAAATTCAATGGCGATTGCGTTGCCATTATGATGGCAGATTTGAGTGATGCACCAGAAGACTTGGTAATTTTCTACAACAAAATGTTAGAGGGCCACGATTGTGTTTTTGGCACACGCTGGAGCAAAGGGGGCAAGGTATATGATTACCCACGCCATAAATTATTCTTAAATAGGTTGTTCAATAATATTGTGCGCCTCTTATTTGGCATTAAATACAACGATGTTACCAATGCCTTTAAATTGTACAAAAAAGAAACCATAGAAGGCGTAAAACCCTTCATTTCTCCGCACTTTAACCTTACCGTTGAAATCCCTTTGAAGGCAATTATAAGAGGCTATTCCTATACCGTTCTGCCCAATAGTTGGACCAATAGAAAACACGGTGTTTCGAACCTAAAAATCAGGGAAATGGGCAGTCGTTATTTCTTTATCTTGATGTATTGCCTCATTGAAAAGTTTTTTGCCCGCGGCGATTTTAACAAACAGTGGGATTAAACAAATTTTAAAAGGCTTTAGTGTTTTACACTGAAGCCTTTTTTTATGTCGGCACCGCGTAAACCAACAGAGTCTATAAAATAATAAGAACTCGGAAATTGATCCCAACAAGAATTGGCATTTTTTGTAATAAATACTTCAAATCCATCAATGTTTCTTGCCTCTAATTGCTCATGCGGGTAAGGTTTCGGTTCGAACCAAGCGCTTGGTAAATCTTTTTGAAGTATTGCCTGGAATCCTAAAAACAATACCAAAACCAAACCCAATAATGGAATAAATTTCTTTGGTGCTTCAAATGGAATTTTATCTGAAAACAAATACAAAGCAAAGGCAATGGTGCTAAGCATATAACCGAACAAAAACCTAGGATGCGGACCATTTAAAAATATTACCGCAAAGCTTAATAGCACAAAAGAAAAGGGCCAAATAATCTCTTTCTTTTTGTAAGAAAACAAAGCAACAAGTGGCGCACAAATGGCAAAACCAATTACCAATAAACGGTTCAATATATCCAATTTACCAAACCAAATAGGCAACCATTCTCCAATGCCCATTTTTTGTGTGAGGAATATATCCTGCCCTGGCACTTTTCCCCAACTATTTAAAACTATTTTATCAAATTCAAAGTAAAAAGCAGGCACTTTCCAATCCACAGCAAACAAATCTATTTGGTTAAATGGATATAATAAATACCCACACAAAAGCACGTTTCCAATAAACCATGGAATTAAAAAAACAAGGCCCAATAAAATCATCTTACTCAGGAAAAACCATTGTTTATCTTTTAATAATTGGATCAACCAAAGCAATGGCAACATAAAGAAAACGATGGCGGTAGCTTTAACAGTTACTATCCATAAAATGAATAGCACCATAAGCAGCAGATAGCCCTTTCGCAAATCTATTTTGGCAGCAGCTAGCAAATACAAATCAAGCAAAAGATAAATCATGCCTGTAACAATAATATCTGGCGTTACAGCGCCTACAAAGGCGGTTTTCAGCGACAATAAAATAAAAGCTGCAAACAAAAAACGCATCCATTGCTGTGCCTTCGAAATGGGTTCGGCAAAAAACAAATAAGAAAACAAGCAAATAAAATAGAGGGCATTGCCCACATAAACAGATTTTACACCAAGGAAAGAAAAACCCCAAAATGCCTGTAAATTAAACCACCAATTATTATTGGCCAATGGCCTGTTAAAGTTTCCTAAGCCCGGCAACAAGGGATATTTTTCTACCCATTGGATGGCTTGCAAATGATAATCGGCAATATCTCCCGAACCGGGCCTGCCTATAATAGCTAACAAAGCACCAATAAGCAAAACCAGCAACACAAAAAGATTATTTTTAATAAATCCAACAAGGTCTTTAAAGCCCACCCTTACATATTTAATATTACTTACAAAAAAGAGCAGGAAAAAGAAATGTAAGAATAAATCTACCTTACTGTAAAAGTGGTAAACCGCAATAATGGGGCTCATTACAGCCAATCCAATAATGGGGTATATGGCTGGATGTAACGCTAATTTGTTTCCTGTTTTAAATACCCTTTCCAATACAGGCCAAATAAAATTGCCCATAAAAAAACTAAGTACCAAAGCATAAGAAAGCAACAATAAACTAAGTAGCATGCGGTATAAAATAAAATGGCAATGTAAGAAATTTTACGAGCAAAATAAGGCCAAAAAAAAGCCACAAACATACCCTAAAGTACATTTGTGGCTTTCCATAATTTATTGAAACTATGCTTTAGCTTGCATTGCTATTAGCATGGCCGAACCAATTTCTGCTGGCGATTCAACAACTGTTATACCACACTCACGCATGATTGCCATTTTAGCGGCAGCTGTATCGTCTTTACCACCAATAATTGCACCTGCATGACCCATTCTGCGACCTGGAGGCGCTGTTTGGCCAGCGATGAAACCAACAACTGGTTTTTTATTTCCGTTTGCCCTAATCCAACGAGCAGCATCTGCTTCGTAGCTTCCACCAATTTCACCAATCATAATGATGGCATCGGTTTCAGGATCATTCATTAACATTTCTACTGCATCTTTAGTTGGCGTTCCAATAATTGGATCACCACCAATACCAATTGCTGTGCTAATTCCTAAGCCAGCTTTCACTACTTGGTCTGCTGCTTCGTAGGTTAATGTTCCAGATTTTGAAACAATACCAATTCTACCTGGTTTAAACACAAAGCCCGGCATAATACCAACCTTAGCTTGACCTGGCGTAATAACACCTGGGCAGTTTGGTCCTATTAAAACACAATCTCTAGATTTAATATATTCCTTTACTGGAATCATATCGGCAACTGGAATGCCTTCTGTGATACAAACAATTACCTTAATGCCCGCGTCTGCAGCTTCCATAATGGCATCTGCAGCAAATGCTGGCGGTACAAAAATAATAGACACATTGGCACCAAGGGTGTTAACTGCATCTAAAACAGTGTTAAATACAGGTTTTTCCAAATGTGTTTGGCCACCTTTACCAGGTGTTACGCCTCCTACTAAATTGGTTCCGTATTCAATCATTTGTTGGGCGTGAAAAGAGCCCTCACTACCGGTAAATCCCTGAACGATTACCTTTGAATTCTTATCTACTAATACTGACATAGCTTGATTTTTAAGCGAGGCAAATATGAACTATTTTTTTTAAAATATGATAGCCAATTCGTAATTATTTAATCGCCTACCCTACAATTACTTAGCAATTTCGCCTGTGGCAAAAAATTGAACATTTTATTACTATTAAAACCCTTCAGACCTCAACTGCTCCTCTATCTTACTGAGCAAAAGCGCTTTATTTATCGGCTTGGTTAAATAGTCATTCATTCCAACTTCAAAGCATTTCTTCTTTTCTTGGGCATCATCATGCGCTGTAATTGCTAAAATGGGTATGTTTTTATCTATTGAATAATCATCCTGTGTTCTAATAATATGAGTGGCACTTATTCCATCCAATATTGGCATTCTAATATTCATTAGAAGTAAATCATAAGAACGCTCTTTTAACATTTCCAATGCGCGCTTTCCATTTTCTGCAATTTGGTAGGGGTAACCTTCCTTCTCCAAAATCTTGGCAAACAGCTTTTGATTCAATTGGTTATTTTCAACTACCAATAAATTATATTTTCCATGATCGAGTTTTGCTCGCTCAAATTTTTGGGAAGAAACAAAAATATTTTCAGTGGCATCTAAACTTTCAATTTCAACATTTAAATAGAAACTACTTCCAAGTCCTTTATCCGAAACTAACTCCAATTTTCCTTTCATTAAATCAGACAATTCCTTCACATTTTTTAATCCTGCACCAAAGGCATTCTCGTTTAAGCCCATTTGAGGACTTGTTTTAAATAATTGTTTAATTTCTTTATCACTAAAACCTGGACCTTCATCTGAAACAACCACTTGAATGCTGCTCAGTATTTTACCCTCTTTTTCTCTTGAACCAAGCTGTTTTACTTCAATTTTTACAACCCCTTTTTTGCAAGTTTTTACCGCATTATTAAGTAGGTTTTGAATGATAATAAGTAATTTCTGCCTATCGGCATTTACCATTCTTGGCACACCTGGAAATACCATTTGATTAAACAACAATCCTTTGTGTTTTGCTTGGTAGGCATAAATTTTAAACAACTCCTCCAATGACTCCAACAAGTCAAATGGTGAAGAAACTGGGTAAGCTTCTTTTCTGTCAATTTGCAGATGTGTAATGAGGTTATTCAGTAAAAACATTAACTCATCACTGCTTAATTTAATATAAGTTAAATAATCTTTTAATTCACTAAAAGTCTTACTCTCAAGCGCAAGTTGACTCATGCCAACTATTCCATTTAAAGGGGTTCTAATCTCATGGTTTATTTGTTGGAGCATATTGCCTTTGGCCTTGCTGCTCAATTCAAATTGCTTGGTTTTCTTATTTAAATTCCACGAAAAAATTACCAAGCCAGAAACAAGTAGAAGAAAAAATATTGCAATAAACATAGACAACAATAAAATATTTCTGCGTTCAATAGCGCGTTCCTGCTCTATAATTTTAAGCTGTTTAATTTCATTGTCTTTTAACATTAGTTTGAGTTGCTGCTCTTTGCGTTCATTTTCATATTGTGAAGCAACCAAACCAATCTCCATTTTTTTACTCTGACCCAAAATAGCTTGCTCCGCATTTTGTTTTAAGCGCGTATAAAATGCACTTTTAAATTTATCATTTAAGCGCAGGTGTAACTCAGCCAAGGCGCCATATAAATCTGTCACCTCAGACAATTTTGGATTTTGTTTACTCACCTCATAACCAATATTGGCAAAATACAAGGCAGAGTCGCTCTGATTCAATTTAAGAAAGGCTGCACTTAGGTTGGTACATGCCAGAATTAGCGCACGCGGCTCTTTATTTATTAAATCCAATTGATAGGCCTCACGTAAATAAGGCAATGCCTTTTTTGCTTGCTTTCTCGACAAATAAACCAAGCCAATATTATTCAAGGCAGAAGAAATATCTGCCGAACTACTTTTCAAACGAAATACCTCTAAGGCATTTGCATAATGATACAAAGCTTTTAAATCATAGCCCTTGTATTTGTATATATTGGCCAAATTATTTTCAATTTCGGCAACTATTAATTCATCCTGACTACCTTTATACAAATCCAAGGAACGCTGGTAATACAACTCGGCTTGGTCTTGGTTTTTTAAATCCATGTATACCGAACCAATATTGTTATAGGTTCGAGCCGCCCTTGCAAAATCACCTATTTGCTCAGATATTTTAACCGAAGCAATATAGTAGCGCATGGTTTTCCCATAATCTCCTTGCATATAGGCCAAATTACCCAAACTGTGATAAGCAAAGGATACGGAATAGGGTTCTTTGCATTTGAGTGCCATTGCCAATCCCTGCAAATAAAGACGCTTTGCTCCTACTAAATCTCCATGATTCTTTTGTAAAATTCCTAAAATAACTGAAGCAAACGCCTTCCCTTTACAATAATTCAATTTGGAAGAAAGGGCAAATGCTTGCCTGGCATAATTACCCGCCCTACTTGTATCCAAGCTGCGCACACAATTTGCCAAGCCATTTAATATATCTGCCCTTTGCATGTCGTTGGCAAATGGCAAGATACTCTCCAAACTATCTTTTTCAGATTCAGATTGCGCCTTTGATTCATCTGTGAAAACACAAATAATTAAAAGAAATAATACAAATGGAATTTTTCTAAGGGCCTTCATCACAATAAACTTTCGCAACTAATTTAAATAAGTAAAATCAAATCTCAATTTTTTTGAATGAATTTTGTGCAAGATACCCCCAATTTTGAATTCAATCGGGTTTCCTCGATTTTATAGCATTAAAATTATAAAGCCAAGGCCAAACTTGGGTCCCAAAAAAGATTTTTAAAATCCTTAACTTGGTCATTCTCAATTATAATTCCTTCTAATTCTAAGCGCGCTTGCATCTCACTTTCCGAACCAAAATGATGCTTACCCGTTAACAAACCGTTTCTATTTACAACCCTATGTGCAGGAACTGAAGGAATCTGCTGATGGGCAGCATTCATAGCATATCCAACCATGCGCGCACCCGAAACTGCCCCTAAATACTTGGCAATGGCACCATATGAACTTACCCTTCCCTTAGGTATTAAACGTGCTACCTCATATACGTCTTGAAAAAAGTCTTGTTGCTTATTTTGCATGAGATGTGAGATGTATTTATTGAAATACAAATCAAATGTTATGTTTGACAAATGCAAACCACAATTAACCCACAAGCAATACTGAAGAAATATTTTGGCTTCGATCAATTTCGTCCCTTACAAGAAGAAATAATTGCAGGTGTATTAAACCAAAAAGACAGCTTAGTGCTTATGCCTACAGGTGGTGGAAAATCTGTTTGCTTCCAATTGCCTGCTATCATACTTCCTCATCTTACACTGGTTATTTCACCACTTATTGCATTAATGAAAGACCAGGTGGAGGCTTTAAAAGCAAATGGCATTCAGGCAGATTTTTTAAATAGTACAATGGATGAAAACGACCAAGAAATACTCATTCAGAATGTTAGAAATGGAGAAGTTAAACTATTGTACCTATCTCCAGAAAAACTGCTAACCCTTATTCCCTTTATAAAATCAAATATAAAAATTTCACTCATTGCCATAGATGAAGCACATTGTATTAGCCAATGGGGACACGACTTTAGACCAGAATACACCAAACTGGGATTGCTAAAAGAAACTTGGCCAGAAATTCCAATTATTGCCCTAACAGCCACTGCTGATAAAATAACCAGAAAAGACATTGCCAAACAATTGAGCCTAGAAGACCCTAAAATTTATGTGGCAAGTTTTGACAGGCCGAACCTAAGTTTATCGGTAAGATTTGGCGTAAAAAAGAAGAAAAAGTTAGAAGAGATTGCCGCTTTTATTCATGCCAAGAAAGATGAAAGTGGCATCATTTATTGCTTGAGTAGAAAATCTACAGAAGAAATGGCAGAGGAAATGAGCGGCTTTGGTATCTCAGCAGAATTTTACCATGCAGGAATGACAGCTAACGAACGAAATAAAGTTCAAGACAATTTCATTAACGACAGAACCAAAGTAATTTGTGCAACCATTGCCTTTGGAATGGGAATAGACAAAAGCAATGTGCGCTTTGTAATCCACAATAACCTGCCAAAAAACATGGAAGGTTATTACCAAGAAATTGGTAGAGCTGGAAGAGATGGATTACCAAGTGATGCTTTGTTATACTATAGCATTGGAGATGTTGTAATGCTAAGAAATTTTATTGAAGACAGTGGCCAAAAAGAATTAAACCATGAGAAACTTAATAGGATGCAACAGTATGCAGAAACACCTATATGTAGACGTATTATTCTCCTTGCCTACTTTGGTGAAACACTTGAGCATTCTTGTAACAACTGCGATGTTTGCAAGCAACCTAGAAAAACATTTGATGGTACCCTATTGGCCCAAAAAGCATTATCGGCTTTGGCACGAACCAATGAAAAAATTGGGGTAAACGTATTGATAGATATATTGAGAGGTTCGCACAGAAAAGAAATTATAGAGAATGGCTACAATACCATCAAAACCTTTGGAGCTGGCAAAGAATATAGCTTTCACGATTGGCAGAAATACATTCTACAAATGCTCAATTTAGGATTAATTGAAATTGCCTATGATGAAAATTTTAATTTAAAAATTACAAGTTTTGGAAAGGAATTGCTGTTTGAAAATAAAAAAATTGCGCTCGTTCATAGCGAGGACCTTGAGAAATTTGAAGCCAAGAAAAAACGCGATCTAAATACCGATGATACCAAAGACCTAGATACAGAATTGTTTGATTATTTAAGAGGAATTAGAAGAGGTTTAGCCGAAAAAGAAAATGTTCCAGCCTATGTTATATTTAGTGATGCAACACTACAAGACCTTTCTAAAAACAAGCCTGTACAATTATCAGATTTGCTTAAAATTGGTGGTATGGGCGAATACAAAATAAAAAAATATGGCAATGTTTTTATCAAAGAAATCAAGCTATGGCTCAATCAAAATGATGTAAAAACACCCAAAGCCGACACCTACTCAGAAACTTTTAATTTACTGCAAGAAGGCTACAGCATTGAAGAAATTGCCCAAACCAGACAAATGCACGAAACAACTATTTATTCGCATGTTGCACATTTGTATACTAAAAATAAACTTGAAAATTTAGATGCTTATATCAATGCTGCTGAATACAATTTGGTAAAAGCGGCAATAATTGAAACCGGTGAAAGAAAGCAATTATCGCCCTTGCACGTATTCCTCAAAGAAGAAGTTTCATTTCATGTAATAAGACTTTGTCTTGCCAAATTTAACAAGGAAGATGACAGCAAAAATTAAAAATCTAAACTAAGCGACAAATAATAAAGTGGCTTGCTGGCAACCTCTGCATCTTGAATTCCCCATGCGGTATCAAAGCGAACAAAATAACCAAATAGTTTAGAACGCAATCCTCCACCAAACCCTGCTACAATTGGGTCGCGAACATTAATTACTTTTGCCTTTATAGGGCCATTTTCAAAAACCTTCTGATTAAATGTGTTTTGATCGCTATAAGGATTTGAACCCACCCAAGCTGTTCCCATATCAAAAAATGGAACCACTTGAAAATTGTTTAAAAAATCACTGCGCAAAGTGCGGTTCAAAGCATATTGAAATAAAGGCACGCGGATTTCCATATTCATTAAAGCAAAGGAATTTCCATTTCTAATATTTTGTTCAAACCCACGTAAATTGCAAGCCAAGGCCTGAAAAATATAATTCCTATCGCTTGCTGTAGCAATTTCATTGTTAAAGCGCGCAGGCAACCAATTCTCAACACCTCCTAGGTAATAAACAACTCTTGCAGGACCAAAAGAAGTATTGGCACTAAACCGGGTTGCCCAAATAATTTGTCGGTGAATTTTCTGGTAATGCCTAAAATCAAATCCCAATGTATTTAACTGAACATCCCAATTACTCATATTACTGTAATGTTCATAGAAAATTTTAAAACGTGTTCCATTCCATAAATTCATTCCTTTGGGAATGGTATTGTCAAAAACATATTCCAATTTACCGCCCAACCAATTGGTAACTTTATCATTTGAATCTAAGGTAGGAATATCGGAGGAACGAATAATATCTCTGTCCTGTCTGTAAAAAGTTGCCACCCTAAAACTACTTACAGGACTAAATGGAATCTTTATAATATAACGCAATTCATGCGATAGGTTTTTATAACTTACCTGCTCAGGAGAGCCGCCTAACCTGCTTTGGCGGTAAAAAACAAATTTGTGATCGAGCCTTTTCTTTAGTGTTTCTAAACTGGCAAAATAATCATAGCCAGATAAATCAAAGGCTACACGTAGCCCACCTGTTATTCTGTAATCTTCAAACAAATCTATCATACCCAACTTAAACATCATGTTCATTCCTGGGTTAAACATTTGTTGTGCCGCTGGTGAAATGGGTTGGTAATAAGTATTGATAATACTATTGTCTAATTGTGTTACAACTTTATCTGTAAAAAAGGTAACATCATAATAACGCGGTGCATTTATTTTTAGATTTTTATGGTTCAGCAAATTGTCATTTGATTTGTTAACCAAGATAAAAGCAGGACGTTTAAATTCAGGTTCGGTAAAATCATTCACAAAAAAATACGCATTGGTATCTATGGGCACTTTCACTTCCGTTTGTGTAAGAACCTCATCTGGATTGCCTTTAGCGCTTTTAAACTCAAGCGGCCCAGCTACAAAGGGTTCTGTTGCATAGCCTGTTTTTAAGCGGTACATATTGGGATAGGTTTCAACATGCTCAGATTCTGTCTCCACATTTTTAATGATGGGCGATGCATGTATTACGTATTTGCCTTTATCTAAAACCAAATCATAAACCAACTTACCCTGCACAGAAATATCATGCGCCAAAATATTCTTCTTATAATTAGTTAAAGGATACGTATACACAATGTCTTTTAGGTGTACTATTGTATCTATTCTCTCCACTTGCGCATCTAAAACAATATTTTTCCCTTGATAAGTAAATGTCTTACCAGACCAAGTTGGCGCATCTGTAT
This sequence comes from uncultured Bacteroidota bacterium, assembly GCA_903927505.1. Taxonomy (GTDB): domain Bacteria; phylum Bacteroidota; class Bacteroidia; order UKL13-3; family UKL13-3; genus B1. Next base: position 52,460 of record CAIYNF010000084.1, on the reverse strand, counting down.
AAACCAATGTATCATTATTTTTTTGCAAGCTATCCAAATATTTAATATTGATTTCCGTAAAATCATAAACCTCCTCAACCCTTGTTGCGTAGCGGTTTATCACACCATTATACTCAGACAAATAAGCAAAATATTTTCTATTATAATCAATGGCCTGGGTTTCATTTATAAACGGCGTATTGCTTAAACGTTTTAATTTTCTGCTATTGGTTTCTAAATCGTATTGAAAAATATCAAAATTATTATCCTCCTCCAATTGCGTCTTAATTCCAACGCCCAATGAATCTCTTTTTCGGTTCGAACTAAATAAAATTTTAGTTGAAAAATCTACAAAACGAGGATCAATGTCATCGTAAAAATCAAAGGTAATTTGGCGTTCTTTTCTTGTTGGAATATCATAGGTATACAAATCACTTTGCCCTTTTCTAATGGCCGACAAAACAATTGTTCTCCCATTTTCACTGAAATCAAAACCAATAATTTTATCAAACTTTAAAAACCGAATAGTTTCTTCTTTTTTGTTAACCAAATCTACCGTACGCATGTATACTTGGGCCTTTTTTTCGTATATATAGGCAAGCTTATCACCGCCCGATTGCCACGCCAGTAAAGGAAAAGAATGGTCTATAATAAGTTGGTTGTATTTTAATCCACCCTTAAAAATAGCCTTGGTTTTACCTGTCTTTAAATCCATTAACCAAATTCTAAATTTTCCATTTTTATTGGATGTATACGCTAAATAATTCCCTTTCGGACTGGCTTTCATCTCGGGTAAAATATAGGGAGCAATGCGTTTCTTTATTTTAAATTTATCGCTCGGAAAATCATCTAGCAAATTAGCCTCTTTTGCATACGCATTTTGATAATATGCTAAATAATCTTTTTGAATATCTCTAAAATCTAAATTGGTTACATACAAAAATGCGCTCTCATAATTTCTGGTTAACTTGGTAATGTATACCATATTGGGTATCACATCCGCTTCATACTTATCTGAGATATATTTCCAAAGAGAATGCCCTGCAAATATTGGATCTTTTTGGCACAGCCTGTTAAACCTAAACTTCTTTTTGCTTTGCAAAACATCCTTCATCTTGTTATCCATGTCAACATCCCACGACTGCGATAAATAAGAGGTTAGGCCCTGCACATACCACTGCGGTAAATTTAATAAGGCGGCATTTTGAATGCGCTCTTGCAAAGAACCACCATAAAGCAATTCGTTTAACAATACCAAGGCCAAGCCTTCTTTTATTTGTCGGGCTAAATCTGCATGGTCGCCATTAAAATAAACCAGCATACGGTTGTTTACCACATTGGTATATCCACCCGTATTCAAGGCAATTTCTTCTAATCCAAAATTACTTTGTTTATGGTCACTTAAAGTATTGTAACAAATTATTTCGATCCTACCACCCAAGCGGTGATCAAGAATTTTTTCCATGAGGGGCATGTTTGCCTCGGCGTATTTAATACAAAAAGTGGCAAGCTCTCTTCCACCTGAATAGTAAAATGCATCGTAGTTTTCGGTTCTTAAAAAACTCCAATCAAAACGCCCATATTGAATTCTATTTTGCCCAAATGGCGTATTAATTCCTTGCGACCTTAATTGCCCAATAGACAATAAAGAAAGCAGGAAAAGCCAAAATCCTATTTTTAGTTGGGTACGCATCAAATAAATTCTTACCAAATTTGCAGGAAAATCGCGAGATGCCGAAATAAATTTTAGTAAAAATTGCGTGAAAATAGAAAAAGTGTTTCCTAAACCATTTGGATTAGGCACTTTTGCAACATGTTACAGCTACAATCTTTTGTTTTCAACGACTTTCAAGAAAACACCTATGTGATTTGGGATGAATCCCTTCAATGTGCCATCATCGACCCAGGTTGTGCAAATGCTACAGAGCAAAAAATGTTGACAGATTTTATTGCCACTAAACAGCTGCAACCTTCCTTATTGCTCAATACACACTGCCATATAGATCATATTTTAGGCAATATTTTCATTGCAGAAAAATACCAATTAGCACTTCATTTACATGAGGGTGAATTATTCACCTACAAAGATACCGACAGGTGGGCGGCCATGTTTGGTTTGCCTAAGTTTGAAATCCCTGAAAAGCTTGTTTTCATTGAAGAAAACCAAGAAATTAAATTGGGCAATACCGGCCTAAAAACGCTTTTTACTCCAGGTCATTCCATTGCTTCCCTCAGTTTTTATGAACCGCTTTCTCATACCTTAATAGCTGGAGATGCACTATTTTATGAAAGTATTGGCCGAACCGATTTACCTGGCGGAAACCAAGACAGATTATTTCAAAGCATTAAAAATGTAATTTTTACCCTGCCAGATGAAACCAAAGTTTATTCCGGACATGGCCCAATTACAAGCGTTGGACACGAAAAGAAATTCAATCCCTATGTTGGAATCTTAAGTTAAAGCACTAAAAAAACATATTTTTGCATTTGTATTTTGTTTTGACCCTAACTATATGAAAATTTTAAAAAACACCCTCCTTACACTTTCGGCAATTATTGTTTTATTGCTACTTGTTTCCTTGGTATTGCCCAATACGGTTAAGGTTGAGCGCTCTATTGAAATAAAGGGCCAATGCAAACAAGCTTTTAAATTGGTTAACAATTTGAAAGAGTGGAATAAATGGAGTCCTTGGCACCAATTAGATTCTACAGCCCAATTCAATTTCACTGCCATTGCAGAAGGTGCTGGCGCTTCCTTTTCTTGGAAAAGTAATAATCCCCAATTAGGGGAAGGTTCACTGCAAATAATAGAATCTTATCCAGACACCCTTCTCAAGGCCCTCATGCGATTCAGAGAATCTGGTGTTGCCAATGTTAGCTTTAGCTTTATTCAAAATGAGGAAACAAGCAAAATTACCTGGAGCATTGAAAACAACAGTGATAAAATTCCAATGTTCTACAGACCATTTAGCAAATATTTTTTCTTAATGATGGATCAAATGGTAGGTCCTGATTTTGAAAAAGGTTTAAACAACATCAAAAAATTGGTGGAGGCTACACCACTTATTTATGTAGGAGAATTTGAATCCGAAAAAAGAGATTTTATTGGCTACAATTATATTGGCATTCGCAATAAATTAAAAGGTGCAGAAATTGGTCCAAAGTTGGGCGAATACTATGCAATGCTGCAAGCCCAAATAAAAAGTCAAAATGCAAAAGAAATAGGCGTACCATTTACCATCAATTATTCAGCCTATGGAGATGTTTACGACATGCAAGCGGCCATTGCTACAGAAGAGCTTATGAGTGTTTCTGAGCCAATGAAAGCGGGGCAATTGGCTCCTGGCAAATGGCTTGTTGTAAAGTATTATGGCGCTTATGATAAAATTAGCCCCATCTACCAAAAAGGTTTTGAATACTTGGCTCAAAATAATTTAAAGCCCAGCGCAGCGCCAATGGAATTCTATTTGGTTGACCCCAAAATGGAAGCAGATACAAGTAAATGGTTAACTGAAGTTGTATTCCCCTACATCGAATAATTAAATAGTAAACTCCGCAGCTGTCCAATTATTTTTACTCACCCGCTTCACCAATTTAAACCCTTGTTTCTTGGCAACCGCTAGTAGGTCTGTGAGATCTGTATCATAAAAGCCACTGATAAACAAACAACCTGCCTCTTTTAGCAAGGGTCTTAATCCTTCAAAACTACTGAGCAGTATATTTTTATTGATATTGGCCAAAATAATATCATAAGGACCAGCAGGGGCAACACTTAAATCACCTTGTAAAAAAGAAATTCCATCCACCGCATTAAGGGCCATATTTTCATAAATATTTTCGGCTGCCCATAAGTCGATATCATTGGCAAAAACCTCTTGTGCTCCTAATTTCATTGCCAATATGGCCAAAATACCTGTTCCACTTCCATAATCAAAAACAGTCTTTCCCTGCATTTCCATTTCCAACATCAAACGCATGATGGTATAGGTGGTTTCGTGATGACCTGTGCCAAATGATGTTTTAGGTTGGATCAATAATTCCAAAGGAAAAGCAGGGTCAGGCGCGTGGAAAGGCGCACGAATACGCAATGTGGTATCTATGCAAACTGGTTCAAAATTGCGCTCCCAATCTGCATTCCAATTTTGTGGTGCCACCACCTTAATTTGAAGTGCAGCGCTTGGCAAATTATAGTTTTCTAACAAAGCTATTAAATCTTGCTCCTTAAAATCAGCAGCAGGCAAGTAAGCCTCAAAACCGTTTTCATTTTCAATAAATCCCTCAAAGCCCAAATCACCCATTTCGGCAACTAATATGTCCATCAGATCTGATGAAACTTGAATATCACATGAAATATAGTTTTGCATTGGAAATTAAAATATTATTTTGGTTTCAAAATACGATAACAGTGCGCACAAAAATACTTCTTATACTTCTATTTATTGGTGTGCAATTTCAATTGAAGGGCCAAAATTATCCTTTTGAACACCTAAATGAAGAAAATGGATTACCCCAAATAAGCATTTCATCAATATACCAAGACCAACAAGGATACATGTGGATTGGCACCCCAAATGGTTTATTAAGCTATGATGGATTTGAGTTTGAATCTTATTATGAAGCAGGAAAACAAAATAATTTTGATGGCTCCATTATAGCAATTCAAGGGAATTTTTTCAAGGTAGGATTTCTTACCAAAGAACAAATACATTATTTTAATTTAAAGGATAAAAAAAATCACTCTTTTACATTTCCTCCAAATACTATTATTAATCCTAGGAAAATTTGCCTCTTAAATAAGGATATTTTAATTGCATCAGACAATGGCTTGTGGCGCTATAATATTGACAGTAACACTATAACCAATGAAGGCATTAAAGAGCCTATAACAGATATAAAGATACAATTTAACGGGAAAATTATTATAAGTACATCAATAGAATTTTTTATTTATTACCCCTTCAATAACAAATTAATAGCCTGTGCCTATCATCCAAATTATTTTATTACAAACTTTATAGTTGGCAACCAAAATCAAATTTCATGGATTGAAGCAGATAATGTTTTTTATCATGGAAAATTAGTTGGCAATAATATCATTATTGATAAAACAATTACCCTTTCTAAATTCACAAAACCCGCTTCATTTGTTTTCTACAAAGAAAACTACCTCATTGGAACAGAGCAAGGAATTCTGGTGTTTGATACTTTAGGAAATGAATTTCAAATGCAACACAAAGTGGATGAATTCCAAAGTTTATCACAAAATGAAGTCAATTGTATCTTTGTTGACCGTGCTAAAAACTTATGGGTAGGAACTAATTTTGGAGGGCTAAATCTTCACCATCCATTTAGGTATAAGTTTAATTTAATTGCGCCCTCTATTGCAACACAATATGCTAAATGTAAAGAAATTTTAAGTTTTGAGGAAACGCAAGATGGACGCATACTGATACAAAACAAGGTGGGAGGTATTGGCCTTTTTAACCCCAATAATAAAACGCTAAGCGAATGGACGCCTACAGGTTTTGCAGGAAATTGTATAAAGGTTGAAACAGCAAATAAAAATCAATTTTTAATTGGAACCTCTATGGGACTTTATTCCTATAATTTAAGTAATCAAATTATTACAAAAATTATTACAAAAAATAAAATAAAAAACTTCGAAAGTGATATCAAATCAATTCTCCCAAATAAAAATAATACCTATTGGATGGCGGGTGCTGATGGACTGTTTTTATTTGACAGAAAAACAAACCAAACATTAGCACAATATACTATATGGAATTCTAAATTATCTACAGATAACATTCGCTTTCTCTATAGAAAAAATGAAAATGAAATCTTTGTTTGCACTGCTTTGGGGTTAAATCTTTTCAATTGTAAAACAAATGAATTTAAACTCATACCTCTAACAAAAAATAAAAAGCAAATATTTATCTCTACCATATCAGCAGATAAACAAGGCAATTTTTGGGTGGGTACTGGTGGTGAAGGAATCTATATTTTATTAAATAATGGTAAAATAAAAAACCTAAATACGGAAAATGGACTTGGCAATAACATGATCTATGCCATGCAAATGGACTTTAACGGAGAAAATTGCTGGGTAAGCACCAATAAGGGCTTGTCTGTAGTAAATACCAGTAATTTTAAAATTATAAATCACGAAAAACATGATGGGGTGCAGGGAAGCGAATTTGTGGAAGCGGCCAGCTTAAAAACAAAAAATGGCATGCTCTATTTTGGTGGTGTTTCTGGTTTCAATTTTTTTAATCCAAAACAAATCCCAATTGACACCAACGACTGCGAAATACAAATCAAGCACCTTTCAGTTTTTAATGAAAAAATGGAATATGCTCCCTATTACAATATTCCAACTGCACAAAATTATATTTCATTAGAATTTACTACTTTGGATTATTACCTCAATGGAAAACATGATTTCTATTGCCAATTAGAGGGATTACAATCAAATTGGACAGAAATTGGCGAAAGAAGATTTGCGAGTTTTGCACAGTTAAATCCTGGCGATTATATCTTTAGGGTTAAAGCAAAAAATCCTAATGGCAATATGAGTAAACATGAAGCTAAATTATACTTTAGCATCTACCCTCCATTTTACCAATCATGGTGGTTCAAATCTCTAATGACCATAATTTTAGGGGCATTTATTTCCTTTGCTATTTTGGCAAGAACTCGTTTTGCCATAGAAAAAGAAAAAGAAAAAAGCGAAAAAAATAAAATGATTGCAGAACTAGAGTTAAAAGCACTTCGTGCCCAAATGAACCCTCATTTTATTTTTAATTCACTTAATTCAATTCAAGATTTTGTATTAAACAATGAGGGGCAATTAGCTGCTAAATATCTCAGTAAATTTGCAAAACTTATTCGCATGATTTTAGATATTTCTGAATTAACTTATGTGAATATTCAAGCTAAATTAGATTTCCTAACCTTATACCTAGAATTAGAATTATTGCGCTTAAACAATTCGTTTACCTATCATTTCGAAATTGACCCAGAAATTGATACAAGCACCTTAATTCCTACGCTACTTATTCAACCCCACATTGAAAATGCCATATGGCACGGATTACAATTAAAAAAAGGCGAAAAACACTTGAATATTCAATTAAAAAAACTGGATGACAAATTCCTCCAAGTAACTATTGAAGATAATGGCATTGGACGAGCCGCAGCTATGGAAATAAAGAAAAATAAGCTCAATTTACACCACTCCAAAGGTGCTCAAAATACAGAAGACCGCTTGGCCACCTTGCAAAAATTATTTGGGTCGAAACCAAAAATTGAAATCCTAGACTTGTATGACAAAAATAAATTAGCTTGCGGCACCAAGGTAATTATGCAAATTCCAATTATCAATGACTAAAAATTTTAAAATATTAATTGTTGAGGACGAAGCCAGAGGCAGAAATGCACTTAAAGCTATGCTCAATCCCATAGCTGGGATTAGCCTAATTGGCGAAGCAGAAAATGTTGATCAAGCAATTGCCATCATTGAAAAGGAGAGTCCAGACCTTGTACTCCTGGATGTTGAAATGCCCTATAAAAACGGATTCGATTTGCTGGCCGCAATCCCTAACAGAACTTTTGATGTTATCTTTACCACTGCCTATGATTCTTATGCCATTAAGGCAATTAAATTCAGTGCAATAGACTACCTCTTAAAACCAATTGACCCAGACGAGCTAAGAACCTCTATTGAAAAAACTATTGAAAAACGCAAGACGCTAATTTACAGCCCTCAAGAACAAATAAATAATTTACTTACCAACCTTAAAACAACAAATAAGCAAAATTTTAAATTATCTTTGCCAACGTCAGAAGGGTCGGTATTTATTCCTATAGAAGAAATTACCCGCTGTGAAAGTGATGCAAACTACACTTGGTTTCATATTAGCTCAGAACCGAAACCAATTTTAGTTTCAAAGACCTTAAAAGACTATGAAAATTTGCTATTAGATTATGGATTTTGTAGGGTACATCATTCTCATTTGATCAACCTCAAATACATAACAAAATATATTAAAGGAGAAGGAGGAGTTGTTGTGATGATGGATGGAGCCGAAGTTGAAGTTTCGCGCAGAAAACGCGAAGTATTTCAAAAGTCACTCGAAAAGTATGCCCAAATTATTTAAGGCCTGCCAATTAAACATCCAAACCAACCACTTATTTGTTTAGTGTTTTCTGCAATTAAAAAATTTGCATCTTTGAATTAGATGGTACTTGTACCAGGTAATTATTGAAAAAATTTAACCCTGCTGAAGCCTAAAAACTCCCCGTCCCAAAGATCTTGCTACAGGTTCCCTGTAGCTTGAGTAAAGGTTGGACCGGGGCCGCGTAAGCGGCCTTTGGTTCTTAAAAAAATCCCTAATTTGCATAAAAAAGCCACCTTGAACCCCTCAAAGTGGCTTTCTTATTTTAAATGCCAATGTAAATTATTTATATACTTTCTGCTATTTACCAGAGGTAACACCGCCATATAAGGCTTCACGTTGCTCTTTAACGCGTTCATCTGTTAAAAACTCATCGTATGTCATGCGCTTATCTATTATTCCATTTGGAGAAAGCTCAATGATTCTATTTGCTATACTTTGCACAAAGGTATGGTCATGGGAAGTAAATATAGCATTGTGCTTCCAATCACTCAAAGCATTGTTAAAGGCTGTAATTGATTCCAAATCCAAGTGATTGGTAGGTTCGTCCAATAACAAACAATTGGCATTGGTAAGCATCATTCTTGAGGTCATACAACGTACCTTCTCCCCTCCCGACAATACATTACACATTTTAAACACTTCCTCACCACTAAACAACATCTTTCCCAAAAAGCCACGTATATAAGTTTCATCCTTATCGGTTGAATATTGCCTTAACCAATCTATCAAATTATTATCTCCCTCAAAATACTTAGCGTTTTCATTCGGCAAATAGGAATTAGTTATGGTTTGTCCCCATAAAAACTCACCGGCGTCTGGTTTTTCATTACCCATTAAAACCTCAAAAAAGGTAGAAATAGCATTGTGATCCTTGCATAAAATTGCAACCTTATCGCCCTTGTCGAGCGCAAAGGAAACGTCTTTAAATAAAAATTTCCCATCGTTGTTCTTTTTACCCAATCCCTCCACACGAATTATTTGATCGCCACAATCGCGTTCGGCCCTAAAAATAATACCTGGGTATTTACGGGTAGATGCTTTTATTTCATCAACCACCAATTTCTCTAATAATTTCTTTCTACTAGTAGCCTGACGAGATTTAGAAGCATTGGCACTAAAGCGCTCAATAAACTCTTGTAATTCCTTACGTTTGTCCTCCACCTTCTTGTTTTGGTCGCCCTTTTGGCGCAATGCCAATTGACTACTTTCATACCAAAAGGTATAATTACCTGTATATAATTGAACTTTACTAAAATCTATATCGGCAATATGGGTGCAAACGGCATCCAAAAAGTGCCTATCATGCGAAACAACAATAACTGTATTTTGAAAATCGGCTAAGAAGTTTTCTAACCAGGTGATGGTTTCAACATCCAAATCATTGGTAGGCTCATCTAAAAGCAAAACATCTGGATTCCCAAACAATGCTTGCGCCAAAAGTACCCTAACCTTTTCCTTGCCATTTAAATCTTTCAATAATACCTGGTGCTGTGCTTCCTTAATACCTAAGTCGCTTAATAAATTAGCAGCATCACTATCCGCATTCCAGCCTTCCATATCTGCAAACATGCCTTCTAATTCAGCCGCACGGTGCCCATCTGCATCACTAAAATCTGGTTTCAAATAAATGGCATCCTTCTCTTCCATTATTTCCCATAATTTACGGTTGCCCATAATTACTGTTTGTAAAACAGGAAACTCATCAAACTCAAAGTGATTCTGCTTCAAAACACTCATACGCTCGCCTGGCGACATTGAAACGCTACCAGTGGTGGCATCTATTTCACCTGAGAGTATTTTAAGCAAAGTAGTTTTACCAGCGCCGTTGGCACCAATTACGCCATAACAATTTCCGGGAGAAAACTTAACGTTAACTTCCTCAAACAAAACACGTTTGCCATAACGCAAACTCAAATTAGCTACTGAAATCATAGAAAAATTTAAAGGGCTGCAAAGTTAACCTAAATAATTGTTAATCTTCCGAATTTCAATGGAAAGCCTTTATTAAACCCAAAATATTCGGTTTATGCATTAACATTTGCATTTTTTGCAAAAATATTTTTGTAAAATTTTCAAAAAATCGATTTTTATTGACTTTTTTTAGGGATTAATAGCATTTTTTTAGGGGTAAATAGTAAAATAGGTGCAAGAAAAACTTGCCATTATTGAAATTTTAGAGCTTATTTTTTGCACAATTTTAGGCACAAAAAAAAACGGGGTCAGTTGCCTGAACCCCGCTTTAGCCTATGAAACAAATTGCACATCTACCCCTAGGTGCAATTATCTTTTATAACAGCAGAAGTAAAAAATTACTCCGTTTTGTTGTTAATTTCTTAACGCAATATAAATGATTTTATTTAAAAATAAAACGAAACCAAACTAGCCGAAAACAAAAGGGCAGAACATGTTTATGTTCCGCCCTTTTTTAATGCAAATTTAAAACCAAAATCTATTTTCAATCCATTTAATCACTAATGCTTCTTAACCAGAGGAACCCCAAATTTTATTTTAAGTTTATTTGATATTAACAACATCACTGGCACCAAAATCAATGTTAAGAAGGTGGCAAAACTTAATCCAAATATCATTGTCCAGCTCAATGGACCCCAGAAGGCCACATTATCTCCGCCAAAATGGATATGCGGGTTTAATTCACTAAACAAGGAAACGAAGTCTATATTTAAACCAACAGCCAATGGAATTAGTCCCAAAATTGTAGCCGATGCCGTTAAAATAACCGGTGTCATGCGTGTTTTACCTGCTTCAATAATGGCATCTTTATATTCCATTCCTTGCTCCATCAGCAAATCCGTAAACTCTACCAATAAAATTCCATTTCTTACCACAATACCAGCCAAAGCAATTACGCCCACACCTGTCATTACTACAGAAATACTCATTTTAAAAATAGACAAGCCTAATAATACTCCGATAATACTGAAGAAAATTTCTACAAAAATGATCAATGGTTTTGAAATAGAATTAAACTGCGTTACTAAAATCAAAAAGATCAATCCAAATGAAATTAACATCGCTTTTCCCAAGAATGCACCGGTTTCTTTTTGCTTTTCCTGCTCACCCGTCATGCTCACATTTACATCTGCTGGCAATTGGTAATTCTTAACCGCTTTTTGAATTTTACCAACTATCTCATTGGCATTGTATCCGCTCAAAACATTAGAAGATAAGGTTACTAAACGCTTTTGGTTTTTACGCTTGATACCACCATAGGTATTGCCATAAGTTACTTTGGCTACCGACGATAGTGGTACCTGACGAATTTGACCACCCATATTCATATCTCTATAGGTAATTTTCAGGTTCATTAGGGCATTTACATTATTTCTTTGGTCAAATGCATAACGCAATTGAATTGGGTAATCATCTTTTGAATCCTTGAATTTTGAAACTTCTGTTCCAAAAATTGCATCACGCAATTCCTTGCCAATTACTGCAGTAGAAATCCCTTCTCTATTAGCTCTTTCACGGTCAATTTCAATTACAATTTCAGGCTTATTGGTTTGCATATCCGATTTCAATTCTTCAATACCAGGAATTGCCAATGAATCTAAATAGCGTTTCAAATCTTTTGATACAATAGTTAATTGCTCAAATTCATCTGCGGTAATTTCAATATTAATTGGCTTACCAGTTGGCGGGCCACCTTGTTCTTGTTCTACTGTTATTTCTGCACCTGGAATCCCTTTTACCGCCGCTCTAATTTTATCTAAATAGGCTACGGTTGAAGCACCATCTCTTTTGCCAAATGGAACAAAAGCAACAGTAACCTTACCCAAATGCGGACTGGTACTAAAGTCAAAACTACTTGGGTTATTTGCGCCAATAGCTACATTAGAAATTATAGATTCAACAATTGGATTCGAATCTCCAACTACTGCATAAATTCTATCTTCAATTAAATGGGTAATAGAATCGGTATAAACTTGGTCTGTACCAATTGGCAAAGAAATATAGGTATAAACAAAATTGGGATCACTCTGAGGGAAGAAAACTACTTTAGGGCTTCTCACTGCCGTTAAGGCTATAGAGAAAAAGAACAAGCCAACTGTTCCAACTAATATCCATTGGGGTCTTTTACCTTCAAGCACCCAAATTATCAACTTTTTATAACGCTCTTGGAATGCAGGCCAAGTTTTATTTTGGAAAGTTTCAATTACTTCATGCAGCACAAATCGGTTCAAACAATACAAACCATAAAGTGTCAATACAAAGTTTCCCAATCCCCAATTTTTTGCCAAATAAGAAACCAAAACAATTACACCAAAAACAACTGAGGTAATTTTAAATCCTTTGGTAATTTTTCTTTTATCTTCACCTTCATGGTGCGGCTTCATAAAATCTACTGCAAACACAGGATTAATAATATAAGCAACAACCAATGAGGCCAATAAAGTAACAATTAAGGTAATTGGTAAATAGAACATAAACTTACCAATTACTCCTTGCCAAAATGCCAATGGAATAAATGGCGCCAATGTGGTTAGCGTGCCAGACAATACAGGCATAAATATTTCACCTGCAGCCATTTTTGCGGCTTTCACAATTGGCACCTTGCCATGGTCGAAAATACGGTGTGTATTTTCAATTACCACAATGGCATCATCCACCACAATACCTAAGGCCAATAGGAATGAAAACAACACAATCATATTTAAGGTAAACCCAATAGTTGGCATGATTAAAAACGCAACAAACATGGATAGCGGAACAGACATGGCCACAAAAATGGCATTGGTTGTTCCCATAAAAAACATGAGAATAATGGTTACCAAAACAAATCCAATAATGATGGTATTAATCAAATCGTCCAAAGTAACTTTTGTTTTGTTGGATTGGTCACCTGTTATGGTAACTTTTAGACCTTGTGGAAAATGGTTTTCTTCCATTTCCTTCGCTACTTCTTTAATTTTATCAGAAGCATCAATGAGGTTCATGCCACTTTTCTTGATTACATTTAAAGTAACAACATTGTCGTGGTCCAAACGCGCATAACTTTCTTTTTCTTTAAAGCCATCCGTAATTTTAGCAATGTCTTTTAAGTAAATAGTAGCGCCACTTCCAGAACGGATAATGATATCGCCAATTTTACTGGCATCGGTGTACTGACCAATTACGTTTATCGAACGCTTTAATCCGTCCATTTTAATTTGACCACCAGAGATAGTCATGTTTTCATACTTTACAGCTGTTTCAATGTCACGCATGGTAACATCAGCTGCTTGCATTTTGTACATGTCAACATCAATTTGAATTTCTTTATCAAGGGCACCCACAATATCACAACGGGTAATTTCTTTTAATCCCTCTATTTTGTCCTTCAAATCGTCTGCATAGTCTTTCAATTTATCTAAAGGATAATCGCCAGATAAATGCACATTCATAATTGGCATTTGCGATACATCAATATCAATAACTTCCGGTTCACGCGTTAAATCATTTGGTAAATCCTTACGCGCTTTGTCTACAGCATCTTTTACACGTTGCTTGGCAATTGGCACATCCACATCTGTATTGAACTCAATATTGATCATGGAAAAATCTTGAATGGAGGAACTGCTTACCTGTTTAACACCATTGATAGATTTTACTTGTTTTTCAATGTGTTTGGTAACTAAGTTTTCCATATCCTTAGGAGAAGTTCCGGCATAAATTGTATTCACTAAAATTTGTGGAAATACAACTTCTGGAAAATTCTCTTTAGGTAAACTATTATAACTCATTAAACCAGCAAGGGTAATAATGATAGTCATAATATAAACACTGGTTTTATTATTTATTGCCCAGCTCGAAGGTTTAAATTCTTTAATTTTATCAAACATTTTTTTATTGATTAAGATTGAAAACTATTGCTTAGTATTTAATCAATTCGTTGTCGTTTAAATCTTGGTAACCAGTTGTTATCAATTGTTCCCCAGCAGTTAAACCAGAAACAATTTCTGCCTTATCTTGGTATATTTTTCCAACTTTTATCTCTTTTTTGATGGCTACTTTTTTGCCGTCTTTTGTTTCTGCAACAACCACAAAAGTGCCAGTTTCAGTTTTCTGAATGGTATTAATTGGCACCACTATGGCTTCCTTATTTTGGTAATCTCTTACCTTAAATACCACAATCATATTGGGAATAAAATTCTTTTCAGATGGCAATCTCGATTCAATAGTAAAGGTGCGGTTCATTTGGTTAATTACTTTAGAAGTAAACGAAATAGTAGAACTCACTTCTCTGTTTTCTAAATCAGGAAATAACAAACGAACTTGGTTTCCTACTTGAATTTGGCTTGCATAAGTTTCTGCCACATCGGCCTTTGCTTTTAATTCATTTGAATTTACTATACGGAAACATGGAATACCTGGAGCAATATTCTGACCCAATTTTAAAAACACCTCATCAATGGTTCCGTTTATTGGCGATTTAATTCTATACATATCCAAGTTCTCATTTAAAGCAGCTAATTTTTGCTCTAAAGATTCTTTGGTGTTTTTAGCACTTAAGAATTGAATTTCTGTTCCCACTTGTTTTTCCCAAAGTGCCTTTTGTTTGTTAAAAACATCGGTAGCAAATTTTAGGTTGGTGCGCAAATCATCTAATTGACGTTTTACAATTTCACCATCTAATTCTGCTAAAACCTGACCTTTTTTTACCTGTGCTCCTGTTTTTACAAATACATTAATAACAGGACCCATTGCACGCGCACTGATTGTAGTGTTTTCGTCACCATCAACTCTACCTTGCACATCTATATAATGTTCAAAATTGGCAAGCGCCACAGGAGTTATAGCCACATATTTGACTTTTTCTTTGCTCTTACTTGAGGTATCACCTAAAGCTAAAATCTCTTCTTCTAAGGTTTTAATTTGTGAACTTAAATCTGCTTGTTTGCTTTTTAATTTTTCAAGTTGCTCTGTTTTCTTTTCTACAGAATTTCCATTCCCACAAGAAGCTACCATGCCAATTCCAACAAGTAGCACCAATACATTTATTATTCTTTTCATATATTTTATTATTCTTTTAATTATTTAATCTGACCCAAGGCCTTTTTCAATTCCATTTCAGCAACAAAATAATCGTAAACGGTTGTTAACAGATTGGTGCGTGCATTTTCTAAATCGGCTTGCGCTGTTGTTAATTCTAGGCTCGACCCAACACCATTTCTGTATTTAATTTCCATTTTATTATAAATATCCTGCGCCAATTTGAGATTGCCTCTTTGAATTTCTAACTGTTGGCTTGTTCTCAAATAACTAGAGCGCGATTGATAAACTTGTTGGTTAATTAGGTTTTCAAAGTTCTTAATGTCATTTTCGGTTTTTGTAATACTAATGGCAGCTTGCTGTGTTTGAGCCAATTTTCTAAAACCATCAAAAATGGGAAGGTTCATGCTTAAACCCACCATCGTTCCTGGGTAAAATTTATCATATAGATTTCCCAAATTATCTCCAAATGCATTTTCATTGTGGGTTGCAAATGCATAAAAACCTGGAAGGTAGCCAACATTGTAACGCTTCTTATCTAATTTGTTTAACGACAATTGTTGGTTTAGCATTTTATATTCAATTCTGCTGCCAAAATTTACGGCTTCAGCCACATTAATTTCATTTTTTGAACTTTCATACAATTGCTCCAAACCATCTGTTAATAGAATACTATCAGCTACATTTAAACCCATTTGTAGCTTTAAAACCATTTGGGCAATCGCTTTTTGGTCGTGCATTTTTTCTTTTTGCAAAGTGAGGTTAGATAACTGCAATGTTAAACGCTCCACATCTACTTTTTCAGAGAATCCATTTTTAAAAAATTGCTCTACATCTGATTTGGTTTTTTGCAAACTCTCAATGTTTTTTGCCATCATATTTTCATTGGCTTCTAGCAGAAGAACCAAATAATAGGCTTTAGAAACGTATACTTCCGTTTCAATCTCAGAACGCGTGAGGTTTAATTGAGATAAATTCACAAATTCTTTAGACGCTTTTACACCTAAGAAAAATGTACCATCAAAAATAAGCTGATTGGCGCTCACTGTTATGCCACTTGTAAATGGACGGGCAAACGACAAGGTTAAATAATCTGGACCAGAGCCCATTGCCTGTTTCAAGAAGTTAGGAATTACTTGCTGACCAATTTGTACATTGTTGACAATATTGGCTGTTCCCGTAATTTGTGGCAAGCCCATGGCAAAAATTTCATTTACTTTTTTCTGGCTCGACAAAACATCTAATTTGCTGTTTTTAAGACTGTAGTTGTTCTTTTTGGCAAAAGTAACAGCATCTTTTAGTGAGTAATTTTGCGCTTGATTTTGTTGCGCCATACCAACTTGAAACACAAGCAGCATAACTACAAACAAAATGCTTTTTCTATTATTCATATATTCTAATTTATTATTTACTATTTGGGTACAAACTACTTTTCAAAAGCAATTTCATGCCTTTATCTGTGCAGATAGAGCGCAAATGGTAGCGCATCATTTCTGCATGAACACTTTTAAAATCAAGTTCGGTACTTGCATAATTATCTGGATTCATCATAAAATCTACCAAGCTAATGTAAAACCTTGCTGTTAAGCTATCATCAATTCCTGCATGGTAAAAACCCATTTCTTTGCCTCTAATTATATTGTCTAAAACCTGATTGTAAACAAACTCCATTCTAAATAGATTTAATTTATCCCAAGTAGGCTTGAAATACTTTTTCAAATCATACAAAATGCTCTGGTTAATTTGTTTTTTAATATCACTAAAAGACTCTGTTATCATGAGCATATATTCAACAGGATTAGTTTGCTCATGATTAATGGCTTTGCAAGCGTTTTCCTCCGCTTGAATATGGTTCATCACGGTTTGGTCTACCAAACTTGGCTTGTCTTCAAAAAACTGATAGAGCGTTTTCTTCGAAATTCCCAATTCACGCGCAATATCATCCATGGTGATACTCTTAAACCCGTATTTGAGAAACAATGCAGCCGCTCCATTCAATATCTTATTTTTCACTTCTTCCGACATGTTTCCTGTTTTTTTGCGGTGCAAAGGTAGGTCAAAAAAACACTTAGGAAACTTTTTTATTATTAATAGTTTCCATTGTTTCGCAAGTTTCTGAATATGAGTCCTATTTATTGTGCGTAAAAAGGTTTGGTTCGACCCAAATGTTATATTAATTTTACAGCCCGAATGGATAACAAACCTTATTTAATTGGAATTTCTGGTGGAAGTGCCAGCGGTAAAACCTCTTTTTTAAAGGCCTTAAAAGAGCGCTTTTCACCTGAACAATTATGTATTGTTTCGCAAGACAATTATTATAAGCTTGCATTTGAGCACCAGCGTGATGAAAATGGGCATATTAATTTTGACTTGCCAGAATGCGTAGATTTGGATGCCTTTGCAGAGGATCTTTCTAAATTACACAGTGGAGAAACCATACATAGAAACGAATATCGTTTTCAGCATGAAAACCAGCAAGGAGATTTGTTGCAATTTAATCCCGCACCTATAATAGTATGTGAAGGCTTGTTTATCTTTTATTATGAGCGCATCTTCAAACAATTTGATCTAAAGATATTTATTAGCGCCGAAGAAGAAATTGCCCTAGAGAGGCGCATGAAAAGGGATGTAGCCGAAAGAAATATTAGTGAAGAGTTTGTATTGTACCAATGGAAGAACCATGTTTTGCCTTCCTACAGGAAATTTTTGTTGCCATTTATGGCACAAGCAGACTTAATAGTAAACAACAATACCCACTTTGATAATAGCCTCCTGGTAATTTCAGATTTCCTTTGGCAAAAGCAAGATAAGGCTAGCCGCTAATTGGCTGGGTAGCCATTACAATTCTAATCTTTAACTTGGTACCAGTTGCCAATACATCTACCAAATCTTGTATGGTTAAAGTTGCATCCATGCGCAAAACAATACTCATATCTGGTTTGTCCTTTACCAATTTTGAAATAGCATTTTCCAAATCTACTGGCACAATGAGTTTATCTTCTAAATAATACTCTTTGTCTTTGGTTATTGTAAGGTTTACTTGCTGCTTTACTACCCCTTGCGAAGGTGTAGATTTTGGCAATAAAACCTTAATTACACTAGGGTTGGCAAGCGTTGAGATAATTAAGAAAAACAGCAGCAGAAAAAACATTATATCGTTTAAAGAAGAGGTTGCCACCTCAGCTTCAAAACGTTTTTTTCTTCTAAAATTCATACTATTTTTTCGTTACTAGCTTTCTAAAATATCAATGAAATCTACAGCAGTTGCTTGCATCTTATGGTTAAATCTATCGATGCGACTGTTTAATAAATGATAGCCTGTGTAAGCCAAAACACCAACAATTAAACCCGCGCCGGAAGTAATCATTTTAACGTACAAACCACCTGCAATTACATCAATAGAAATATTGTTGCTCTGGGCAATGTCATAAAAGATTTTAATGATACCAGAAATGGTTCCAATAAAACCCAACATAGGCGCTATACCAGCTGTTAAGCCCAAGAAACTCATGTTTTTTTCTAGCTTGTCCATTTCTAAACCAGCAGAACTTTCCATGGCACTTTCTATGTCTTTTATTGGCTTACCAATGCGGTTAATTCCTTTTTCTATTACCCTACTAATAGGTGTGTTTATTCTCTGACAATATGCCTTTGCAGCTTTAATATCACCTTTGCCCAATAAATCTTTCATATTGGCCATGAAATTATTTTCAAGCTTGAAGGCATTATTAATATACACAAAGCGCTCAATAATAAAATAGATACTGAGGATAGATAACAATCCAATTGGAATCATTATTACGCCACCCTTAAAAATTAATTCAAATAAACTTAAACCTTGGTTTTCCATAAAAATACCTGCTTATTGCGCTAACGAAACTAAATTTCTAAGACAAGATTTGTAGTTTCACTTACCCACAGATTGTATAAATGAAGGGGTAAAATTCAAAAAAAATGGTCAAAAATTACCCAAGCACCTGATTATCAGAATTTTTATTGTTTTTTGCATTTCGTGCCTACACCCCTTATATTTGCCAGCCTTTGAATATTTATTGCGGTTCGAACCAAAACCGTATATTTCCATATATGTTCGAAGGGAAAATTATTAAAAATAGAATCAGATATATACAATGAAAAGTAAAGGAGCCGTTAAGTTTTTCGCAATCGCTTTGGTACTGGTAAGCATCTTCCAGTTATCATTCACATGGAAAACTTACATGATTGAAAAGGATGCCAAAACATTTGCCAATGGCAATGCAGAATTAGAACGCAGTTACCTGGATTCCGTTTCGCGGTTGCAGGTATACAATTTCTTGGGGTTGAAGAAATTCACCTACCTACAATGTAAAGAAAGAGAACTTAATTTAGGTCTGGATTTACAAGGTGGTATGAACGTTACCCTTGAGGTTTCGTTAGCAGATTTAGTTCGTGGCTTGTCTAACAACAGCCAAGATCCTAAATTTAACCAAGCTATTGAAATGGCGCGTGAGCGCATGAAAACAAGCCAAAAGGATTTTGTAACACTATTTGGAGAAGCTTTCAAAGAAGTTGCACCTGAAGCCAGGTTATCAGCCATTTTTGTGAACCCAAGTAACCGTGAGCGTATTAAATTAACTTCAAACAACGAAGAAGTTATGAAATATGTGCAAGAAGAAGCAACGCAAGCAATTGATCGTTCTTTTCAAATCTTGCGTGCACGTATTGACAAATTTGGTGTAACCCAACCAAACATTCAAAAATTAGAAGGTAGTGGAAGAATCTTGGTAGAATTACCAGGTGTAGACAACCCTGCGCGTGTGCGTAAACTCCTTCAAGGTTCTGCTAAATTAGAATTCTTTGAAACTTTTGACAACCCAGAAGCTTTCAAATACTTGAGTTCGGCAAATGATGTATTGAAAAAATCAAACTTGTTAAATAAAAACAAAGTTGATACTACAATAGCAGATACAAGTGCTACTGCTTCTGCAACTAGTGCTTTAGCCGGTATTGGCAGCAAAACTGCTGCTGTAGATTCTACCAAAAAAGATACTTCTGCTAAATCTGCAGAAAAATCATACGAAGAATTTGCCAAAGAAAATCCATTGTTCGCCTTCTTGCATCCTTATGCAGATGACAAAGGTATGTTAATTGAAAAAGGTTCTACATGTGGTACTGCATTGGTAAAAGATACTGCTAAAATTAATGCCTTGTTAAACCGTCCTGAAGTTAAAATTGCTTTGCCAGGTAATATCAAATTTGCATGGGAATACAAAGGAATTGGCGAAAACCAAGAAGGTGTTATTTTACATGCTTTAAAAACTTCTAGAGATGGTTCTCCATCTTTAACTGGTGATAAAGTTACAGACGCAAAAAGAGATATCTCTCAAACGGGTGGTGTAGAAGTTTCAATGACCATGAATGGCGAAGGTGCTAAAGTATGGAAAAACTTAACCCGCAACAATATCGGTCATTCTGTTGCAATTGTTTTGGATGATGTAGTTTACTCTTCACCAAACGTACAAAGCGAAATTCCTAATGGCCGTTCTAATATTACCGGTAGCTTCACAAATGAAGAGGCGGGTGACTTAGCAAACATTCTTAAAAGTGGTAAATTACCTGCTCCTACACGTATTGTGGAAGAAGCTGTTGTAGGACCAACTTTAGGTGCGGAAGCAATTAGCTCTGGTTTATGGAGTATGATTATTGCTACAGTTGTAATCTTAATTTTCATGGTTGTTTATTATAACAACTCAGGTTATGTAGCAGATTTTGCGGTATTAATTAACGTGTTCTTTATTATAGGTGTACTGGCCAGCTTAGGCGCGGCACTTACCCTCCCTGGTATTGCAGGTATTGTATTAACAATTGGTATGGCAGTAGATGCCAACGTATTGATCAATGAAAGGGTGAAAGATGAATTAGGAAATGCCCGCAGTCTGAAAAATGCCATTACTGATGGTTACCAACATGCAGCCTCTTCTATTATCGATTCTAACTTAACAACCTTATTAGCTGGCTTTGTATTGTACATTTTTGGTACAGGTCCGGTTCAAGGTTTTGCTATCACTTTAATTATCGGTATTATCTCATCTATGTTTACAGCAGTATTGTTAACGCGTGTAATCACAGAATGGCAAATAGACAAAGGTACCATTGTTAAATACTCTCGCTCATTCTCAGAAAAAGCATTCCAAAACTTGAATTTCGACTTTGTAAAAAATCGTTTCAAATTCTATGCTTTCTCTGGTATTATCATTGGATTTGGTATTGTTTCCATGTTTACCAAAGGATTTACATTAGGGGTAGATTTTAAAGGTGGTTGGACATACATCATTCAAATTGACGAAACCCAAAAAATGGGTAACGATAAGGTTCGTGAAGGACTTACCGCTGCATTTGGTGGTGCACCAGAAGTAAAATCAGTTGGTTCAAACAATAAATTTAAAGTAACTACTACTTACCTAATTGATGACCAAACTGCTGAAGCTTCAGAAAAAGTAGAAACCAAATTGAAAGAAGGTTTTAACAGTATGAATTTAAAATATGAAATTTTAAGCTCAAACAAAGTTGGACCAACTATTGCAAACGATATTAAAATTGCATCTCTTTGGGCTACTATTATTGCCTTGCTTGGAATTGGTTTATACGTATTGGTTCGTTTCAAAAAATGGCAATATGCATTAGGTGCTACCATTGCATTGGCGCATGACGTATTAATGATGATGGGCTTCTACTCTATCTTCGATGGTATCTTACCATTTACCATGGAGGTTGACCAGAACTTTATTGCAGCTGTTCTTACCATCATTGGTTTCTCTATTAATGACACGGTAGTTGTGTTTGACCGTATTCGTGAGTTCTTAGGAACCCATCACCACGAAACCAACAAGGGAATGGTTATTAATAATGCATTGAACAATACCTTAAACCGTACCATTATTACTTCATTAACAGTATTTATGGTGGCATTGGTATTATTCATCTTTGGAGGTGAAGTAATCAAAGGATTTACATTTGCATTGTTAGTAGGTATCTTCTTTGGTACTTATTCTTCAATTGCAATTGCTACACCAATTGTAATCGACTTTGACAAAAAAAATCAATCAAAATAATTGATTTAAAATAATTAAAAAGCCCTTTCTCCAAAAGAGAAAGGGCTTTTTTGTGCGGTTTATTGAACAGCTACTTTTGCCTTGTGCCTAAATACAGCAGTCAAAAATTGGTGAACAGCAATTACTGCTGCAACTTCGTAGAAAATCAAACCCACATGAAATTTAAATTGATTATTGCCTTCTTGCTAATGGGAATTGGCATGCAAGCCCAGGATTTGGAGCCTAAAGGAACCATTAAGGACCCTAAAAAAATTGGCGAGAAAATCCATAATATTTTGCTTTCAAAACGCATGAAAGAAGCCACGCACCAGCGAGATTCTATGCACGCCCTTAACCTGGCCTATAAAAAAGATACTACCGAAAGAGGAATTGCTTACCGTAATTTAGACTCCTTGTTCAACGCATTAACCCAAAGCCATAAAGACCTCAATGCAAAATATGCAGGCTTGGAAAATGACTACAACGACATGAACAATAAGTATACAGACCTTATTCGCTCAAGTTTAAATAGAACAGAACAACTGAACATGGCGCTTAAAGAGAAAGGCGAGCAATTGTTGGCGCGTGAGAAACGCTTGGCAGAACTAGAAAACTTGCTTAAACGCCAAGATTCAATAACCAATGCCTTAAACAATATCATTAAAAAAGCTTTATTGAGTTTTAACAGTGATGAGATTACCGTGGAAATGAGAAATGGTAAGGTATATGTTTCTATGACAGACAAACTGTTGTTCCGCAGCGGTAGCGCAGATGTGGAAGAAAAAGGAAAAGATGCCATTAAAAAATTGGCTGAAATATTAAATAAAAATTCGGATGTGGCTATTATGATTGAAGGTCATACAGACAATGTGCCAATTAAAACTGCCCAGTTCAAAGACAATTGGGATTTAAGTGTAGCCAGGTCTACCAATATTGTTCGTTTATTGGATGAAATTTACAAAGTAGACGCCAAGCGCTTAACTGCTGCTGGAAGAGGAGAATACATGCCAAAAGCCAGCAATGAAACAACTGAAGGCAGGGCTAAAAATAGAAGAACAGAAATTATTCTCACGCCTAAATTGGATGAGTTGTATAAGTTAATTGAAAAGAGATAATAGAAAATAAATTGTTATTGGTTTAAACAGGCAATAAGTGCATTCACTTATTGCCTGTTTTTTTTGGTTCGAACCGAACCCAAATAGCTCTATTTTTATTTGGCTTGCTGTGGTTTATCTGGCGCACATTTACATGCACCACCCTCACAGGCATGGCCTTGACTGCTCTTGCGAATAGTTTTGTAGAGATAAACCATGGCCCCAATAAAGAGCAAGCCTACTGCAATATTTTGCCAATTGAAATAACTCAAAATTATGCTTTTTCTTTTTTCTTAGCTGCAACAAAAGTCATACCCAATATCAATAACAAACCACCGTACAAGGCAAATGAAGAGGCATACGCTATTTTTTCGCCGGTAGCAATAACAGTTGGTTCGAACCTGAATTCTATTTGGTGTTTACCTGAAGGAACTTTTAAGGCACGCAAAACGTAATTTACACGCTCGTGTGGCACCAAAGCGCCATCAATGTATGCATTCCAGCCTTTCTCATAATAAATTTCTGAGAACACTGCCAATTGATCTGCGTTGGCATTAGAGGCATATACCAATTTATTGGGTTGGTAAACATTTAATACAATGCTGGCACTCGAATCAAATGCTGGTGTAAATCCTTTTAATTCTGCCTCAAAACGCTTGTCGATGATAGCAGTTTGCTTAGATTGGAAACCAGTTAATGCATTGATTTCTTCATCTGCGTTATTTACCCATTTAATTTCTTTTACGAACCAGGCATTGCCATTTGCACTGACATTGCGTTGTACAAATTTATTATTTGTAGAATCTTGAAGGATAAAATATTTAGCGTTTAACATATTGTAACACTCCATATTCATTTTACCCAATTGCCATTCAATTAACTCTTGGTACCTGCGCATTTTTGCACCATGGTATCCGCCCAATGATTTGTGGTAGTAAGCAGTTAAGGCATCCTTGTCAAAATCTGTAGTATTGTTGTATACACGGTAATGGATGTCTGTATCGGCTAATATTTGTTCGTCAATTGGTGTTTTGTCTACGGCCGCTTCCTTTTTCTTTTTCTCAAAATCTGAATCATTGAGGTAGCGTTTGTCTACTCCCCATAAATCAACCAAAATTAATGCACCTAATATAATTACCAAATGGTTGTTTTTTAATTTACCTATTTGGTAAAACCACAAAGCGGCAACTGCTGCTGCAATAAAGGCCAAAGAACGCAAGGCATCCGTGCGCAAAAGACTTTCTCTATCTGCCATTAACGAATCTTTTAACCATTGCGGGAAATTCATACGCGCATCTGTTTCACTGGTAAAATCAAAGAACATGCCTGGCATTAATGCAAAGATTAACAGCAAACCACCCACAATTCCTACACTGTATTTCATTGCTTTGATAAATTCTGGTTTGCTAATTTTCTTTTGCATGATTTCGCGCACCGCCAGAATAGCAAGGAAAGGAAAGAGTGTTTGCGCAACGCATAAAATAAATGTAACCGACCTAAACTTATTGTAAAGTGGGAAATAATTGAAGAAAACATCTGTAAGCGGCATAAAATTCTTACCCATAGATAAGAAAATGGCAAGCATAGCAGCAGAGAAAATCCACCATTTTTCTATGCCTTTAATTACAAACATGCCTAATACAAATAAGAAAACAATGATAGCACCATAATAAATAGGACCTGCGGTAAATGGCTGATCTCCCCAGTAAATAGGCATTTGTTTTACTACCTCTTTGGCATTTGGATACCCTTGTTTTTGTAATTCTTTGTAGGTATAGCTGCTGGTCCCTAAATCGCCACTGCTAGCACCACCATACATATTAGGAATTAGTAAGGTAAATGGTTCTGTAACACCATTACTCCATTGCAAAGCATAATCTTTATCTAAGCCAGAAGAGCTATTGGCTGCATTGCTTTCGCCTGCAAGGGTTTTGGTTAATTCAGATTTGCCACGAATACTATATTTGCCATACTCTTCTGTAGCCAATAAACCTGTAATATTTGTACCAACCCCTACAGCAGCAGCAACTGCCATAAAAACACCTGCAGTAAAAAAGGAAGGCAAAGTTTTATTTTTAAAGGCATTGATCAATTCTACTACCATCCAAGCCAATACAATAAAGATAAGGTAATAGGTTATTTGCACGTGACCAGCAGACAATTCAAAGGATACTGCAATACCTGTTAAAATGGCCCCAAGCCATTTATTTTTATGCAAAGTAACTTGCATACCCGCTAAAACCAGCGGGATAAATGCAATGGCATTTCCTTTGGTAATATGGCCCGCATCTATATTTATAAAATTAAAGGTGGATAAAGCAAAGGCCAATGAACCGGCAATTGCAAGCCAAGGTGAAACTTCAAACGTGAGCAACAAAATATAGAAGCAAGCAAATAACAAGAAAATGGTATCCGCTGGGTTTTTAAATACTTCAGATAATTTAAATAAGATATTGCCTGTAAAGTTTCCATGGTAGGTAGCACCAATTAAATAACTTGGCATACCCCCAAAAATACTATTGGTCCAGAAGGTTCTTTCTCCACTGGCTTTTTCAAATTGCGCAATTTCTTGAAAGGTTGCTTTCCATTGCAATACATCGTATTGCTTTAAAATTTTACCATTAAAAAGTGGTGTGAAATAGGCAAAAATTACCAGCATAATAATTGCAAATGCAAGGATATGCGGAAGGGCTTTTTTCATGAAAGATTGGTTCATATTTCGATGTTTTGAGGGCACAATATAAATAAAATAAACAAAGGGGAGAATACCCAAGGGCTTAGAAAATATTATTATTTTAGGATTATGAATAGGGTCATAAAAAAAGGACCACTTGATATACTCAAGTGGTCCTTTTTAATACGTTTGCAGTAAATACTAACTGCAACCAGTTTGGGTACCGCAATTCAAGCACTTGTAACAAGCGCCACTGCGAATGGTAATATGACCGCATGTAGGACAAGCAGGGCTATCACCCATACGCTTATTCATTTCACTCACTTGGTCTATTGGTGCAGCGGCAGTAGCTTCAACAGCTACAGGCTTTGCTTTTACCTCCGTTTCAATTTTCACTTCAGCACGTTGGAAACTTACTGGAGAACTTGCAGCAATTGGGTTCGAACCATTTGCAGCTTTTTCTGTTGCAATGGCAGCAGCCAATTTATGTTGGTTAATGGCTAAGTTTCCACGTTGATTATCATTAGGTGTAACTTGCACAAAATCTTCTCTGCCCAAGTATTCAAAACCTAACATACGGAACATATAATCGATGACAGATGTTGCGTTTTTGATGTTATCATGACCTGCAACCATACCAGCTGGTTCAAAGCGGGTAAAGGTAAATTTGTCTACGTACTCATCCAATGGCACACCATATTGTAAGCCCAATGAAACAGCAATAGAGAAACAGTTCATCAATGAACGAAGGGTAGCACCTTCTTTGTGCAAATCAACAAAGATTTCTCCCAATGTTCCATCTTCATATTCACCAGTTCTAACGAAAATAGTTTGACCACCCACAGTAGCTTTTTGGGTGAAACCACCACGCTTACCAGGTAAAGTTTTGCGTGCAACTACACCAGCTAATTTATGTTTAAAGGCTGTATCGTGCGTTCTGTTTAAGATAGCAGTTGCAGCTTCTAACACTTGCTCTGGGCTTAATTCGCCAACAGGTTTGTGTGCGTCTTCTCCCAAAACTTGTTCAACTGCTTCTTGGATATCCTCTTCATCATCCTTTACATCAGATTTATTGCTCAAAGGTTGGCTCAATTTGCAACCATCTCTGTAAAGTGCGTTGGCTTTCAAACCAAGGCTCCAGCTCATGTGGTAACATTCTTTGATATCTTCTATGGTTGCCTCGTTTGGCAAATTGATGGTTTTAGAAATAGCACCACTTAAGAATGGTTGTGCGGCAGCCATCATGCGAATATGACCAGTAGCTGCAATATAACGGGTTCCTTTGTTACCACATTTGTTGGCACAATCAAATACTGCCAAGTGCTCATCTTTCAAGAATGGCGCACCTTCTACCGACATTGTTCCACAAATAAAATCATTTGCTTCTTCAATTTCGTTGCGGGTAAAACCAAGTTTACGCAATAAATTAAAGTTATGGCTATTGTATTCTTCTGAAGTAAATCCAAGACGCTGCAAGCACTCTTCGCCTAATGTCCATTGGTTAAATGCAAAACCAATTTCAAATGCACCAGAAGCAGCTTTGTCTAATTTTTCAATTTCTTCGTCGGTGAAACCACGGAATTTTAATGATTCAGGATTGATATGTGGCGCACCTTTTAAGCTTGCCGAACCAATAGCATATTGAATAACGGCATCAATTTCTGATGGGCTATAACCTAAATTTTTCAATGCTGCAGGAACACCTGTATTGATGATTTTAAAATAACCACCACCAGATAATTTTTTGAATTTAACCAAAGCAAAATCTGGCTCAATACCTGTAGTATCACAATCCATTACCAAGCCAATTGTTCCAGTTGGAGCAATTACGGTAGCTTGTGCATTGCGGTAACCATATTCTTCACCCATTTGTACTGCTAAGTCCCATGAGTTACAAGCAGCGGTTAATAAATAATCTGGGCAATATTTTGGATCAATACCAGAAGGTCTAATTGATAAACCTTCATAAGCATCAGTTGCGTTGTAAGCAGCATAACGGTGGTTACGCATTACACGCAACATATGTGTTTTGTTTTCTTCGTACTTAGAGAATGTTCCTAAGTATTTAGCCATTTCGGCTGAAGTTTGGTAAGCAATACCATTTAAAATAGCAGTTAAAGCACCACCAATGGCAAAAGCTTTAGGACTATCATAAGGAATACCAGATACCATTAATACGCTACCTAAGTTTGCATAACCTAAACCAAGGGTACGGTAATCGTAGCTCAATTGTGCCACTTCAGGTGAAGGGAATTGCGCCATTAAAACAGAGATTTCAAGTACCATTGTCCAAAGGCGACTTGCATGCTCGTATCCTTTAACATCAAAAGCCAATGTGTTTACATCGAAGAAACGCATTAAGTTTAAGCTCGCTAAGTTACAAGCAGTATTGTCTAAGAACATATACTCGCTACAAGGGTTAGAAGCGTTGATTCTTCCGCCTTCTGGACAAGTATGCCATTCGTTGATAGTTGTGTCGTATTGAACACCAGGATCTGCGCATGCCCAAGCAGCATCTGCAATCATATCCCACATTTTTCCTGAAGGAACTTTTTCCATTACACGACCATCGGTACGTGCTATTAATTCCCAATCTTCACCTTTAGCCAGTGCCTCAAAAAAGGAATGTGGCATGCGCACTGAGTTATTGCTATTTTGGCCAGAAACAGTTGCATAAGCTTCACCTTCGTAATCACTCGGGTAACCTGCGGCGATTAGGGCAGCAACTTTCTTTTCTTCTGCTTTTTTCCAATTAATAAATTCTATAATTTCTGGATGATCCAAATCTAAGCAAACCATTTTGGCTGCACGACGGGTAGTACCGCCAGATTTGATAGCTCCAGCTGCACGGTCACCAATTTTTAGGAAACTCATCAAACCAGAAGAAGAACCTCCGCCTGATAATTTTTCTTTGGCACCACGAATTTTAGAGAAGTTGGTTCCTACACCAGAACCATATTTAAAGATACGCGCTTCACGAACCCAAAGGTCCATGATACCACCTTCGTTTACCAAATCATCATCAACAGACAAAATGAAACAAGCATGTGGCTGCGGACGTTCATAAGCCGAAGTAGATCTTTCTAATTTATTTGTTTTAGGATTTACAAAGAAGTGTCCTTGTGGCTTACCTGTAATGCCATAAGAACTATGTAATCCTGTATTGAACCATTGTGGCGAATTGGGGGCTGCATATTGTCCCACAATCATAAATGCCAATTCATCATAGAAAACTTGTGCGTCTTCTTTTGAATCAAAATAATTGTATTCCTCACCCCACTTCATCCAGCAATGCGCCATGCGATGGGCAACTTGCTTGATACTGGTTTCGCGACCAATTGAACCATCAGGTTGCGGAACACCCGCTTTACGAAAATATTTTTGTGCCAATACGTCTGTAGCAACTTGGCTCCAGAAATTTGGCACTTCCACATTTTTCATTTCAAAAACCACACTTCCATTTGGGTTTTTAATAATTGATGTGCGGTAATCATACGTAAACATGTCGTACGCGCTTACCCCTTCTTTGGTAAAGTGGCGCTCAATGCGGAGGCCATTTTGCTCATTGTTCTTTTTGGTGCGGCTCATTTGTAGGTCAGGTAATTTTTTTCTATATTTTATATACTTTAATACAGTATCTAAGATTTTATTTCATTCTAATGCTATTTAGGGAGACAATAGAGAAGTAAAAAAAGAAACACCGAATTATTACTTTAAAAAAACTCACTAAAACTTTTAGGGGGTTTTTAATCCAAAAGTCCTCTTTAAAAAGTTCTCTTTCAAAAATCAATTTCAACAGAAAGGGCTGTTGATTTCTTTTTCGCTTTGTAAAAGCTATGGGTTTGGGTGTTCATAACATTAGTTATTAACAAGCGACCCCTTGCTACTTGCGGAATTGAAGGAGACAACAATTTCTTAATAATCAATGGTTTGTCTTGTAAAGGATACACCTTTATACAAAACCCGAGCCACAAAAAAATTTAACTTGCAAAAGCAAAAAAAAAGTGGTCATTGCAATTCGCTTAAAGTCAAAAGCAATAATTTAAATAAAAAGTCTTTAATTTGTTCCATAGTCATTTGTATTTGCAGTGAAAACAAACTTTTATTCCACCTTATTAGAAAAAACAAAAAAGGGCATTAAGCAGCTTGCTGTATTAATTGACCCAGATAGTTTGCATTCAGAGGCGGGCCTATTAGAGCTGATTAAAAACTGTGAAGAACAAAAAGTAGATATGTTGTTGGTTGGTGGCAGTTTAATTACCAATGGCTTTTGGGATCGCTGCATAGAACTTATTAAAGCCAATACAAGTATTCCGGTAGTTTTATTCCCAGGCAATGTGATGCAAACTCATAAAGCGGCCGACGCCATTTTATTTTTGAGTATGATTAGTGGAAGAAATCCGGATTTGCTTATTGGCAAACATGTATTAGCTGCTCCTTTATTAAAAAAATCGGGCATAGAAGTTATTCCAACCGGTTATATGATTGTAGATGGTGGCAATATTACCAGCGTAATGTACATGAGTAATACAACGCCACTTCCATCAGATAAAGACAATATTGCCTCTTGTACAGCTTTAGCTGGTGAAATGTTAGGCTTAAAAGTAATTTATATGGATGCTGGTAGCGGTGCTAAAAACCCAATTTCTGCCAGCATGATAGCCGAGGTTAAATCTCAAATTTCTGGACCACTCTTTATTGGAGGAGGAATTAGAACACCAGAACAAGCGCTTGCGGCTTGCCATGCTGGTGCAGATATAGTGGTAGTTGGAAACGCCATTGAAAAAGACCCAAGTTTGGTTGGCTTATTGAGCAAGGCCATACACCAACAAAACGCTAGCAATTAGCATTTACCAAAACCATTTTTCAATTCCTGCGTTTTAAGCTTATATGGCAATAAAGAATATTATTTTCGATTTAGGCGGTGTGGTATTGAATTTGGATCAACAAAAAACCATTCGTGCCTTCAAAAAATTAGGTGCAGATTTAGACCAACTCAACGAAAATTCTTCCTTATTTACTGATTTTGAAACAGGTAAAATTGATGCCAATTTTTTTGTTGATACGCTTCACGCGCATTTAAGTGGAACAGCTTCAAAGGAAGCAATTATCCATGCTTGGAACAGCATGTTACTTGAACTGCCAAGCGAACGCGTTGACTTAATTAACAGTTTAAAAAAAGACTATCAACTCATTTTATTAAGCAATACCAACTCAATTCATATTGATGCCGTATACCAAGAGCATGGCAAAGAAGTTTTTGAAAACTTGTTTTCAAAAATATTTTTATCGCATGAAATTGGTTTGCGCAAACCCGCCGTGGAATGTTACAAACACGTATTAGCTGCTGCAGGTATAAAAGGAGAAGAAAGTATTTTTGTGGACGATATGCCAATAAATATCAAAGGCGCTGAACAGGCCGGCATTCATACCATTTGGGCAAAATTGCCAGTTGACAATTGGTTTATAGAAGATTTAAAAAAGATACAATTGGTAGTGGACATCCATTAGCCAAAAAGGAACTGCAGCATTTCTTCTACCTTGGAAACTTCTACTATTTTTAAAGAGGTTTTTGAATTGGGCAACTTATTGAACTTAGAAAGGTAAACAGTTTTAAATCCTAATTTTTCTGCTTCCGATATTCTTTGCTCAATCCTACTCACGGCACGTATTTCTCCACTCAAACCTATTTCACCCACAAAGCAAATTTTATTGTCGATTGGCAAGTTTTCATAACTTGAAACGATGGAGGCTACAATACTTAAATCAATGCCCGGATCTTCAACACGCAGGCCACCTGCAATATTTACAAACACATCTTGCATGCCCATGCGAAGACCACATTTTTTTTCCAAAATGGCTAAGAGCATATTTAATCTTTTGCCATCATAGCCATTTGAGTTTCTTTGCGGAGTGCCATATACAGCAGCACTTACCAAGGCTTGGGTTTCTATTAATAAAGGGCGCATTCCTTCCAAAGTTGCAGAAATTGAAACACCACTTAAGGCTTCATCCCTTTGCGAAATTAATATTTCAGAAGGATTACTTACTTCTCGCAAGCCGCCCTGCTGCATTTCATAAATGCCTATTTCATTGGTCGACCCAAACCTGTTTTTAGTGCTGCGCAAAATGCGGTAAACATGGTGCCTATCCCCTTCAAATTGCAGAACGGTATCAACCATGTGCTCTAGTAATTTGGGACCAGCCAAAGTGCCATCTTTGGTAATATGGCCAATTAAAAAAACGGGTGTGCCCGTTTCTTTGGCAAAACGAATCATATCACTGGCAGTTTCTTTTATTTGAGAAATACTTCCAGGAGTACTGTCTATAATATCTGATTGCAGCGTTTGGATCGAATCTACTACTACCAGGTCTGGCTGTAATTCTTTGAAGGCTTTACCAATTTTTTGTGTGGAAGTTTCGGTAAAGAGAAAACAATTTTCGTTGGCAAATGGGATACGTTCTGCACGCATTTTAATTTGGGTTTCGCTTTCTTCCCCACTGATATAAAGTACTTTTAAATCTTTGAATTGCAAAGCAACTTGTAGCAACAAGGTAGACTTTCCAATACCCGGCTCACCACCAATAAGAACAACACTTCCAGGCACCAAGCCACCCCCCAATACACGCGATAATTCTTGGTCTTTAAGAGGTATTCTTTGCTCATTTCCTTTTTCAACCTCATTGATTAAAATAGGTTTGCGGGAAGCAATATGACCTTCTTTCTTCCAAGTACTTTTAAAATCTTCCTTTTCCTTGTGAACCACTTCCTCCATAAAAGTGTTCCATTCGCCACAGGCAGGGCATTTACCCACCCATTTTGCTGAAGAAACACCGCAATTTTTGCAGAAAAAGGTAGAATGCGTTTTTGCCATAAAAAGGAGAATTAAATAAAGTGCTAATATAAATCAGTTATGCCTGAATAAAAAAAACAGGATAAATTGTTTTATTTGCGGGTACAGTGAGCAAGTTAAATCAAATTAAAGCACCCATAGACAATGAACTGGATTTGTTTGAAACCAAATTCAGGGAAGCCATGAGAAGCACCGTGCCTCTTTTGGACACCATCATGAACTATATAATTAAACGAAAAGGCAAACAGATTAGGCCCATCTTCGTTTTCTTTAGTGCCAAATTATTCAATAATATCAACGATTCAACATACAGAGCAGCAAGCTTGGTTGAATTATTACATACCGCAACCTTGGTGCATGATGATGTTGTTGATGACAGTGATGAACGCCGTGGTTTCTTCTCCATTAATGCACTTTGGAAAAATAAAATTGCTGTTTTAGTGGGCGATTATTTATTAAGTCGTGGCCTATTGCTCTCTGTTCAAAACAAAGATTACCATCTATTAGAAATAGTAAGCAATGCGGTAAAAGAAATGAGCGAAGGAGAACTTTTGCAAATTGAAAAAACCCGCAATCTAAATTTATCTGAGGACGTTTATTACGATATTATAAGAAAGAAAACTGCCTCCCTTATTGCCTCGTGTTGCGCCATTGGCGCTGCTTCTGCAGGTGCTAACGAAGCGCAAATAGAACAAATGCGTTTGTTTGGAGAAAAAATTGGTATTGCCTTTCAAATGAAGGATGATCTCATGGATTATGGCGATGATGATATTGGCAAACCCAAAGGGATCGACCTAAAAGAAAAGAAATTAACACTACCCATCATTTATACTTTAAACCAGGCCGAACCAAAGGTGAGGAGCAAAATAATTAGCACTATTAAAAATCACCATAACAATAAAAAGAAAGTAGCTGAAGTAATTGATTATGTAAATGCGCACAATGGCATTGATTATACAAAAAAGGCCATGAATAAATACAAAGAGGAGGCGCTTGCCATATTAAATGATTTGCCGGATTCTGAAGTAAAAGAAAATGTAAGGCAATTGGTTGAATTTATAATTGACAGAAACCATTAAACAAAAAAAGAGGCCGATGGCCTCTTTTTTTGTTTTCTTATTTTCGTGTTTATTCTTTCACGAAGTTTTTGGTGAAAATTTTGTCGCCCATCTTCACTTTAATAATATATAATCCTGCTGGAAGCGCTTGCACATTGATGTCCTTCACCATTGTGCCGAGGTTTGAAACATATTGCTCTTTGCTCATATTTTGACCAAGCATATTGTAAATAATTACTTCCACTTCTTCTGCTTTATTGGTTTCAAGCTGCACTTTAATATGCTGTGAAACTGGATTTGGGAATACACGGATTGCATTTTCTGGACTTACTTTTAGTACGCCAGTATTGACTAAATTTACATTTAATAATTTTTGAACGCCTCTGCAATTATTGCTGGCAATTTCTTGCACACCTATGGCAGCTGTTGTTCCTGTTCCGTATTTAACTTGTACCGAAGAAGTTCCAGCTCCTGTTTGCACTGTAGCGCCAACTGGCGACCAAGTAAAAACTGAACCAGCCATACCTGGTATAACAGAAAAGCTTGCGGTATCTCCTTTTACAGCCCATGTTACACCAGAAATTTCTGAAGTAACTGGTCGTGGCAATTTTGTGATTAACAAAGAATCTGAAAAAACAGAACAAATTTTTTCTGTAAGTTTTACCTTGAATTCACCTGAATTATTATAATTTAAGGTGCTGGCAATTTGACCCGAAAACAGCGTGTCGTTAATATACCATTGGTTATTGCTTGCAGCGCTTGAAAATAAATTAAATGAACCTCCTTCACAAAACACATTACCAGAAAGGTCTTTGGTTAAAATAGGTTTTACAGGAGTAGTTCCTGTTTGAACCATAAGCATCTCAGATTTAGACCAACATCCATTTGCACTTGATTGTCGCACATAAAACAATGCTTCTTCTTTGGTTTGAAAACTGGTAATTGAAGTTGAAAAAGGTAAATTATTTTTATACCAAGCAAATCCACTTGTTGCATTGGTGCTCAAAGTGGTGCTATCTCCATCGCACAAGGCCAAGCCTCTAGATGCGCTAATACTAGGAATAGCAGGTGATGGTAAAACAGTGATGTAATTCACCCGGGTAATGCTGTCTTTTCCTGTTGCATTTTTTACAGATAAAGCAATAGATTTTGTTCCTGCGCTTAAGAATTTAACCTTTGGATTTCTGATGGTATAGTTCAAAGTATCGGCATCAGTAACATACCACATCCATTGATCTGGTTTGTTTAAACTAGAATCTAACAATTGCAATTCATCTCCAACACATACCGTTCTGCTTAGCGCATAAAAATTGGCAACAGGATTATTAGGCGTACCTGTTACTTTTACATTGTCAATAAACATATTGTTACCATTATTAGATTTCTGTTCGAACCTAATTCTGATATTATTATTACCTACATAAGGCGTTAAATTTACTGAAAAACAATTTGGCCCTACACCCCCGCCACACCAATCTCCGGCTTTACATGGAATAAACCTATTGGCCGACAAGTACGTATTATCTGGGGCTGTGGCAAAACTGCCATTGTCGTTCTCTCCATAACCAGCAATTCTAACATAAGAAGTACCACAATTGGTACTGATATAAATGATAAGAGAATCTGATTTTGTAGAATCATAACGGGTATAAGCATGTTGAAATTCTAACAAGGCATTTTGGTATCCTTTTAAATCTAAAATAGGTGTTACAATTCTATCAAGGAAAGCAGTTTTAGGAAAATCATAGTTGTTGATTCCATAAGCGGTATTTCCTGGTGTAGTTCCTGCAATGGTATATAAATGCCAAGTAGTATCATTGTTTGGATTTTCTACCAACCATAAATTTTTGGTAGCGGAAGTGCTTTCAAATGTTTCATTAAATGGCAAAGGCAAACCACCAACTGTAATATAATCATCTTTGTAAATTGAATCGTAACCGGTTGCTGAACTAATACGCAAAGCAACTGGGTAAACACCTGGAATATTATACGTAACTGTTGGATTTAATGTAGTACTTGTTGGTGTTGTAGAACCCGGAAAATACCACATTCTGCTGGTTGCTGCAGTTGATTGATCTGTAAACACAACTGTTTTTCCACTGCACATTAGTTTGTTTGCAGCTGTAAAAGCCGCAGTTGGTTTTGGTGAAATTCCTGTAACAATTAATGCATAAGGTTGTGAACCGCCAACCAATGAAGTTTTACCCGTTACGGTAATGGTATAAGTACCTGCTGTTGGTGCAGCAACATAAACCTGTTCTACATTGTCAATACTATTATCTCCTGTGGTGGCAGCTATACTTGGCGCTGTTCTATTTAATACATAAGGATAAAACAAAACATTGTCTGAATTTCTTTTTACTCTTACATCCAAATCGTTTACCAACATTTTGCTTGAAGGATTTAAAGATGGATTTGGAGAACTCCCAGGCTTATCTGTCCAACAAATGGTTGCTCTAATAGGGCTGGTTCCATCTGAGAAAAAGGTAAAGGTATAGGTGGCTGAACTTGAAAGTGAATTTTGTTGAATAACACTTTTTGCGGTATCTGAAATAGTGCTCACCGCTTTGCCAGTATTCATTAAACCCCAACCATAAGTGTAATCAGGACCAATATTTGCTCCGGCCTCATCAGCTGTATGGATAATTAAGCCTTTTAAAGTTGAAGAACGCATGAAAGCGCCTTTTAAATTATTATAATGCTGTTGGATCAACAAAGCAGAACCACAGGCATTTGGCGTTGCCATTGATGTGCCATTGAAGGTTGAATAAGAATTATCTGCAGTAGAAATGGAAGAATAAACAGATACCCCATTTGCAACTACATCTGGTTTTATACGACCATCATCTGTTGGTCCCCAACCACTAAAACTACTCATTACAACATCGCTGGATTTTGTCCAACCTGTTAAAATTTTATTAACGGCTCCAACGGTTAAAACATTTTTTCCATTGGCCGAACCACCGCTGATACAGCCATAAGGACCAATGGCAGCAGGCGGATTGGCAGAATTACCTAAAACCCAATTGCCATTTAAATCGCGTATATAAAAAGTTGCTGGAATAGTGCCAGGCTCGCCTCTATCGTTACCAGCGGCAACAAATGGCAAGTAGTTTGGATAATTAACAGCTATTTGATCCCATTGTGCACTTATGCCATCATAAAAACCATATTTATAATCTTCAACGGTACTAATACTTGGATCACCCCAAAACTCCCAACGCGATAAATCTGAATTGTATTGCCAACCCGAAATTTGTGCATAAGAGTGATTTGAAACCAACATGCCTGCAGCCGCAGCAGACGACATCTCACTTGCATCATTGGTCCAATCCGAACATTTAATTGGTGCCTGGTAACTCATCCCTTTGGCATTGGCAACAACTCCGTAAGCCATCATGGTACCGCAAACATGCGTTGCATGGTCACTTAAAGTAGTTGAACCATCAATCTGGGTTGCTCTACTTTGAAACTCTTGGTGCGTTGTGCGCACGGCACCTCCATCCCAAACACCCATGCGGTTGGTCATGCCCGAACCAGTAAGACTTAAACCCAAAGAACCTGCAGGCCAAACTTTATTGGTAGAAATAGTTTTTGCAGCATCTACATTATTGGTAGTTTGCACATAAATAGGCATGCCTGTTGGCGAAATACTTACCAATTCGCGCACCACCCCATTTTTTAAAACTACCCTTGATGGGTAATTTAAAGTGGCTGCTTTATCTGCTAAAATCTTTTGTTGAACAGCAAAATTGTTTTTAAAAATTAGCTCAAGATCTGCGGGGTTTTTTGCTTTCAATGGATCACGCACCACTTGCGCAGATAAACTTGTTGAAAGAAAGAAAAGAGAAATAAAAAAGTAATTTATTTTAGTCATATTAATTAGTTTTCAAATTTTTAGAATGCGCTATAAGTCCTGTTAAATTAGCACTTACCGCCACTTTTTGTTTATTGCAATAAACATCTCCAACAAAAATCAATTCATAGGCACCATCAGGCAAACAATTGATTTGCAAGCTGCCATTTGACCTTTGGTCTGTATTGAAAGTTTTATTTAGCTGGTTGTCGATTAAAACCACTTTAAATTGCGCTTGCTTTAATTTTTGTTTGCATTTAAGTGCTTTCACTGAAATGTTATTAATTTCAAAAACGTAGCCATTTGCTGATGCAATAGCAGCGCTAAATTTTCCATTTACAATTTCAAAAGAACTGGCTTGTTGTAAATCAAAAGCACGAATGGAGGCTGCATTTCTAACCTTAAGGGTCACTTGTTCTTTTTGCGCAAAAAGTAAATTGGCAAACAAGATAAATACACTTAAAAATAGGGTTCGGATCGCCATAAACAATTACTAAAAATGATAAGATTGCCAAATTTAGTAGAAATAGTATAATTCACAATTTTATAATTTGGATTTGAGGCCTTACTTTGCAAGAAATTAAGCCTCAAAATGAAGCATATACCAAATACCATTACCGCTGCAAACCTATTTATGGGCTGTTTATCTATAGTAGCAACTTTTGACGGAAACCTTACCCAAGCCTCTTATTTTATTCTAATTGCGGCACTATTTGATTTTCTGGATGGCTTTGCAGCCCGCTTGTTAAAGGTGCAGAGTGAAATAGGAAAACAATTGGATTCATTAGCAGACATGGTAAGTTTTGGTGTTGCTCCCGGATTTATTTTTTACAGTATTTCTCAAGATAATTTGGTTTTTGAATATGGATTTCTTCAAAATGTACCAACCATGTTGCTTTGCAGTTACCTGCCCTTTTTAATCATGATTTTCTCTGGTATAAGATTGGCAAAATTTAATATTGATACGCGCCAAACAGATAGTTTTATTGGCCTACCCACACCTGCCAACGCCCTTTTTATCTGCTGTATTCCCATGGTTTTAGAAAATGGACCAATCTTCGCACAAGAATTTTTTACCTCAGTAAGCTTTTTAATACTTTATCCAATCCTAATTTCATACCTCTTAATTGCCGAAATCCCTTTGTTTGCGCTAAAATTCAAAACTTTTACTTTCAAAGGAAATGAAATTAGATACAGCTTCTTAATTGCAAGCGTGCTACTTATTTTTGCATTTCATTACTTTGGAATTGGATTGAGTATAATTCTTTACGTACTTTTGTCGCTCTTCAACCATTTGAAAAAATAATATGAAATTTAAAGCCGAAATAGATGTAATGCCGCATGCAGCGCTTTTAGACCCTCAAGGTAAAGCTGTTAGCGGTGCAATGGTAAATATTGGACTTGCTGCCATTCAAAATGTAAGAATTGGCAAACACATTAGCCTTGAAGTAGATGCCAATGACGAGGCCAGTGCAAAAGAGATGGTAGATACTGCTTGTAAAAAACTATTGGCAAATCTCATTATGGAATCCTATTCCTTTGAGATAAAAGCCATTTAATTTGAACGCTATGCGCAAGTTTATTCTGCTTGCCTTTTTCTTTCACATACTTTCTTTGTGCAGCACAACTGCGCAAGATATTATCTACGCACGTTCGTGTATAAAAACACTTTGTAGCGACAATTTCTATGGTAGGGGCTATGTTAATAATGGCGATAAAATTGCCGCACAGTTTATCAAAGAAGAATTTGCAGCGCAGAAGCTCCTCCCCTTAGGAGAAAATTATTTCCAATCCTTAGGATTTCCTGTTGTTTACTATCCAGACAGGGTAGACATTGAATTGGATGGACAAACCGTTTTTGCTGGTCATGATTTTATCATGAATCCTGGCTGCCCCAATATAAATGGCACTTTTAAAGTGCTTGTTATTGATTCTGCCATGGTTGATAACAGCGCAGAATTTGAAAGAATTAGCCACCTCAAGCTCAAAAATTATTTCTTGGTAGTTGACGATTTAAAAGGAAAAACGCTCTCGCATCCAAAAAGAGTTAAATCCATTTTAGCAAATGAAATGCATGCCAAAGGCCTCATCTACAAAAACAATGAAAGCCTCGTTTGGAGCCCTGCTATGGAGTTTGCGCCATTTCCAATTTTATACTTTAAAAAGGGAGTATTCCCAGATTTGGTTTTAAAAATGGAAATAAAAATTGATGCCGCACACAAAATACATGGTACACAAAATGTAGTGGGAATGATAAAAGGTAAAATTCAACCCGATTCATTTATTGTATTTACAGCACATTATGATCATTTAGGAATGATGGGGAAAGAAACCATTTTCCCTGGAGCAAATGACAATGCAAGCGGTGTAGCAATGATGCTAGATTTAGCAAGGCACTATTCCAAAAACCCTCCCGCTTATTCAATTGTATTTATTGCTTTTGCTGCTGAAGAAATTGGCCTAATTGGCTCCTATTATTTTACACAAAATCCATTAATAAATTTAAAGAAAATAAGTTTGCTTATCAATATGGATTTAATGTCGACAGGTGATGAAGGCCTTACCGCCGTTAATGCAACAGAATTTCCTGATTGGTTTAACAACTTAAAAATGTGCAACAGTATTGGACATTATTTACCAGATATTTCTCCCAGAGGAAAAGCACAAAATAGCGACCATTATTATTTCACCGAAGCAGGCGTTCCATCCTTCTTTTTTTACTTAAGAGGAAATTACCACCATTACCATGATATTGAAGATACCTACGAGGAACTTACCTTAAGCAAGTATCCAGAAACATTTCAATTGATGGTAGATTTTGCAAACATGCGAATGGGAAGATAATTCAGTAATTCCCTAATTTTATTCTGTGCGTATTGTCCTTGTTTCTTAATCAAATTTTCACCAAATTGGCTTCAAATAATATTTAGAAATGCCTATCGTAAATTCATTGGTTAGTTGGTACCTCAAAAGACGCTTACCCGCCTTCGAGGAAATCTTACATAATCCAACGCAAGTGCAACACGATCAATTAATGAAATTGCTGCGAACGGCTCAAATTACAGAATTTGGGAGGCATTATGATTTTAAAAGTATACATAATTTAGAAGCATTTAAGCAGAGAGTTCCGGTTACCAATTACGACGATTTTAAGCACTACATAGAACGCATGATGCTTGGTGAACAAAATATTCTTTGGCCAAGTGAAGTGCGTTGGTTTGCCAAATCATCTGGCACAACAAGTGCTAAAAGTAAATTCATTCCTGTTACTTATGAAAGTATGGAAGAATGCCACTACCAAGGAGGCAAAGATGTTTTGATGAGTTACCTGCTCCAAAAACCCGAGTCGGAAATTTTTAATGGGAAAGGCTTGGTAATGGGAGGCAGTCATCAAATAAACAATTCAAATAGCGAAAGTTTTTACGGCGATTTAAGCGCTGTAATGATGCAAAATATGCCCATGTGGGCGCAATACTTAAGAACACCAGATTTAAGTATTGCCATAATGGATAATTGGGACGAAAAAATTGAAAAAATGGCAAAGGCTACACTTTCAGAAAACGTAACCAATATCTCTGGCGTACCTACATGGACAATAGTTTTAATTGAGCGCTTGTTTGAAATGAGTGGCAAAGACAACCTTACAGATATTTGGCCAAACCTAGAGCTTTATTTGCACGGCGGAGTAAGTTTTACGCCCTACAGAGAACGCTTTAAACAACTCATAAAAAACAGCAAAGTAAATTATGTAGAAACCTATAATGCAAGTGAAGGTTTTATGGGAATTCAAGACCAACTGGGATCAGAAGAAATGCTATTGATGCTTGATTATGGTATTTATTACGAGTTTATGCCAATGAGTGAATATGGCAAAGATTTCCCAAAAACATATAATTTAGAGCAAGTTAAATTAAACGAAAATTATGCGCTTGTAATTAGCACTAATGCAGGTTTATGGCGTTACATCATTGGTGATACCATTAAGTTTACTTCCATCAAACCTTTTCGCTTTAAAATAACTGGTCGAACCAAACATTTTATTAATGCTTTTGGCGAAGAATTGGTAATTGAAAATGCAGATTTTGCTATTAAAACTGCTTGCGATAAAACAGATGCTTTGCTAATAGATTACACTGCTGCACCTATTTATTTTTCTGAACACCACAAGGGTGGACATGAATGGCTCATTGAGTTTGAAAAGGCGCCGAATAATGTAGATGAATTTGTGTTATTATTAGACCAAACACTCAAACAACAAAATTCTGATTACGAGGCCAAACGCTACAAGGACATGGCCATGAACCCACCATTAGTTACTGTATTGCCAAAAGGAACCTTTCAAAATTGGTTGAAGAATTCTGGTAAATTAGGTGGCCAACACAAAGTGCCTCGGCTAAGTAATCACCGTCAAATTGTAGATGAAATATTATTACAACAAATAAATATTTCCTAAGCCTATTTAAATGAAATACAAAGAAAGAATTCTTTGGTTATTGGCATCAATATCCTTGGCAATAATTGCCATAATTTTTGAAAGCCATACCCAAACAGAAGACAAAAAAAACCTTGAAGAATTTCAACAATATTATAGGGTTTATTCCTTGGCATTGCCAAAGTCTATTAGCTTTGCAGGAGAAATTATTTCGCTTAAAGATGCAGATATTGCAGAGCGTTACGACAAAGAAATTTTAACAAATGTTTATTGGCAATCGCAAACAATTCTAATGCTCAAAAGAGCAAATAAATATTTACCTACTATTCAAAATATTCTCATTGAACAGCAAATTCCACTCGATTTTCAATACCTCGCTTTGGCAGAAAGTGGCTTGCAAAATGTAGTGTCGCCAGCAGGGGCAGCAGGATTTTGGCAGTTTTTAGATAAAACAGGAAAGCGCTATGGCTTAGAGATTTCTGAAGAAGTAGATGAACGCTACCATTTAGAAAAAGCAACTTATGCGGCCTGTCAATATTTTAAAGAAGCCTACGCACAACTTAAGGATTGGAATTTGGTTGCCGCCAGTTACAACATGGGAATTGAAGGTGTTAAAAAACAAATCAGAGCACAAAACATCAATAATTATTTCGATCTTTATTTAAATGTTGAAACAGCTCGATACCTTTTTAGAATAATAGCCATAAAAGATATTTGTGAAAACCCTCAAAAATATGGCTTCCATATTCCGTACAATGATTTGTATAAGAAAACACCTGTGGTTTGGGTAAAGGTTGATTTAAGCATAAGTAGTTTGGCAAGTTGGAGTCAACAAAATGCTTGTAATTACAAATTGTTAAAGCTTCTCAACCCTTGGTTGCGCAAGCCATTTATCAATGTACCCTTAAATAAAATTTATTATGTTGCTTTGCCGCAGGATAAAATATTAGCAAGTAACTTAGCAAGAAAAATTGTGAACGATACCCTTACACTTGAAGACACCAAGCAAGATAATATGCTAAAAGAAGATTTGCTTACACATATAGACCATACGGTAATGAGAGGCGAAACAAGCAAAAGCATAGCAGAAAAATACCAAATAAATGAAGAAGATTTGTTAATTTGGAATGAACTCTATGCAGGGGCAATTTTGAAACCTGGAAGTAAAATTAAAATACTTAAAACAATTCCCGACGCCAATAGCAATTAGGAGACACATTAAATTAGTGTTCGCAATAACTGACTTTAATTAGGTTTAAATTGGAGTCAATGCCTATTTTTGCTATGCTTAAGAACTATACTATGAAAAAAATATTAATTATTGGCGCAGGTTTATCTGCCAGTTATTTAATTAAATATTTATTAGCCAATGCCACCAAAGAAAAATGGCATATAACACTTGCAGATGCCAACTTAGAATTGGCGCAGAAAAAAATTGCTAAAAATAAAAATGGCATTGCTGTTGCGTTAGATATTCAAAACGAAAAGCAAAGAGCAAAATTTATTGCAGCATCAGATATTGTAGTTTCTATGTTGCCAGCACATTTACATTTATTGGCAGCCAATGACTGTATAAAATTTAAAAAGCATTTGGTAACCGCTTCTTATTTGAGTGAAGAGATGAAACGCTTACATACACAAGCGCTCAAAGCCAATGTGCTTTTTTTAAATGAAATAGGATTGGATCCAGGAATTGACCATTTATCTG
Source organism: uncultured Bacteroidota bacterium (assembly GCA_903927505.1). Classification (GTDB taxonomy): domain Bacteria; phylum Bacteroidota; class Bacteroidia; order UKL13-3; family UKL13-3; genus B1. Next base: position 8,565 of record CAIYNF010000084.1, on the reverse strand, counting down.
CCATGCAAATGATTCAAAACATACAGGCGAAGGGTGGTGAAATTCATTCCTTTGAATCGTATTGTGGTGGTTTGGTTGCTCCCACTTTTGATGATAATCCATGGAATTATAAATTCACTTGGAACCCAAGAAATGTTGTACTAGCCGGACAAGCAACTGCGAGGTACCTAGAAAATGGCTTGTTAAAATTTATTCCACCAAATAGAATTTTTACGCAAACAAAGGTAATAAAAGTTGGGAAAAGCGGCAACTATGAAGCTTATGCCAATAGAGATTCCTTAAGCTATATAGAACCATACGGCATTGGTTCGGCCAAAACAGTTTTACGTGGTACCTTGCGTAAAAAGGGTTATTCAGCGGCCTGGAATTGCCTTATTAAACTTGGCCTAACAGACGATACCTATTTTTTACCTCATTCAGAAAAATTAAATTATAGGGAACTTGTTACGGCTTTGATACCCGCAGCCAATACAAAAAATATTGAAACAGAATTGGCAAAATTTTTAGCTATTACAAAAAATTCAAGTCTTTATAAAAAAATAATTTGGCTCGGCCTATTGGAAGAAAAAGCAATTGGTATAAAGGAGGCAACACCCGCGCAAGCACTGCAAAAACTATTGCAAGAAAAATGGCAACTCAAAGCAGGTGAATTAGATCAAATTGTAATGAAGCATGAAATAAGTTATTACCTAAATAACAAACTCCTGCACGACCATGCCTATTTGGTTGTAGATGGCGAAAATCAAACATTAACAGCTATGGCTAAAACAGTGGGGCTGCCAATGGCCATTGCCACTAAATTAATACTTCAAAATAAAATCAAATCTCGTGGTGTACAAATTCCATTGAGCAGAGAATTTTACGAGCCCATTTTAAAGGAGCTCAATAAATATGGTATTGCATTTAAGTAATAGTAAGTATTACCGAGATTTTAGTTTGTCTAAATAAAATGCTTGGGTTAATTGCTGGTACCTAATAGTTTTTTCTTTGTGTTCATCCAATAAGATTAATTGGTCTTCCTTTATTGCTAATGCGCTTTTACTATAAGCTTGAATCCTTCTTCTAACAGGACTTTCAGCATTGGGATAAATGGCAATATTGGTATGCATAAACAGGAAATTTACTTTCGCTATTTCCTCAAATTGTTTAGATTCCAAATCGGGCAGAATCAACCAAAACGAACCTGTTTCTGACAATAAATATTGAACCGCTTTGGCTAAATCTTCAAAAGGCAAATTGGCATCTTGTCTTGCAAGTTTTCTTTGGGCATTGGCAATAGAATAATTAGCGTAGGTATCAAAATAAGGAGGATTACTTACAATGCAATCATATTTTTTATTGCTGCCTATTACAAAAGTTTGCAGGGATTGATGAATTGCATTTAACCTATTGGACCACTTAGAAGATTGAAAGTTTTGAGAAGCTTCTTGAAATGCTAGTTCGTCTATTTCTATTGCATCAATAATAGCACTGCTTCTTTGCGCAATTATTAATGATAAAATACCGCTACCGGCACCAATGTCTAAAATATGCTCATCATGCATTAAAACAGCTGCTAAACAACCTAAAAGCACACTATCCGTTCCCACCTTCATGGCAGATTGCTTGTGAAAAACCCTGAATTCCTTAAAATCAAAAAAATCGGACGCCATATAGATTCAAAATAAAACAAAGCAGCCCGTATAATTGCTTTATTTGTATAAAATATTATTTATGGCCGAACACAAATTTACAAATGCATTAATTAGTGCCCAAAGTCCCTACTTAATACAACATGCCCACAACCCTGTAAATTGGATTGAATGGAGCGATGAAATAATAGATCGAGCCAAATTAGAAGATAAATTAATTTTAGTTAGCATTGGCTACAGCAGCTGCCATTGGTGTCATGTAATGGCCCATGAATGTTTTGAAAATGAGGAAACGGCAGCCATTATGAATGCCCATTTTATTTGCGTTAAAATAGACAGAGAAGAACGTCCGGATATAGATCAAATATACATGGATGCGCTTCAATTGATTACTGGACAAGGAGGCTGGCCCTTAAATATGATAACCCTGCCAGATGGTCGACCATTGCATGGTGGCACCTATTTTCCGAAAGACAAATGGGAAAACGTATTATTAAGCTTGCATAAATTCTATGAAGAGAAAAAAGAAGAGGCTTATCAATTTGCTACACAATTAAGCAATGGCATTCGCAAACTGGATGTGTTTGAAAAAGGTGAAAATGATACAAACCAATTTCAAACGCTAATGGGTCTTTTAAACAAATGGAAACAACAATTTGACCTCGTTTGGGGAGGCTATAATTGGTCGCCAAAATTTCCATTGCCCAACCAATGGGAATTATTTATAGGTATCCATCACATCACAAATGATGAAATTTTTGCAGAAGCCGTTCAAACCACTTTACACAAAATGTATGAAGGTGGTATTTTCGATCATTTGGCTGGAGGCTTTGCAAGGTATAGTACCGACAGCTTTTGGAAAGTACCTCATTTTGAGAAAATGCTATATGACAATGCCCAATTAATGGGAACTTATGCTATGGCTGCAAAGTATTTCAAGGAGCCCGTTTTTGAAAAGGTGGTAGCTCATATGCATCAATTTATTAGTGAATTTATGACCGCACCTAAGGGCGGTTTTTACTCGGCATTGGATGCCGACAGTGAAGGCATAGAAGGGAAATATTATGTATGGGAATTTGAAGAATTGCATGAAGTATTAGAGGAGAACGCGCCGTTATTCTGCGACTATTTTTCTGTTACAAAAGAAGGAAATTGGGAAGAAGGAAATATTTTATTCCGAACCAAAACCATTGAGGATTTATCAGATTTTTTCCAATTAACGGCAAAAGAAATTGAACAGAAAATAAATCATTGTCGTAAATTATTATTACTCGAAAGAAGCAAACGCATCGCACCTGGATTAGATGATAAAATAATATGCAGCTGGAATGCTTTGATGATTAAAGGATATGCCCAAGCGCATATTTATTTGCCCGCATACAATTACATAGAACAAGCCACAAATGCCATAGAATCATTGCTGGCATGGTGTTTAGAGGGAAAACAAGTTTTCAGAATTTATAAAAATGGCAAAAAAAGCATAGCAGGATTTGCAGAAGATTATGCTTGTTTAATAGATGCTTTAATTACTTTATATGAAGCAGGGGCATCGGAAAAATATTGTTTGTTGGCACAAGAATTAATGGATGAATGTATCAAACAATTTTGGGATGAAAGTTCGGGTTTATTTTTCTTTACTTCTGCCCAACAACAAATACTCATCACAAGAAAAATTGAAGCAAACGACGATGTAATTCCAGCATCCAATAGCATATTAGCAAAATGCCTCAATCGTTTGTCTTATTATTTTGAGCGCAATGATTATTCCCAAATGCAGGCAAACATGATCGTTACAATTCTTCCTAAAATGAAAAAATTTCCTAATGGATACAGCAATTGGATGCAGCTGATAGCACAGGAGGAAAAAGGCTTTAAGCAGCTTATTTTAAAAGGAAGTGAGGCAATTAATTGGAAGAATAATTTAAGCAAATCATTTCAATACAATACAGTCATCCTAATTCACACAGAAGAAAGTAAAATACCTTTAATGGCTTCAAAAAATGGAACAGTTGAAAAAACCACAGCTTGGTTGTGCACTAATAAAACATGTAGCGCCCCAATTTATACAATTGAGGCGCTACAAAAAATCTTAGTTTAGGCTTTACCGAACAATAGCTACAGTACCAGTAAATTCGTACGATTTACCTTTTTTATCTCTAGCTTCAATATGGTAAGTAAAAATACCTGGAGGCTCAGGAGTTCCATTAATTTTTCCATCCCACCAAGTTCCACCAGGCATTTTGGTTTCAAATACCTGCACACCCCAACGGTTAAAAATAGCAAGTTCTAAAAACTCAAATCGACCAATACTTAAGATAGGTACAAATTGATCATTCAAACCATCGCCATTTGGAGTGAAGGCATTAGGAACAAAAATGGTATCCTTTATAATTACATGTATGGTCAATGAAGTTGTATCTATACAACCCATGCTATCTTTTACTGTAAATAAAGCATTGTAATTCCCTTCATCGGTGTATGTGTGTGTGGTGTTTTCGTCGTTTGAAATAGCACTTAAATCACCAAAGTTCCATTCATAGAAATTGCCATTTGTACTTTGGTTTGTAAAATTAACAATCAGTGGTGCTAGGCCAAAACTAGGGTCGGCAGAGAATTTTGCAGTAATTTTTGGACTCATATCTACAAAAACTGTATCGCTCTTATAGCAGTATCCATTCCAAGCATTCAACACATACATGGTTTTACCATTTACAGATGCGGTAGGTTGCATTAACAACTTATCGTTTAATCCTAACGCAGGCGCCCAATTAAAACGTGTGTAATCAATTACATTTCCGTTAATTGTTACAAAATCTCCAGGACAATGTTTTTGATCGTTACCAGCACTAACAATTGGGAATTTATTTACTTTCACAAAAACTGAGTCCAAAATTGCGCAAGAGCCATCAGATATCCTTACTATATAGGTGGTATCTTTCGCCGGCGTTGCCAATGGATTTGGAATATATGGATCGCTCAAGTTGTAGTTATTCATCCATTGGTAAGAAACACCACCGCTTGCATTTAAGTATACAAAATAACCATAACACATGCTGGTATCTTTACCGGCAGAAACACTAATTGTTTTTACATCTACCAATATAGTATCTACCCTTAGGCATATTCCATTTGTTGAAAGTAAAAAGTAATTGGTTGGACCAATTGGATGTACCCAAGGATTGGAAATACCTGTATCGCTGATATTATATTTGGGTAACCAATTGTATTTTACACCTCCCGTAGCATTTAATTGAATACTATCACCTCTACATATTTGCTTATCCGTTCCAGCACTGATATTAAAATTAGTAACACTTACTAATACCGTATCGTATGCCTTACAGCCGTTATTGTCAATACTCAAAATATAATTGGTATTTACAAGCGGTTTGGCATAAGGTTGTAAACTGGTATCGCTTAAGGAGGCTAATGGCGACCATTTCCATGGACCTAATACAGTAGCAAACAATTGCACACTATCGCCATTACAAATAGATTTATTAGGGCCCGCATTTGCCTGTGCTTGCTTTACATCCACAAAAACACTGTCGTAACGCGAACACAATAAGTTGTAAGAAACCACATAATAATAGGTTGGTAAAAGTGGCTTCACCCATGGATTGGCAATGGTAGTATCGCTAATTCTATACCTTGGCAACCAAATAAAATTGGTTGCGCCTGTGGCATTTAACTGAACGCTATCTCCTTGGCAAATTAATTTATTTGGACCACCATCAATTGGCAAAACTGCCACCGAAACACTTATTGTATCGCGTGCAATACAACCCAAATAATTTGTGGTTGCTATATAAGTTGTATTAGAGTCTGGCACTGCATAAATATTGGTACCAATGCTGTCATTTAAATATTTAAGAGGACTCCAGCGAACAGTACCATTGCTGGTAACAGTAAAGTGAGCAGTGTCGTGTAAACAAACATTCTGATCTAATCCAGCATTGATTAATGGAGCAATAACACTTACATGAACGGTATCTCTTCTAATACAAATGCCATTACTACTGGCAACAATATAATTGGTATCAACTTGCGGATAAACCCTTACACTGTCGTTATTGGTTGACGTAATTCTATAGTTGGGTGTCCAAGCAAAAGTAGTACCACCATTTAAAACAATAATTGTAGCGGTATCGCCCTTACAAATGTTTAAATCTAATCCTGCATCTGGTTTAAAATTAGTTACATTAACCCTTACCGTATCAAAATTATAACAGCCACTCACATTAACCCTAACCACATAATCTGTTGTTGTATCTGCTTTATCCCAAGGGCTTTTTAAGGTATCACTGCTTAAATAAATAGAGGGTGTCCAAAGATAAGAACCAGTTGTACCCACAGTTGTTAATTGAACACTATCTCCTTTACAAATATTTTTATTTATTCCAGCATTTATAGTAGGTAAACCATTAATGGCAGATAAATTATATAGTTTGGAAACTTCAGCAGCGCTTAGGGTTCTTCCATAAATTCTGAGTTCATCCAATGCCCCATTAAAATAGGCTGGCGTATTAACTTCATTTCTACCAATGCGCAAAGGCGTTGTATTATTAACTGTAAAAGGTACTGGACCTGTTGCAAAGCCCAGTAAGGTTCCATTTCGGTAATAATAAAGCGTATCATTACTAACAGATATAGCAAAAAAGTACCAGGTATTGGTATTGGTTACACCTCCTATTACACTGCTAAAACTATTGCCAGTTCCAGTCATGGCATAAGCGCCATTGGTTCGAATCATCGCACGGTATTGCGCACTGGCAGTGGTATTAGACTTACTTAAAATGGGCGTATACTGCACCCCTGCATTAAAATTCCAAGTTTGAACGCGAGCCCAGAAGGTGAATGTCATGCTGTTTCCAGGAGATTGTAAACTAGGAGAGTTTGGAACCTCCAAAAAACTGCTAAAACCATTAAATTGATAGGCCCTGTTGGCTACTGCAAATCTATCAAAGGTTAATGTGGCATTGAATACTGTTGCATCATTTCCATTACCACTTTCGTCATTTGCATTTCCAGTAAAAGGATAACAAGCTACAACGCCTTGGTTCAAAACAATTGGAGACGCACAAGTTAAACAGCAATTGGTTTGAAGCGTAACAAAAACGGTGTCTAATGAAGTACACCCATTCTGAGTTCTTGTTAAATAATAATTTCTACTAATTGCCGGTTTAACATAAGGATTAGCAATATTGGCATTACTTAATCCAATGCTTGGCGACCAAACATAAGTGCTAGCATTTGTGGCATTAAATTGGCCACTATCACCCGTACAAATTGTGATATCAGATAAGGGAGTTCCCTTGTAATATAAGGACCTTGTGATAACTAAAGAAACTGAAGTATCTGGCAATGCACAATTATTAGTTGATACCACTTTATAGGAACCAGGTAACGAAGTTTTCACTGTATTACCAGTGCTTGTGGTAAAAAGTGTATCATTTCTGAACCAAGAAAACGTACCAAAATCTTTATTGGCAACATATAAAGTTGCCGTATCACCTGTACAGGCCAAACTTAATTTGTCTGCGCGAATTAATGTAGTATCATTTAACTGAACTCTAGCAACATACGCATCCTCTATACCCGCGCTATTAATGGTATCTGGCGCTATGATGGTTTGACCCAAAAAATAACCCGTAAGGTAAGTTAGGCCACTTGGACCCACATGTAAATCCCAAGCATTGGTATAAGAGCCATTTCCTATTTTTTGCGCACTTAACAAAATATTATTGAAGGTATATGTAGCAACAAAGGCACTACCTGTTCCAACAGAAGTGAGACTAGTTCCTCCAAAATTTGCAGTGCCAGAAAAATCTCCACTAACCAATAAATTACCGGATGGATCTAATTCTACACTGTAGCCATAATCATTACCTATTCCTCCAAAAGTTCTTGCCCATTGTGTTGAGCCATTGAAATCCATGGCTGCAATGACCACATCATAATTGGTATTTGTCCCCGTTAAATTCTGTGAAAGTCCTGGAGGTCTTGAAGAAAAAATACTATTGCCTTGAAAATGTCCAATGGTATAAACGCGGCCTTTAATATTGTCAACCACAACATCTTGCAAGGACTCATTATTAGTAGTTCCCATGCCATTTCCCCAAAGCCAATTGCCACTTGGATCGAGCTTGGCTATAAAACCACCCCAACCATTTACGTTATTGATATTATTGACTCCAAAATTTACAAATGAATTTCCGCAACAGCTAATATTACCGGAAACATAAGCAGCTCCAGAACTATCTACATCAACACCACCAGCAACATCCAATAAATTTCCGCCACCTCGGGTAGCATAAATAATATTGCCTGTGGGTCCATATTTTGCTGCAAAAATATCACCACTTCCCAAACTGTTAAGTGTAATTGGAGCAGCACCTATACTCTGGCAAGTGGCGCTATTAAAAAACATGCCGGAGACATAAATATTTTGCTCTCTGTCAACAGATAAACCACCACTTTCGTCGTTACCGGAATTGCTTCCAATTAAATTAATCCACTGCAAAACACCCAAAGAATTTAACTTCATCAAAAATCCATCATACTGGCCAATGGCATTTTTTACAGTTGTTGCGCCATTTGCAGATACAATTGTTGTATTGCCATTTAAGGTTGAAGAAACATAAATATTTCCGCTTGAATCTACTTCAATACCTCCTAAATTATAATCTCCCCCATCTTTTAAAGTACCGCCAAGACGCACTGCCCATTGAAATACTTTGTTGCAATTGTATTTTACAATGGCAATGTCTCTGTTACCAAAATTACCAATGGTTTTAGGGGTTCCAGCACTGTCAATTGTTAAATTATTATAATAAAAGAAAAGGGTATAAACATTGTTTTGGGCATCAGTTGCCGATGCCTTACCTAAGTCAGAATTTGTACCTCCATTGCGAAAGGCCCAATTAAAATTTTG
>CAIYNF010000083.1 GCA_903927505.1 uncultured Bacteroidota bacterium | reverse complement strand
TACATTGTTAAAATTGCCCGCTTTCAAAGTCCAGAATTAAAAGGCTTTGCCGGCAGAGATGCTGCCACTATTTTGTTTGTAGAAATTGTTTTAATGGGCGCTTTGCTTAAAATGAATGCTGCAGATCAAATCCTTCAATTAAGAGGAGTTGAACATTATATAAAAGCCGGTTCATTCCCTATCAGCTCTTGGCTTGTGGTGCCATTTTATAATTGGCTTAACCTAAGTGATGCTAGCCTAATTTTTCTTGAGAGAATTGCTTGGTGGTTCCATATCATTGGTATTTTCTTGTTTATGAATTACCTGCCTTTTAGCAAGCATTTTCATATCATCATGGCTTTCCCAAATACTTGGTATTCCAACTTAAAAGCAAAAGGTGAACTCAATAACATGGCTGCTGTTACGCAAGAAGTAAAGCTTATGCTCGACCCAAGCGCACAAACACCAGAAGGCTACCAGCCACCAACCAGCTTTGGTGTAAAAGAGGTAACAGACCTTACCTGGAAAAATTTAATGGATGCCTACACCTGCACAGAGTGCGGCAGGTGCACCAGTGTTTGCCCGCAAAACCAAACAGGTAAAACATTGTCGCCACGCAAAATAATGATGGATACCCGCGACCGTTTAGAAGAAGTAGGAAAAAATATTGATGCCAATAAAGGAACTTTTGTAGACGATAACAAAAACCTACATTCCTATATTTCTGAAGCAGAATTATGGGCATGTAATACTTGTAACGCCTGCGTTGAAGCTTGTCCGGTAAATATAAACCCAATGGAAATTATTGTTGAAATGCGCAGGTTTAAAGTTATGGAAGAAAGCTCCGCTCCAGCCGCTATCAACAACATGTTTAGCAATATGGAAAACAACCAGGCGCCATGGCAATTCTCGCCAATGGACCGTGCTAATTGGACACAAGAAGATTAAGATAGCTATTGTTTTAAAGAAAAATATTAATTGTATGAGCGAATTTAAAGTGCGTACCATGGCCACACTAGCCGCAGCTGGTGAAGAAGCCGAAATTCTTTTTTGGGTAGGTTGCGCAGGTAGTTTTGACGAACGTGCACAAAAAATAACCAAGGCCGTTGCAAAAATTTTGCATGCTGCAAACCTCCAATTTGCTATTCTTGGAACAGAAGAAGCCTGTACCGGCGATCCCGCCAAACGCGCTGGAAATGAGTTTCTATTTCAAATGATGGCCATGCAAAATATTGAAACATTAAACGCTTACGGCATTAAAAAAATTGTTACTGCTTGTCCGCATTGCTTTAATACCCTCAAAAATGAGTATCCCGCTTTAGGAGGTAACTACGAGGTCTTGCACCATACCACGCTCATCAATCAATTATTAAATGAGGGGAAAATAGCTATCAAAGGTGGTGCCTTTAAAGGACAAAGAATTACTTACCACGACAGTTGCTATTTAGGTAGAGCAAATAATATTTATGAAGCGCCTCGAGAAATAATTGAAAAGTTAGATGCTGCTTTGGTTGAAATGAAACGCAGCAAAGCCAATGGTTTATGCTGTGGTGCGGGTGGTGCGCAAATGTTTAAAGAAGCAGAAGAAGGAAACAAAGAAGTAAATATTGAACGCGCAGACGATATCTTAGAATCCAATTCAAATGTGGTGGCCTCGGCCTGTCCTTTCTGCATGACCATGCTCAGAGATGGCGTTAAACACCACAACAAAGAAGCAGAAATAGACGTAAAAGACTTGGCAGAATTAGTTGCAAATGCAATGGATTTATAGGGTCAAACCTATCAGCTATCCAAGCGCTCTTTTCCTGCAACAATTTCAAAATAAAGCCTAAAATCTCCTAGCAAACTATACAGTGGATACTGAAAAGTTGCGGGTTTGTTTTTCTCGTAAAAGAAATGCCCAACCCAGGCAAAGCCATAGCCAGCAAAAGGACAAAGCCATAGCATTTCAATTTTATGAAATAAAAAGGCACCCATCAAAAACACTAAAAACAAACTTGTGCCAACAACATGTAACAAACGGCAAGTTTTATTTTGGTGCTCACTTAAATAATGAGGATAAAATTCAGCGAAGCTCTTGTACTTTTTTGTTTGCATTATTGTTCATCGTTTAAGCTGGAAAGCATGTATTTAATAACGCCCCTGCTTCTATATAAATCTCTTTTGAAATCGTAAAAATAGTATAAATCATACTTATCCGCCCAAACCACATGTGAGGTTTTTAATTGGTGGGCTTCCATGCGCAAGTTTAAGCAAGGACTTACGCGACTATAATTATAATTAAATTGGCTCTTACCAATATTGTAATAGGCCATTCCGTGGTTTAAGGAAGAATCTAAATACATCTCCAACACCACCTCATATTGCGGATTTTTTAAAGTGTAATGATAGCCTTCCTTTTCTAACCTCTTAATGGCGTAAGCGCTTATTTCCTTTTCAAAATCGGCGCTCAATAAATTGGTACTGTGGTTCTCTATCCTAAAGCTAACGGTTCCCCTTTTCATGGGTGCATTTAACTTTTTTCTATAGGTGTACCGTTCGCTGCAAGCAAAAAGCAAACAGAGGCTACAAACTACCCAAAAACACTTAAATACTACTCGTAGATTCATGAATTGTCTTCATCCAAATCTCGACAAATTTCACGAAATGCAATAGAACAAGAAAAAGAAGAAAGATTTTTTACTTTAAAAAACGTTCAAAAGTAGCGCGCTCCAGCATCTCTCTGTCGTCTGGATGTGCAATACTGGTAAGCATTTCGGCCCTTTGCTCCATATTTTTGCCATACAAATTTACAGCACCATATTCTGTTACCACCCAATGAATATGTCCGCGTGTGGTAACAACACCTGCACCCAACTTTAATACAGGCGTAATCCTTGAAATGCCTTTTTTGGTTCGAGAAGGCAATGCAATAATTGGCTTACCGCCTTCCGAAAGTGCTGCACCCCTTATAAAATCCATTTGCCCGCCAATACCCGAATACTGATACATTCCAATTGAATCGGCACAAACCTGACCAGTGATATCAATTTCAATGGCACTGTTAATAGCCGTAACCTTTGGATTTAAACTCAAAATCCTTGGATCGTTTACATAACTAATATCCATCCCTTTTACAATGGGATTGTCGTCAACAAAATCATATAAACGCCTACTTCCAATTAAAAAGCCAGTTACACAATAGCCGTTCACAATCTTCTTTTGGCTATTATTAATGATTCCCTTTTGGATCAAACTAATGGCACCATCCGAAAACATCTCTGTATGTAAACCCAAGTTTCTATGTGAATGTAAATTGCGCAAAACATTGTCGGGTATGGTTCCAATGCCCAATTGCAAGGTTGCACCATCTTCTACCAACTCGGCAACGTTTCTTCCTATTTGCTCGCATTCTGGATCGCTTCCATCTGAATAACTCACCTCTGGCAAGGCATCTGTTACTTCTACTGCATAATCTATCATTGAAAAGGGTATAAAAGCATCGCCATGCACCCTTGGCATATTTGGATTAATTTGGGCAATGATAATTTTTGCTTTATAGGCAGCAGCACGTGCAATATCTACTGAAGTTCCTAGGCTCACAAATCCATGCTTGTCTGGCGGCGAAACATGCAATAAAGCAATGTCTAATGGCAGGTAATCCTCATTAAAAAGTTTAGGAATTTCACTTAAAAAAACCGGAACATAATCTCCCCTATTAGAATTAACTGCTTGTCGAACCGATTCAGAAACAAACAAAGAATTGATAAAAAAATGCCCCTCTAGTGCAGGATCATTTAAGTCAAAACCCAAGGTGCTAATGCTTACCAATTCAACTTTTCTGAGTTCTTCTTTTCTATCCATTAAAGCCTGAACCAAAGAAATTGGCGTGGCCGCACTGCCGTGTATAAAAACTCTATTGTTAGATTGAATATGCCTTACAGCCTCCTGTGCACTTACAAATTTTGTTTGCTTTATCATGCTGCAAATATACCTGCAGGTAAATGCGCACAACAAAAAATAATTATGATTTTTATCGGCTTCAAAACCATCAAAAATCAAATTTAATTGCCGCGTTGCTCTTTTAGTTTTTTGAGCAACTCACGCTTAAATGCTTGTTCGGCTACAAACAATTTTACCACTTTTTGAGGGGGTAAAACCTTCTTGAACTCAGTAGTATATTTTTTAATTATTTCCAATTCTGCTGCCCTGCTAGCAATCATATCATTAAGCGCTTTTTCTGCCTCCACATCGCTCATATTATCCATTTCACCTGCTTCTTCCATTAGCTTGGCCCTATTGCCTTTGCGCACCCTTTCCATCTCATCATTAAACCTATTGTATACAGGCCAAAATTTTTGCGCCTCCTCCGGTGTTAAATTTAATCTTTGGGTTAGAAAACCAATTTTCATGGCCTCAATTTTATCTTTTCTTGCGCCGCCGCCTCTTTGCGCAGAAACCATTCCTGCAAATCCAATTAACACAAATAATAGCAATGTTATTTTCATTTTCATAATTCTTTTCTCCTTATAATTCATCTATTATATAATCCTCATCAATTTCTAAATTAAGCGCATTCATGCCCGCCGAATCGCTTATAATATTTAGCTTGTCTATCTCAGAACACCAACCCGCATCACACAATAAATCTTCACTTAAATCAACATCATTCAAATGCGCTGCAATATCTTCTGCGCTTATTTTTTGGTTCGAACCAAGCTCCTTTTCTGGCCTAGGCTGATATAAAAATAAACCAAAAACAAACAGCAAACTTGCCGCAATTCCCACCCACATAAATACCGGTTTGCCATAAAGAGAAATGCTACTTGCCAAGCGCTTGCTTACGCGCTCCTCCAATTGCAAATTTAATTGCACGAAATAATTTTCTGGCACCACAAAACCACCTTGAACAGGAGGAAATAATGAAGCCTCTTCTTCTGGCATTAATTTATTTTCTAGCTCAGAAAAATAATTCTGGGGCACAGAAAATCCTCCTTGAATAGGCAATTCCCTTAAATATCTTTCGCTATTGCTAATCTCTTGATCCATTTCTTTATAGATAAAAAAAATCCTTATTGGTTTAAATGTTGTTTAATAATAGCCTCAACTTTTTTAACCGCAATATGGTAGGAGGCTTTTAAAGCTCCTACACTGGTGCCCAAAACAGCCTCCATTTCTTCGTATTTTAAACCATCAAAGTATTTCATGTTAAAAACCAAACGCTGCTTTTCTGGCAATTGCAAAACCGCTTGCTGCAATAAAAGCGCTAACCTATCTCCATCAAAATAAGCGCCCGCTACCAATGTTTCGCTCAATTGCTCTTGCAGGGTTTCCATGCTCACGTTCAAATTGGCCTTTTTCTTTTGCAAAAACGCCAAGGCCTCATTGGTGGCAACCCTATACAACCAAGTATAAAGCTGACTATCCTCTCTAAAATCTGCTAATTTTTCCCAAACCTTAATAAAGGTATTTTGAACCACATCATCAGCATCATCATGGTCAATTACAATGCGTCTCACCTGCCAATAAACCTTTCTGCTATAGCGCTCCAATAACATTTTAAAAGCCGCTTGCTTACGCAAAGGGTCTTTAAAAAATTGAATGAGTTCGGTATCGCTATAGTTTATCTGCATTTATTAACTTTAACTCTTCTTCAGATGCAAGTTAACTCAAAAGGTTTAATCAAAAGCCATTTAATTATCAAAGCACCTTGCCTATTATTTGGCATTTTTCTTCCCAATTCAATTTTATTTTCCCGACTTTCGTTTAATGCGAAAAATACTGTTGGGTTTCTTGCTCGTGTCTTCTTTTCAAAATCTTCTAATTGCCCAATCAAACAATGATTGGCTCAGTGGTGTGCTGCAAAAAAACGACTCTATTTATTTCTTGTTCTCAGAAGATATTTATCAAATTAAACCTGCTGGAATTTCTGTTACTGGCTCCTTTAGAGGCTGGAGCCAAGATTTAAAAGACGCCAATTGGAACCTAAAAAATACAAGTGAGGGCAAATGGATTTTAGGAATTTACAACCCTAACTTCAGCAAAATAAATCCATCCACTGCCTTTAAATTCAGAACAAATGAGGGCCTTTGGCTCAATCCGCCAAAAACAGCTGCAAATATAGATGGCGGCAACTTGGTTTTTATGAAAGGTTTTGTTCCCCTAACTGTTGAAGCAGGAATAGTGAACAATGAGAAAATTCAAGTCGTAATTAAGGGCATTAACAACGCAAAAGGTTCTTTAAAAACCAATAAAGAAGAATTTATACTCACCGATGCCAAAGGCAATAAAATAGGCCTTCAACATATTGAAACACAAATTAGTTTGCCAGCGCAAATAGAAATAGGCCTCTACCCCGCCCAAGCAATAGATAAAAAAAGAGTTTACTACATAGAAATACCAAGTATCCAGAAAAAAGAATTGTGCAGCTTCGAACCCTGGTTCAAAAACTTAAAAAGTGACAAGCTATTGGGTGCAAACATTGCCGAAGATGGCCTATCTACTAGCTTTCGCGTATTTGCCCCAAGAGCAACAAAATTGCGTCTTTACCTCTATGCAAATAAAGACCAACAAACACCCAACCAAATTATTGAACTCACAGAGGATTCAATGGGTGTTTGGGAAACCACCATTCCTAAAAACCTCAATGGCATGTGGTATGATTTTACCGTGCATGGCGCAACAGATCCAGGGAATTCTTTTTATGAAACCAATCCGGTTCATATCAGCGATCCCTATGCCAGAGTATGCGATGATAGCTTCGGAAAATGCAGGATATGCCAAAAAACAAAAGCCGCAAAGCCACTTAAAAACGGCCGACCAAAAATGGAAAATGTAATGGCGTATGAAGTGCATGTGCAAGACTTTACAGACCTCCTTCCGCTTGATTCGAACCTAAAAGGAACTATTCCTGCAATGGGAATAAGTGGTTTAAAAAATAGCCGTGGACAAGCAATAGGTTTTGATTACCTCACCCAATTAGGCATAAATACCGTTCACCT
>CAIYNF010000082.1 GCA_903927505.1 uncultured Bacteroidota bacterium | reverse complement strand
TCCAGATTTACCTGGTGATTTTGCAGGAGGTGTGATTCAGATAAACACAAAGGCTGTCCCTGACAAAAACTTTGAATCATTGACAATTGGTTCAGGATATAATACTATTACTACCTTTAAGGATCAAAAATCATATAAAGGGAGTAGCACCGATTGGTTAGGATATGATAACGGTACAAGAAGTCTACCTGCTTCAATGCCTTCGACGGATGTATTTAATTCTTTGTCATATTTAGAAAAAGCAGATGTTGCTAAATCTTTTCAAACAGATTGGAAAATTTCTGATGCTCGATTCAAACCCAACACCAATTTTCAATACACTTTTGGACATCATTTTGATATAAAAGATAAAGTGATCGGCTTGTTGCTATCGGTTTCTAATAGTTTGACAAATAATTATAATGAAACAACAAGAGCAGACTACGATAATTCAAATCCATTATTACCCTCTGTTATTACCTCTAAATTTTCAGATAAAAATTATTCAGAACAAGTGTTAACTTCTGCCTTAGGTAATTTATCTTTTAAATTTAATGAAAATCATTCTATTACTTTTAAAAACATTTTCAGCATCAACTCTACCGATTTGGTTGTGGATCGATTTGGGCAAAGAGATGTTAATGATCCAAGACATTTGTCTGCTTCTGTTCGATGGTTTACCAGTAATGAGGTTTATTCAGGCCAAGTTAATGGAGACCATTATTTTGCGGCTCCAAAATTAAAAATAAATTGGACTGGTTTTAATAGTACTATTAGCAGAACGATACCTAATTTGAGACGTAATATTTATGGAATAGCCGATCCTTATAGTAATGATCCTGCTCAAACTGTTCCGAAGGCGGAAATTGCTGACAATAATGGAGGTCCTGATTATGGTGGTGGAATGTTTTTTTCCGAAAATCAGGAAAGCATTTCAGGAGGAAAGTTAGATATTTCTAAAAAATTTAGTTTTGGAGAGGATTTTACTAATGAAATAAAATTGGGTGTTTTTTCTCAAAATAGAGATAGATCATTTTTTGCCCGACAATTACAATATAATAAGTTGAATCTTGGAGGAGGAACTTTTGACCAAGCTTTATTATCCTTGCCAGATGCTTCTATTTTTGCTGCTTCCAATATGGGAGTCTTATCTCCGGGAGTTAATGGTTTTACATTGAATGAAATAACAAAATTCTATGATAGTTATACTGCGGGTTCTAAATTAAATGCCGGGTATTTAATGTTTGACAATCGCTTCAAGAAGTTTCGATTGGTATGGGGACTTCGTGTGGAAGATTTTACTCAAACACTTAATTCTAGATTAACAGCTACCGAAGATTTAAATTTAGATACCAACAAAGTGGATTATTTGCCTTCAGCCAATTTGATTTACTCTATTAATAAAAGCCAAAACTTACGATTGAGTTATTCCAAAACATTGAATAGACCTGAATATAGAGAATTAGCTCCGTTTGGATTTTATGATTTTACCAACCAATTTTTCACACAAGGTAATTCGGAATTGAAAAGAGCTACTGTTCAAAATTATGATTTAAGATATGAAATATATCCTTCAAAAGGGCAAATGTTTACCGTGTCCTATTTTATGAAACAATTTAAAGATCCAATTGAAGTTATTCAACAGGTTAATAATAAAACCATTAGTTATCAAAATGCTAAAAGCGCTGTAAATAGTGGAATTGAATTAGAATTTAGAATGGTACTAAGTTCTTTATTTAATTCAGATGATGCACCCTTTTTAGAAGATATTACTTGGTTTTCAAATGTTTCAGTTATTAAATCTAAAGTAGATGTATCAAATGTAAATTCAGCAAATACAGAAACTGAGAGAACCATGCAAGGACAATCACCATATCTTTTTAATTCGGGTATTCAGTATATTAATAAAGAAAGTGGCTTAGTTATTTCTGCTAATGTGAACAAAGCTGGAAATAGAATCGCCTTTGGCTCAAGTGAAGTAAAACCTGCCATTTGGGAAAAAGGGCGTACATTTTTAGACATGCAAATTGCGAAATCTTTTTTTGATAATAAATTTGAATTGAAATTGAATATTCAAAATATTTTAGCTCAAGATCTTATTTTTTATCAAAACAATCCAAGAAATTCTGTTAGTTACGGAACCTTTGAGTCCTTAGGAAATTATGTTTTTACAGGTGATTATCATTACCAAGATGGTTTCAATGCTGCCGACGATGATGTATTGTGGCGAACTAAATTCGGAAGGTCTTTTTCTTTATCAGCAACGTTTAACTTCTAATTTTTCGATAGTAAATAAATAAATTTGTTTTATAAATAAAAAAACCAACCAATTAGGTTGGTTTTTTTTGTTTACAATTTGTTAATATTCGTAACAAAAAATTTGCTTAAATATTCTATTTATTTAATTTTTACTTGACATTCAATAAGTCGTATTAATCTAAATTTGACACGTTTAACAATCAATAAAACATAAAAAAAATGAAAAAAAATTATTTATTTGCATTATTGGCATTAGTTTGCAATTTTGCATTTTCTCAAATTCAGCAAACGGCCTATAAAGGCGCATTTGCTCCTGCTCCCGCTGCTATGTGGACAGATGCATGGACTAATTTTAATCCTAATGCTAAAGTTTACGGAACAGTTACAACTGTAATATCTGCCGATATTACTGCAAATACTTCATGGACTAATGATAAAGTTTATGAATTAAACGGTTTAATTACTGTAAGAAACAATGCTACTTTAACTATCCAAGCCGGTACAGTTATCAGAAGTAACGTTATGGCATCAGCTTTGGTTATTACCAGAGGTTCGAAATTAATTGCAAACGGTACAGCTGATGCTCCAATTGTGTTTACTTCAAAAAATGATGTTAATGCAAGAAACAGAGGTGATTGGGGTGGTATTGTGCTTTTAGGCAAAGCTAAATATAATTTAAACAATGGTGAAAATTATATTGAAGGAATTTCTCAAAACGTAAATACGCAATTTGGCGGTGGATTAACTCCAGTTGATAATGATAGCTCAGGTTCATTGAAATATGTTAGAATTGAGTACGCTGGTTTCGTTTTTGCTCCAAACAATGAGTTGAATGGATTAACAATGGGTGCTGTTGGTAGTGGAACTACAATTGACTACGTTCAAGTATCTTATTCTAATGATGACTCTTTCGAATGGTTTGGTGGATCTGTTAACTGTAAACACTTAGTTGCTTTTAATGGTCTTGATGATGATTTTGATACTGATAATGGATACAAAGGAATTTGTCAATTTGGATTATCTATAAAAGATCCATTAAGTGCAGATATTTCCACTTCAGAGTGTTTTGAATCTGATAATAATTCTTCTGGATATGAAACTGCTTCTTCTTCATGGGCTGATTTCACTACAGCAAAATTTACAAATTTCACATGTATTGGTGCTAATCAAAGACCAACTACAACAGGTTTTGTAACTCCAAACGGATTACATGACAAAGCTTTAAGAATCAGAAGAGCTTCAAAACTGAGTGTTTTCAACTCTATTTTCTTAGATTTCAAAAAAGGTTTAGTTCTAGAAAGTTTATTTTCTAATCGTTATGCTTTAGCGGATGGGTTAAAATTCAAAAATAATCTTATTGTTTGCCCTTCTGCTGCATTATTTGCTGCTCCTGATGCAAAAAATGCTAATTCTTCAGCTAGTCCTCCTGTTGATGCTACTAATCCAACCAATACTGAAATGGTTAATTGGTATACTGCATTAAATAATACGACAGCTACTGCTAGTACAGGTATTTTAACTCGTGCTTATGCTACTGATTCTGCAACTAACTATACTACTGTTATTAGTAGTACAGATGCTGTAAACATTGATTACAGACCATTAAGTGAAGATGCAAAAACAGGTGCTTCTTTTACAGATTCATTTTTGTCTGGTTTAATTGCTTCAGGTACTGCTCCTAGTGTTTCTAATGTTACCTATTGTAAAGGGGCTGTTGCTTCTGCATTAACGGCTAACATGACTTCTACGGGTGTATCTTTGAAATGGTATTCAAAACATGCTACTACCAATGCTTATACTCTTCTTCCTTCAGCACCAGTTCCTAAAACTACCACTTTAGGTACTGTAACATACGGTGTTGCGGAAGTTGATGCTAGCAATGTTACAAGTACAAAAGCTGATATCATTGTTAAAACTATTGCGGTTCCTGCTACTATTTTGCAACCTATAACAGGACCTGCTGCTCCTGCTATTAAAGTTGTTTCTGATTACATTGGTACAACAAATGAAGTTACCTATACAGTTCCTTCTGCTACTTCATTAGCAACAGGAGAATCTTATTTTTGGACTGTTCCATTAGGGGCAACTATCGTTTCTGGTCAAGAATCTAATACAATTGTAGTTAAATTTACAAATGTACCTGCTGGTTTATTAAAAGTGGGAGATGTTACCG
Organism: uncultured Bacteroidota bacterium; assembly: GCA_903927505.1. Lineage (GTDB taxonomy): Bacteria > Bacteroidota > Bacteroidia > UKL13-3 > UKL13-3 > B1. The sequence goes on along the minus strand of CAIYNF010000082.1, from coordinate 1,335 downwards.
TTCGTATTAAAAAGGCTGATGATACAACCATTACTGATGATTGTGATTGCTTTGGAATAGTTTCTAAAATATCTTTAACTGCAAAATTACCTACTGCACCTTCAAAAGTTGTAATGACTAATGGAGCATATGTTGCTGTTGCTGTTCCAGCTTCAGGAAGTACTCCAGAAATTCCTGCATCAGTTGCTATTACTTCATTTGCAAAATACATGGGTACAACAACAGCATTAACTTTAACTGCTGTACCATCTGCTTCTGCAACGATGGTTCCTGCTTCTTCTTATGTATGGGAATTACCAACAGGCGTTAATCTTGTTACAGTTGCTACTGATCCAGCGACAGCTGATGATACTAAATTCTATTCAGCTTATCCATTTACTGTAGCTATTACTACTCGTCCTACAAGTGTTGGTAATACGTATTATCAAGTAATTACTAAAACTTATCAAGGAATAAAAGTTGCTACTGCTTCTAAATTTGTTGTTGGTGGTAAACTTGGTAATGATGATCTTGTTGCTCCTGTGGGTGGTTTTATGGCTACATCAAGTACTGATGCTACCCCTACGTCTTCTCAAACTGGTTCTGCTGGTGTTTTCAAAGCTGATGCTGTTGGTGTTGCTTTCACAACTGTTCAAGGTGTACCTGTAAATCCTGCTTATCCAATTGTATCTTCTACTGCAAATTCAGTTAATGTTAATTTTGAAGCTGCGACTTCAAGTTCTACAATATTATTGTATGTAGGTGCAAGATCAAGAAATGGTGTTGGTGCTTCTGTATCTACAAACGCTGCTCCTAATGCAGAATCTAAAGCAAAATTATTAAAATTAACTGCAGCAATTCCTGCAAAAGTTACTAAAGTATTCAAAGGTGGCTCTACTATTTTAGCTAGTGCAACTTCTGAAAAAATCGTTACCTCTTCTACTGCAACTGTTAGAACATACGACATTTTAGCTTCTGCTTTTGCTCAAGAATATGTAATCACGCCTCCTATTGGATGTTTTGTAAATTCTGAAGCAGTTGATGTTGTTACAACAATTAGTGGTTTAACTTTCACAATTACTTATCCTGCTAACTATACTTCAATAAGTGCAGCTCCTAAATTGTTAAAAGTTGCTGCTAAAAACAAAATTGGAACTAGTCTAACTTTAGATTATAAAATTTATTCTGTAGCTGCTCCTACATCTGGTAAATTTGCTCAAGATGAAACTCCAAAATCTTTAATTTCTAATACAGAGATGTATCCAAATCCTGCTTCAGATGTTATTAACATCAACGTAAATGCTACTGCTAGTGGTGTGGTTGAAATGACAATCTATTCTTTTGATGGAAAAATTG
>CAIYNF010000081.1 GCA_903927505.1 uncultured Bacteroidota bacterium | reverse complement strand
AAATTAGCTGGGTTTTTTGATAAAATTTAGATTGTAAATATGATTTACTTTTCTTTGAAATTTGCCTGTTTAATCTAAATTTCTATCACCCTCCTCTCAGGGTTTGCCTTTCCCGCCATTAAAAGGTACTTTTGCGGCCTTAGTAAGTTTTGGTTCGAACCGAAAACTTGCGCTTACACCTTACATACATGAGTTTAAAGCAAGAAATAGACAAGCGTAAAACCTTTGCAATTATTAGTCACCCCGATGCAGGTAAGACAACCCTTACCGAGAAATTTTTATTGTTTGGTGGTGCCATACAAGTGGCAGGCGCGGTAAAAAGCAATAAAATTCGCAAGACTTCTACTTCCGATTTTATGGAAATAGAAAAGCAAAGAGGAATTTCTGTGGCCACTTCCGTAATGGCTTTTGAATACAAAGACAAAAGGGTAAATATTTTAGATACTCCTGGTCACAAGGATTTTGCTGAAGACACCTACCGCACCTTAACTGCGGTAGATAGCGTAATTCTTGTTGTAGATTCTGTAAAAGGGGTGGAAGACCAAACCAAGCGCTTGGTTGAGGTTTGTCGCATGCGTAATACGCCTGTTATTATTTTTATCAATAAGCTCGATCGTGAAGGAAAAGATCCTTTTGATTTGATTGAAGAAATTGATACTACTTTGCATATTCAAACACGCCCGCTTACTTGGCCAATTAACCAAGGTTCATTGTTTAAGGGTGTTTATAATTTGTATCAAGGACACTTAAATTTATTTGAATCCAACAAATCGCAATTGGCAGATGAAGTGATAGGAATTTCTGATTTGCATGGCGAAGAAATTTTAAATTACTTGAGCGTAAAAGACACCAAAAAATTGCGTGAAGATGTAGAATTAATTGAAGGTGTATTTGAACCATTTGATGTAGAATTATACCAAGCAGGCTTATTGGCACCTGTATTTTTTGGTTCGGCCATTAATAATTTTGGTATCCAAGAATTGCTTGAAACATTTTTAGAAATAGCACCAAGTCCACGCAGTCGTGAGGCTTCCGAGCGCATGGTAGCTGCAGAAGAAAACAAGTTAACTGGATTTGTATTTAAGATTCATGCCAACCTTGATCCAAACCACCGCGATAGAATTGCCTTTATGCGTGTTTGTTCTGGAAAGTTTGAACGCAATACATTTTATTACCATACACGTACGGGCAAGAAGCTAAAATTTGCCAATCCTGCCACCTTTATGGCCAATGAAAAAATACTCACCAGTGAGGCTTATCCGGGCGATGTAATTGGTTTGTACGACAGTGGTAATTTTAAAATAGGCGATACACTCACAGAAGGTGAAAACCTCCATTTTAAAGGCATTCCGAGCTTCTCTCCAGAGATTTTTAAGGAGTTAGAAAACCGTGATCCAATGAAAACCAAACAGCTCGAAAAAGGCATAAGCCAATTGAGTGAAGAAGGAGTGGCGCAGTTGTTTATACAAGAACCTGGTCACCGTAAAATTATTGGTACCGTGGGCGATTTACAATTTGAAGTAATTCAGTTTAGGCTCGAACATGAGTACGGCGCAAAATGTGCTTTTATTCCATTGAAGTTTTACAAAGCATTTTGGATTACTTGTGACGACAAGAAAATGTTGGAGACCTTTATGCACCGAAAGAGTTACGCCATTGCAAAAGACAAAGAAGGTAATCCTGTTTTCCTTGCCGAAAGTGAGTGGAATGTTACTTTATCTAAAACAGATTATCCAGATATTGTTTTCCATACTATTTCCGACTATGCAGGTGTGGCCAATGAAGGAGCTGTTTCTTAGCTTTAAATAATTTATTGAGCGCCGTTCCAAGTGGTATAGCCACCAGATAGGTTCAATACATCTTTAAAGCCATTTTGCAGCAAGATTTGTTGTGCCAAATAGCCACGTTGCCCTACAGCACAGTATACTACTGTTTTCTTTTCAGGATTGAGTTCAGAAATTCTCGCACGTAAATCGTCTACCGAAATGTTTTTAGCTTGAGGAATATGACCGGCATTGAATTCCGTTTCGCTGCGCACATCAATTAATTCAATGTTGTTTTGCATGCTTGCCAATTGGTCCCAATACAGCACTTTCATTTTGCCGCTCATTAAATTTTGAGCTACAAATCCTGCAATATTT
>CAIYNF010000080.1 GCA_903927505.1 uncultured Bacteroidota bacterium | reverse complement strand
ATTTGTTGGATGACAATTCTACCCGTTTTATTGTTTTCATTTGTTTCGTAGGCTACATTTAAATTGGGATGCCCAAAACCTTCGAACCATTGTTTGAAAAAGAGCTGCAAATCCTTGCCACTGGAAGTTTCCATGGCATGACGCAGGTGGTGTAAATCTGTGGTGCCAAAGGCATTTTGTGTAAGGTATAAATTGATGCCTTTAAAGAAAGCTGTATCCCCTAATTCGTTGCGTAATTGGTGTAAAATCCAACTGCCTTTTTGGTAGCTAACCACATCAAAAACTTCATCTGCCTCTGCATAGTATTTTCTATTCGGACTGGTTTTGTATTTATGTCGGCTGCGCAAATAAGAAGACAAATTATTTGAAAAAACCATATCGGCATAGTTTTTACCATAGGTAGCTTCATTGTATAAATATTCTCCATAGGTGGCAAAACTTTCGTTGAGGGGCAGGTTGCTCCAGCTTCTGCAGGTAACCAAATCGCCAAACCAATGGTGAAACAATTCGTGTACAATGATATCCTCATGCGGATTATCTATATGTTCCCAATCGGTATGTTGCACCATTTCGTAATGCAAAACAGCAGAGGTATTTTCCATGGCACCGCTTACAAAATCTCTGCAAATAATTTGCGAAAATTTATCCCATGGATAATCAACGCCCGTTATTTTTGAGAAGGTTTCTATCATCTGAGGTGTTTTGCCAAAAATGGTGCGGGCATAGGGCGCGTAAGCTGGTTCGAGATAATAGCTTACTTCCATATTGCGCCATTTGTCTTTGGTTATTACAAACTCACCAATGGCTATCATGCTTAAATAAGGGGCATGCGGTTTTAATTGTTGCCAATGATCGATGTGTTTTCCGTTGGCTACGTTTTTTGTATCTAGCAATAAGCCGTTGCTCAAACTCACTTCGTTGGCTTCAACAGTTAAATAAAAATCTTGTGTATGCTTTTCATTGGGTGCATCCACTGTAGGGAACCAGCAAGAATTGTATTCGGTTTCACCCTGACTCCATATTTGGCGCGGCTTATTGGGATCGGTACAAAAAGGATTGATAAAATACAAACCACGCGAATCGCTGATGGCTTTACCCCCATTGCTTTTAATTTCATTGGGTTTGGCAATGTATTGAACCAATAGGCACAAGGTATCGGTAGCTTTATAGGTTCGAAGCAAATTTACTTGCAGCTTAATGGAATCATATTGATAATTGAGCAAACTGGTATCTTTACCATTTATGGCGGCAATTCTTAGCAGCGTATAGCCTTGGGCATCCAATTCAAATTGTTGAATGGGTTCGGCATAAGGTTTAAGGGTTAGGATGGCAGTACCATATACCCATTGCTTGTTATAATCAAAGGCCAGGTGCAACTCTGTATGTAATAAATCTACAATTCTTGTTTCCATTGGCTGATAGCTGGCAACACGCTGTTTGGCGCTAGCATGCACATGCACTTCATCCAAAATAATTTTTTCTATGGCGGATGCTGGCTTTTTATTTATTTTGCAGGCTGTAATCCCGGCAAACAAGAATGCGATTAGGAATAATTTATTTCTCATATTATTTGGGGCTGCAATAAAAGGAATTTTCATGTTAAATATAAAAGTAAACGAACAGGATTTCATTTTCGACTTAATAGCTGGCACAGCTGTTTTGGATGGAAAGCCTGTAAATTCAGATGTGGTAAAGCTTTCAAGCAATAAGTACCACATTTTAATTGCGCATAAAAGCTATAGTATAGAATTGCTTGAAAAGTCGGAAAACGGGAAAAACATGTTTATTGCTGTGAATGGCATTAAGCAAGAAATAGCTATTAAAGATAAATACGATGCTTTATTGAGTCAGTTAGGCATGGATAAATTAATGGGTGCAAAAAACAACAATGTAAAAGCACCTATGCCCGGATTGGTCTTGCGCATTATTGCACAAGAAGGCGATATTGTTAAAAAAGGCGATGCCCTTTTGGTATTAGAGGCCATGAAAATGGAAAACGTAATTAAGGCCGAAGGCGAAGGCACCATTAAACGCATTGCCGTTGCTCCCAAACAAGTAGTAGAAAAAAATACGCTGTTGGTGGAGATGGAGGGGTAGGTTTTGGGTTTTGGGAGTCCTGTGCTCCATAAGAAAAATGCTTCGGCAGGCTCAGCATGACGGTGACTGTGAGCGCGAAATTTACAGTAACGCTTAAATTTATTTTTACAATTGAGCGCAGAACAATGCTGCGGCAGGCTCAGCATGACGATTTGGCAAACAGCTAAATGTTAAAGGTTAACAACAAAGAGTTTCTTTACCCTGGTTTCATTGGGGGTTTGAATTCTTATGAAATACATGCCAGGTAAGTTTTGTGGAATTTGAATGGCAGTTTTGCTTTCAGAAATATTTTGACGCAACAAAATCTCTCCATAAGAATTTATCAGTTCCATTTGAATGTTATCAAGCAAATTTGTTTCATTTACAAACAAACTAAAATTACCATTATTGGGGTTAGGTGCTAAGCTAAATTGAAGGGCATCTTTGTTTATATTTTCAAAACTAATTTCATTTGAATAGGTATACTTCCCATCAAAATCTACTTGCTTAATGCGGTAGTATAGTTGGTAAGTATCATAATACAAATCGCCTAAGGCATCTGAGTAAGCATAGTTATTTACTTTATTGCTATTGCCTGCACCTTTAATGCTTGCAAGGCTTTCCCAATCTTTGTTGTTAAGCGAGCGTTCCACAATAAAATACTGGTTATTTTCTTCAAAAGCGGTGCGCCAATTCAAGGCAATAAATTGGTGGGTTTGCTTGCCACTAAAATCTAAAAACTTAACAGGTAAGGTGGTAAATGAACCACTTAAAACAGGACTCATTAAATAATTATTGCTACCCGGTTCGCCATTAAATTCAAATACACGCAAGGTATAATTGGTAGAAATTGTTAAGCCTGTTAAACTAAACGAATTTCCATTTCCTTTGTATACCACAAAGTTATTATTTCCCAATGCAGCGCCTGCGCCAAAACTGCCATTGGCAGTATAATCCATCAAATTTGCTGGGCTTACCAAAGTACTTCCAATAGGTGAGCAAATTACAATTCGGTTCAAACCATTTCCATTTGTCCATGCAACATTTACACTGGTATTGGTATAAGAAGAAAACACCAAATTGCTTGCCGCTGTGGTTGGTGTTGGCACAATAAACATACGCAAATTTGGCCTGCTGGTTCCGGTGGTAGTGGTGGTGGTACTGCCACATAAAGCAGGCGTATTATCTGCATAATAATATTTTGAAATGCCCGCCGCTAATCCGGTAGTTAATACAGTTGTGGTATTTCCTGTGGTTCCAGTATTGTTGTTATTAAAACAAACATCAACGGCTAAATTTGCCGTGCCATTCCATAAGAGCTCACTGCTTAAAGTATGCGCATTCCAGCCAGCTACTGCATTGTAGGCTGCATTGGTATAAGTTGCATTTAAGCCTGTAGTAATATAGGCTGCGGTTAAATTGGTATTGGCGGTAGAACCTGCTTTTAGGGTAAAACCATTTAAACTTCCTGTAACCAAAGTTGACACATTGAAACCCATTTTGGTAATTAAACCAGGAGCCACACCAAGGGTACTAAGTTCACTTGCAAGGTATAAGAATTGGTGATGCGCTCCGCCATAATAATTGCCGTAAGGAGCAGGATAGGTTGTAGTGGTATTGCTACCAGTTCCTCCACCAATGTTTACATAAGAGCCATTGCGTGTATCACTAATTGAAAAATCATTGGGCGATATAGCAAAGAAAACATTATTAGTAGGTTGAATATATAAACGCGCAGTAAGTGTATTTACATTTGGTAAGGTAATAGCCTCTGTGCCATCATTGGCCGTATTTGCTGCAAGTGTATATGGGAAAGTAATGCCACCATCTATACTTAATAAAATATTTACATTGCTACAATTTATTGGACTCAAATTGGTACTATTTACACTCCAAGTTACGGTTTGGCTTGAACTAGGCGCCCAATTTCCTGGCAAAGAGGTAATGGCAAAAGGACCAACATTTACAAAATT
>CAIYNF010000079.1 GCA_903927505.1 uncultured Bacteroidota bacterium | reverse complement strand
TGGGTTTTGCCACGAACCAACAAAGACGGTCATTTCAGAAACAAAACCACTAAAGCCTGGTAGGCCCAAAGACACCAAACCGGCAATAATAAAAATGCTGGAAATAAATGGCATTACCTTTAACAAACCGCCCAATTGGCCTACCAATCTGGTATGGGTTCTGTTGTACATCATGCCTATGGCAGCAAAGAAAAGTGCTGTCATTAAACCATGACTCACCATTTGCATGACAGCACCTGTTATAGAAGTTTTGGTAAGCATGCCTATACCCAACAATACAAATCCGCAATGGCTAATAGAAGAATACGCATTGATGTATTTTAAATCTGTTTGCATTAAAGTAGCAAAGGCACCATAAATAATGGCAATGGTTGCCAAGGCAATAATTACAGGTGCGTAATGCCCTGCTGCCTGTGGCATTAAAAATGTAGCCACACGTAAACAACCATAGCCTCCTAATTTCATAGATATACCAGCTAAAAACATAGAGGCTGCGGTAGGTGCAGAAGAGTGCCCGTCTGGCACCCAAGTATGAAATGGAAACAAGGCCGTAAATACCCCAAAGCCTGCAAAGGCAAATGGAAAAAAGAACAACTGCGCACTTAAGGGCATGCCATTTTTTGCAATGCGCATTAAATCAAATGTGTTTGGACCATTTACCCCCGAGTAAAAATAAACGCCACTCAAGCCAATAAAAATCATGGCCGAACCGCCCATTAGCATTAAGGCCAATTTCATGGCGCTCTTTTCTTTTGGACCACTGCCCCAAATACCAATCAATAAAAACTTAGGAATTACCGCTACTTCCAAGAAGAAAAACAAAGTGAAAATATCGAGCGAAATAAAGAAACCATACGCGCCCAAACTTAGTAATACCAATAAGAAGAAGAATTCTTTGTGCAAGGTTTCCATATTGTACGAAACCAAAACCCCAGCTACCACCACCAAGGAAGTAAGCAAAATCATGGCAATAGAAATGCCATCTACACCAATATGAAAATTCACCCCCATACTTGGAAACCAAGCATAGCTTTGCTCAAACAACATCAGGGAAGTATCGCCCAAAATTTTTGCATTTTGGTATTGGTTCAGCAAATAAAAAGAAAGAAATAACTGCAGCAAAGATCCAATAAATGCCACTGTTCTTACCTGCTTCAAACCCTTTGCCGCCAATACGCCTAGCGCAGTGAGGAAAGGAATAAATATAAGAAGTAATAAATTCATCTTTACTTAATTTAATACATATAAAAGTAGGATGGCCAATCCCATAATTCCACCTAAAAAGTAGCGTGCATAGCCTTGCACATTACCAGATTGCCAGCCTTTAATAGTATTCGAAAATTCTTCAGTTACCACTGCACTCATACTATAAAAGCCATCCACAATATTTTTATCTACCCAAGCGGCAGGCCTGCCAATTAAATTGAAAACAATTTTTTTGGTGATGAACAGATAAATTTCATCGATGTAAAATTTCTTTTTAGCAGCCATAAACAAGCCGCCTAAGCTATTGGCTATATTGTCTGGCTTATTGTTTTTAACGCGGTATAAATAGGCCGCAAATACAATTCCTAGCACTGCCAAACTCACCGGTGCAATAGAGAACAATAGATCTACATGCGATTCTAATAAGAACCCATCTGAACTTACATAATGAGAGAACGGCACAAAGCCAACGCCAATAGAAGCCACCATTAACAACAACAAAGGCAATTTCATGCTCCAGGTACCTTCGCCATGTCCGTGTTCATCATGCGTGCTGTGAGTGGCCTCCTTGCTCCAAAAAATATTGAAGTACAAACGGAACATATAAAAAGCCGTAAGCATGGAAGTAAACAAGGCAATATAATAAATCACTGGACTGCCTGCATGAGCGGCATGCAAAATTGCCTCCTTGCTAAAGAAGCCCGCAAAGGGCGGTATACCTGCTATTGCCAAGCACGCAATTAAAAAACTGATATGCGTAATGGGCATTAATTTTCTTAAGCCACCCATGTCTTCCATTTCATTGCTATGCACAAAATGAATAATAGAACCTGCTCCTAAAAACAAAAGTGATTTAAAGAAAGCATGGGTAAATAAATGAAACAAAGAAGCACTAAAGCCAGCACCGTTTTCGCCACCGTAACCAGAAACTCCTAAAGCAAACATCATATAGCCAATTTGGCTCATGGTTGAGTAAGCCAAAACACGTTTGATATCTGTTTGCGTGCAAGCAATAATGGCTGCAAACAAAGCAGAAATAATTCCGGTATAGGCCACCACATCCAAAGCAATTGGATCAGACAATGCAAAGATGGGAAACAAACGCGCTACCAAATACACGCCAGCTACCACCATGGTTGCCGCATGAATTAAGGCAGAAACCGGGGTTGGACCTTCCATGGCATCTGGTAACCAAATATGCAAAGGGAACATGGCAGATTTACCTGCACCACCCACAAACACCAATAGCAATCCCCATGTAAGGGCACTTACCCCCACAAAAGAAGCAGCACTAATAGCTATAAATTGCGGCGATTGGTGGTCGGTTAAACGTTGAATCAATTCTTGAAAATCAAAAGTTTCGCTGTAAAAACCTAAACTCAAAATGCCAATTAAGAATCCTAAATCGGCAAAGCGGGTTACAATAAATGCTTTCTTAGAAGCAGCTACTGCAGATGGTTTATTAAAGTAATAGCCAATTAATAAAAACGACGATACCCCAACCAATTCCCAAAAAATATAAATCTGAAAAATATTAGCACTCAATACCAATCCCAACATAGAAAAGGTAAACAATCCCAAAAAGGCGTAATAGGTGCCAAAGCGCTCCTCGCCTTTCATGTAGCCTAAACTAAAGAGGTGCACCATCAAAGAAATAAAGGTAACCACCGCCAACATCATAGATGAAATGGGATCAATAAAAGCACCCATATCAATAGAAATGCCCGAACCAAAATTTAACCAGTTGTATTTAAAAACAATATTGGGAACATAATTGGCCTGCGTAATATTATTGAAGGTGAAATAGCCCCAAGCAACATGCGTAGCAAAAAAACAAGAGATGGCCATTAGGCTTGTGCCAATAATTCCTGCAGATTTTTTAAGTAGCTCACTGCTGTTTCCAAAAATACCCAAGAGCAGAAATGCCAACAATGGCAAGCCGGGAATAAGGAGTATCATAAGTTGTGCCGACATAATTAAAATTTCATTTCTCCCGCATCTTCCACATCAATAGATTGATGGCTACGGTAAAGGTTAATAATAATAGCAATGGCTACAGCAGCTTCCGCAGCCGCAATAGTGATAACAAAAATGGTAAAAAATACCCCGTCGAGTTTTTCTGGAAACAGGTATTTGTTAAAGGCCACAAAATTGATGTTTACACTGTTTAACATCAACTCAACAGACATGAGCAAAGTGATTAAGTTTCTTCTGGTAAAAAAACCATACATGCCAATAAAGAACAAACTGGTGCTCAACAATAATATATGTGTAATGCTAATGGGTGTCATTATTGCTCCTCCTTTTTAATTTTCATGGCAATTACAATACAGCCTACCATGGCAGCTAATAACAGCATACTCACTGCTTCAAATGGCAATATGTATCCGCCATCGCCGGTTGTGAGCATCAGCGTTCCTATTCGGTCAACAGACAAATCAAAACTTTTAGTAGCGCTTAAAGCAAACGAATTATGCAAAAGCAAATTGGCCGTAAATGCAAAAGCAAACAGCACGGCAAATGCAGCAGGCAATTTTCTTTTAATGGCAATTTTTGGCATTTCATCACCCGATTTATGCGTAAGAAAAATGGAGAAAATAATGAGTACCACAATTCCTCCAACATACACCACAATTTGTACGGCAGCAATAAATTCTAAATCCATCCAAAAATACAAAGCGGCTATCCCAATTAAGGTAGACAATAACCAAATTGCCGAGCGGAAAATTTTTCTGGTGCTTACCGCCATAATGCCCGAACCTAAAACAAAGGCAGCAATGATGTAAAAAATAATTTCACGTATTTCCATTATTCTACTCCCTCCCTAAGTTTAGAACCTGCCAAATTCAATTGCTTGGTAAGCATATTTCTATTAAACACACTGTGTTCAAAGGTTTGTGCCATTTTAATGGCATCTGTTGGGCAAGCTTGTATGCACAAATTGCACATGGTGCATAATTCTAAATGGTAAACAAAAGCATCGATGGCCTTTTTCTTTTTACCCTCTGCATTTATTTCAAACTTATTAATAATTTTAATGGTGCCATTTGGACAAGCCAACTCACAAGCAGAACAACCCGTGCAGGCATGTTCGTTTTGTTCATCGTGTGTCATTACCACTTCGCCCCTAAAACGCTCCGATAAATTTAAAGTAAGCCTGTTTTCTGGATACTCCTGTGTAATTATTTCCTTGGGATGTGTGAAATAATATCCCGTGAGTTTCATGCCCAAAAACAGTGATTTCACTGCTTGGAAAACTTCGGTAAAATAGTTTTTTAAAAAACGAATCATCTGCTTAAAAATGCCACCCCTTAATGGCTATTACGGTTATCAATAACAAATTGAACAAGCTAATTGGCAAGAGGTATTTCCACTCTAAATTTAATAATTGGTCAATGCGCAAACGTGGGAACGTCCACCTAAACCACATAATTACAAAAATGAGAAAGAAGGTTTTTCCAAAGAACCAAATAGAAGAAGGTATATAATCCATTACATGGTTAAAGCCTTCCCAATGGCCAATATGAAAGGGCATCCAACCTCCAAAAAACAAGGTTGCACCAATGCCACACACAATAAAAATATTGATGTACTCCGCTAAGAAAAACAAAGCAAAACGCATCCCGCCATATTCTGTATGAAAACCACCTGTTAATTCAGATTCGGCTTCGGCCATATCAAAAGGCGCCCTGTTGGTTTCGGCCGTAACGGCAATCATAAAAATTACAAAGGCAATCCATACCGGAATATGTCCTTTAAAAATCCACCAACCATCTTGCTGCGAAAGAATAATATCATTTAAATTTAAACTGCCGGTTAATGCCACAATGCTAAGAATAGCAAAGCCTGCAGACAATTCGTAACTAACAATTTGTGCCCCACTGCGCATGGCGCCTAGCAAAGAATATTTATTGTTACTTGCCCATCCGGCCATTAATACACCAATTACAGAAATAGAGGAAATGGCCGTTACGTAAAACACCCCAATATTGATATTCCAAATTTGAAAACCTTGGGCAAATGGCATGGGAGCCAAAATTAACATGGCCGTTATCATAACCACAAAAGGGGCCAGTTTATACAAAAACTTATCTACCGAATCTGGCATAAAGTTTTCTTTCATTACCAGCTTCAAGGTATCTGCAGCTGTTTGAAAGATACCCATTGGGCCAACCCTATTTGGACCCTTGCGAATTTGAATAACTGCTGCCACTTTTCTTTCCATGTAAACCAATATGAGGCCCAATGCGGCAAAGAGGGTAATGGCAGCAAGCGCAACAAGCGTTAATTCTATGAGCACCACAGGCGTTTCGCTCATTATTGCGCTCAGCCAATTGTGAAGGCCATGGGATATATTTTCAAAACTTAACATCTGCGTTTTATTATCTGTCAATATCTGGAATTACTAAATCAAGTGTTCCCATAATGGCAACCAAATCTCCAATTTTATACCCTTTTACCATGTGGTTCAAAGCACTTAAATTAGAGAAACCTGGCGAACGGAATTTAATGCGGTAAGGGGTTGTGCCACCTTCGCTCACAATGTATACACCCAATTCGCCACGCGCTGTTTCTGCGCGAGAATAAAACTCTCCTTTAGGTAATTTTATAACGGCTTTTGTTTTAGCTACAAAATCTCCTTCAGGAATATTGTCTATTAATTGCTCAATAATTTTTACAGATTGTTTCATCTCTTTAACACGAACCAAATAGCGCGAAAAAGAATCACAACCTGTTTCTATAACTTCTTCAAATTGAAGTTTGCTGTAAAGGCTATACGGATGTGTTTTTCTAATATCGCAACTTACGCCACTGCCACGCGCCGTAGGACCGCTGGTACCATAGCTAATGGCATCTTCTGCAGAAAGTAAGCCAACATTCTTCATACGATTTTGGAAAATAATATTATCCGTTACCAAGGTATCGTACTCGTCTATCTTACTTTTAAATTGAACAATAAAATCTTTTACATGCTTCACAAAATTTGGATGAATATCTGTCATCACACCTCCCGGAACCATATAGTTCATGGTAAGTCGTGCGCCGCAGGTTTCTTCCATAATATCTGTAATCACTTCACGCTCGCGGAAGGCATAAAAGAAAGGCGACAAAGCGCCTAAATCCATGGCCATAGCACCCCACCACAATTGATGCGAAGCAATTCGCGTAAGTTCATCCAATATTACACGGATATATTCTGCACGTTCTGGTACTTCTATTTCCATGGCTTTTTCAACTGCCATAGCACAAGCGTGGTTATTGATGTGCGCAGATAAATAATCCATGCGCGAAGTGCTATAAATAAACTGGCGGTAGCTCAAGCTCTCGCACATTTTTTCTATAGAACGGTGAATATAACCCAAGTTGGGTTCAAGCTTTTTAATGGTTTCGCCATCAAGCGTAATAAGAAGGTGTAATACACCATGGGTAGATGGATGTTGCGGACCAATATTAATGACCATTTCACCCTCTTTAGCGGTTGTTATTTCTTCAATCATAACACTTAAAGCTTAATCATATTAATAGGGTCGTCATAATCTTTGCGCAAGGGATGGCCCACCCAATCTTCGGTAAGAATAATGCGTTTTAAATTAGGATGACCGGTAAATACAATGCCAAACAAATCAAAGATTTCGCGTTCGTGCATTTCTGCCGTGCGGTATACAAATGAAAGCGAATCAATGCTGGGTTGCTCGTGGTTGAGTTTAACCTTCAACACCATGCTGTGTCTGTATTGCGTAGATTCCAAATGGTATACCATATTGAAATGTGTTTTCCAATCCACACAGGTTTCGCAGAACAAATAGTTAAACAAAAATTCGTTGGTAGATTTTAGTGTTTGCACTACTTCTAAAAACTTTCCATCTGCAACTTGTGCATGTTCAAATAGTAGCTCAGGCCAATCATTGCCTTGTTCTATGCTGGCATCCGGAAAAAGTTCCTTCAGCTTTTCTAACAATTCATCATTTCCCATCTTCAGAAAATTGAGCACGAATTTGATCGCGCGTTAAACCACTTCTAATTTTTTCTTGTAAAGTAATTAAGGCATGCAGCAAGGCTTCCGGCCGAGGCGGACAACCAGCAATGTATACATCCACTGGAATAATATGATCTGCCCCTTTTACCACCGAATAGGTATTGTAAAAAAACGGACCACCACTAATGGCACAAGCACCCATGGCAATCACATATTTTGGATCGGGCATTTGGTCGTACAAACGTTTTAAAACCGGTGCCATTTTGTTTACAATGGTTCCGGCAATAATGATAACATCGGCTTGCCTAGGTGTAGCGCGGGCAACTTCAAAACCAAACCTGCTAAAATCATATTTGGCAGAAGCCGCGCTCATCATTTCAATACCACAGCAACTGGTGGCAAAGGTTAAAGGCCAAACAGAATTGGAGCGCGCCCAATTAATTACATCATCTAATTTACTTAATACAATGCCACCTCCGGGGGTGTCTTGAATGCTACCCGGAAAGGGTAAAGAGGGTTGGGTAATTTTTACATCCATTTTAAAGCTCCTTTTTTATGGGCATATAAAAATCCCATGAACAAAATAAATACGAATACAAGTATTTCAAATAAAGCAGGCATCCCTACTTTTTTTACCACTACTGCCCAAGGGTACATAAATACCAATTCCACATCAAAAATTAAAAAGATGAGGGCAAATAAATAGTAGCCCACATGAAATTGATTCCATGGCGAACCACTAGTAGGAACGCCACATTCGTAGGTTTGACCCTTTTGCGAATTGGTACTTCCTTTGGTAAGAAATTTTGCTACTGCTAAACCGCCAGCAGAAAAAGCAACTGCGGCAAGAATAAGTGAAATTAAAGAACCTGATCCCATATGGTTTTTATTTACAAATATTGATTGTTGTATCCCAAAGATGCATTAAAAATCTTTTGTTTTAAAATGATAATTATCATTTCGTTAAAAGCTTTGATTTTCTATTGTGCCGAACCAATTAATTCATAATTTTACAATAAAATATTTATAGAGCCAATTGTTTACGGTAAAATGTTTGACAAAGAGGGTTTTATAATAAGAAAACACTGAATAATTTAATTTTGAACTAAAAATAAATAAAGTTAGTTTAATTAAAGATATAATGAAAGAAGTGAATTTCATGGACAGGAAGGTATACTTGCACATAATTTATAAAATAACTAAATTTAATTTAAATAATAGTAAATTTCAGCCTGTAATTTAACAGACCTAACTACTTAATTAAAAACTATATGTATACAACGTATCATTTAACATCTGCCCAAGAAGTAAACACTGATATATTAGATGCAATTAAAGCCACTTTCAAATCAAAGGCCATAACCATAATTGTGGAAGAAACAGAAGTAGATTTTGAATTAAGTGCAGAAATGAAAACAATTCTGGAAGAGCGTTTACAAGAAGACGAAAGCACATACCTCACAGGAGAGGAATCCATTAAGCAGCTGAATGAAAAATATGGCCTTTAAAATTATCATTTCGCCACGCGCGCAAATGGAAATTGAAATTGCTATTGATTATTATTCATTATACAGTTCAAACGCGCCAAAAAGCTTTATTAATAGCCTTCAAGAGGCTTATCATAATTTAGAAAACAATCCTTTTTTTAGTGTGCGTTATAGAAATGTTCGCTCCCTTAAAATAAATAAATTCCCATATTCATTGTTTTTTGTAATCGACGAAACGCAAAATTTAGTAAGAATATTATCTTGCTTTCATGGCAAAAGAGATCCAAATAAAAGGCCATAATAGTAAACAAAAATACGTTTTCAGTTATTTGTAATATAGGTAATTGGAATCCTTTAGACAATTTACACCGAATAAGGAATTCTACCTAAAATAGAACGTCCCAAAGTAATTTCATCGGCGTATTCTAATTCGCCGCCAACGGCTATACCCCTAGAAATGGTGCTAATTTTCACCGGTAGGGTCTGCAATTTTCTGCTCAAATAAAATACCGTAGTATCGCCCTCCATATTGGCACTAAGGGCCATAATAATTTCTTTTGCATCTGTTTCCTTTACACGTTTTATTAAACTGTCTATTTTAAGCTGCTCCGGACCAATTCCTTGAATAGGATTAATTAAACCACCCAATACATGGTAAGTGCCATGAAACTGATTGGTGTTTTCTATGGCCATTACATCGCGTAAATCTTCTACCACACAAATGGTCTGCTGATCGCGTTTTGGATTTTCACAAATATTGCAAAGTTCGGCATCACTCACATTGTTGCAGCGCGTGCAAAATTTAATTTCCTTGCGCAACTTAATAATGGCATCTCCCATCTTTACCACTTCCGCCTCTTCTTGCTTCAACAAAAACAATACCATGCGCAAGGCAGATTTTTTACCTATACCGGGAAACTTAGACAATTCGTTTACTGCCTCTTCAATGAGGGAAGATGGATAATTCATGCGTGCACAATATTAGCAGAATTGTGCTGAATATATTTAACCTTTCACTTAATTTTACCCACCAAATAAATAACAATGCAAGACCTAAAAACCATTTGCCAAAATGCCTGCCTTGTGGCTGGCGAGGCCGGTACGCTCATTAAAACAGAACGTCAAAACTTTTCTATGGGCGCAGTTGAAATAAAAAGTTTCAACCAATTGGTAAGCTATGTAGATAAAACTGCAGAGGAATTATTGGTAAAAGGTCTCTCTAAAATTTTGCCAGATGCTGGCTTTATTACAGAAGAACAAACCATTGCCACCGAACAAAAAGAATGGATGTGGATCATAGACCCTTTAGATGGTACCACCAATTTTATTCACGATTTGCCCGTATACAGCGTAAGCATTGGGCTCATGCACCAAAACAAAGTGGTAATGGGTGTGGTATATGAAGTAAACAAAGACGAAATGTTTTATGCCTGGCAAAATGGTGGCGCTTGGTTAAACGGGCACCGCATCTCTGTTAAAAACAACCCAGATTTAAACAAATCATTATTGGCAACAGGATTTCCGTATTATGATTTTAAAGCCATGGACCAATACCTCAATACACTGAAGTATTTCATGAAAAACTCACAAGGCATGCGCCGCATGGGCAGTGCTGCCATAGATCTTGCCTATACCGCCTGTGGGCGTTTTGATGGTTTTTTTGAATACGGCTTAAGCCCTTGGGACATTGCCGGCGGCATTTGCTTAATTGAAGAAGCAGGTGGCCTTGTAAGTACCTTTGAAGGGGCTACAGATTGCGTATTTAGCAAATCTATCATTGCTTCGTCTAAGGCCTTATACCCAGCTTTTGCTGGAGTAATCCAAGAAAATTTTAATAAATAATTGCTTACTTCTTTCTAATCATCATCATACCATCGCGCAAGGGAAGCAGCATGCATGTCACTCTTTCGTCGGCATTCACCTTTTTGTTAAAGGCATCCAATAACTGGGTGTCCCGGTCTTTGGCAATGGCTTTTTCATCCACTATTTTGCCGCTCCACAAAACATTATCGGCCAAAATAATTCCACCAGGATTGAGTTTCTCTATCACCAAATCATAATACTTGGCATAGCTGCTCTTATCTGCATCTATAAAAACCATATCAAATGTTTGGGGCAAAGTTCTAATTACTTGGTAAGCATCGCCAATAATATGCTGAATTTTTCCTGCCATTCCAGCTTCTGCTATAAAGCTATTTACCATGTCCTCTAATTCGGGGTTTACATCAATGGTAATAAGTTTTCCTCCCTCGGCTAAACCTTCTGCAAGGCACAAGGCAGAATAGCCCGTATAAGTGCCTATTTCTAAAATATATTTGGGTCGAACCAAACTGCTTAATAGGGCTAAAAAACGGCCTTGCAAATGCCCGCTGAGCATACGTGGCTGCAATACTTGGGCATGGGTATGCCTATTGAGTTTCTTTAATACTGCAGGCTCCTCGGCACTATGTGCCTCACAATACGCTTGCAAATTATCAGACAAAAAATCCATTGTTATTGAATGGTATAGCGAATAGAAAATCCTCCGCTGGTAATAATAGTTGGGAATGAATTGGATGTATACGGATTGGTTCTTCTGCGGTCGTAGAAAATACGCAACATCAATTTCTCATTGATACTGTAATCAATGGTAGGCTTAATGCTCAATACATTTTGACCAGATAAAGGTTCATTGGTTGGTCTATCTAAATTACGCACCTTGGTTTGGTTCTCACGAATGGTAAAATCAAATCGGAAATTGATATCGTTCTTCAACATTTTTTTCCTACCACCAATCATAAATGGCAATACCAATTTGTTGGTTCTATAACCAATACCAAACACAAACTCTGTACCTTTTTGTTCGTTCAATTGCCTGTTGCCTAAAGCCAAATTCATGGTTCTATCGCGGTTGTATTTAAAGCTGGTGGTAATGTTACTCACCAAAGTTACATCTATTCCTATAAGCGGACCAAAACGTTCTGTAATGGAGATCTGACGAATCACATAACTTGGCGCAAAATCTGAACTCAAAGTGGTGTTTCTGGTAGTATCCATTACGGTTTGAAAGCCAGAAACATTATAAGTACTCTGGTAACCCGATTGAATATTTATATTGGATGCAAATTCTTTGATAGCTGCAATTTTGCTCAAGCCATTATAGGTTACTTTCCAATTTGGAATAGGTAAATTTTGAAAAGGTGTTAAGCCTATACTACTGGTTGAAACGCCTCTGTAGGCAGCTAAAAATGCGGGAATCAAAACATCTTGTTGGTAAGGACCATAGCCTGTTGGGAAAGTATCTGTTGGAATACCCACCCCTCTTTGCAAAGCCAAACGTTTGGCAATATCAAGCCTATTGGCCTCAAATTGTTTAAACACTTCGCTCACACCATTATTGTCTTCTTTAGAAAATGCTGTTCTAATTACACTGTAACTAATGCTGTAACTGCCCATTTCTACTGGCTTACCAAAATCCCTGTACATACCATCATTGCTATCCGGATCATACCTAAAATAGGCGGTTAAATTTTTAGAGTAATTTTTTGATGCGTTGATTTCAATTCTAAAATCTTCAATAGGTTCAATTAAGGCACGCGCAGTAATGGCCTCTTGGTAATTTTGTATATAAGGACTTACAATCCTGGGATCCTTGCTGATCCAACCATTTTCGGCCGCCTTGAACCTAAAGTTAGGATCCTGCATGCCAAAAATAAAATCAAAACCTGGTCCGCCATTGTTAAAATTCTGACCAAAAAACTGAGGCCTCGGATAGAAGCCTGGCAAAGCAGTACCATTGGTAGTAGAATAAGTTCCGCCAGCATTTTTAACCATGGTTAAAAGTTTAATGGGTGCAACCACCCAAATAGGGTAATGATCGCGCGTATTCTGTTCTTTTGCCGCTTTTGCCTTGGCATCTTTACCACCTTCCGTTTGTACTTCTAGGTTTTTAGGTTTTTGTTTAGATGCCGCTGCTTGTTTAGGATTGGTTACTTTTCTATAAATACCAAACTTGTTGTAGAACTGCACAAAAATTAAATTCAAATTCCATTGTTCTTGCTTGGAGTTCTGAATGGTATTACCCAAACTGTCTGCGGCCGGAGGTGCCTGCAACCATTGAAAGTTGGCACTATATGTATAACTCAACTGACTTACCCATTGCATATACGGCAATTTGTTTACCGGTATATTTACATTGAGCCTGGTGGTTTGGTCAAACTTAGTGGTACGTCCGCCATTCCAAAAATTCTGGCGAATAGAGTCTTGTTTCTCTGGGGTGGCAGCACTTATTTTCCCAAAAGGTTCATCTACCCTAGAATCATTGCTTGCATTGTAATCGAGCTTTACGTTTTTGGTAATATCGTACCGTAACTCATAATACCTGCGCATGGTAAACATCTTATCATATAAAACAGGTAAAACTGTTTCCCTGCTATCATTGTTTCTGTTTAGCAATTCACCATACCTTCTATCTGCCTCTGCACGCATACCCCAACTGGCTGGCATGTAATTAAAATTAAAGTCCTTGATAATTTCTAGGTTCTTATTTTTAATAGATTTAAATGGCTCAAAAGGCTTGTTCACAAAATTATAAGTATAGGAAACCATGCCCTTATAATTTTGCGTGAGGTTATATTCTAAGGTTTGGTTTCTTCTAAAAATTTCATTGTAAGAATAGGTAAACGAAAAGTTCTCAATATCCCATGGATAGGCCGTTTTAGCTCCTACCCTGTTCTTTCTTACATTGGTAAAATTAAAGCTCTTTCGTGTGGTTAAATCATCAGCCGCTCGGCTAATTTGATCACTGCGTTCTGGATTGGTGGTTTCTGCAATTTCCTTTTGTAATTTGGTATCGGGATTCAAGGGATTATAAAAAGGCCTTACCAAAGTATTGCCATAAGAGAAGAAAAATGGCAATGAAATTCCGGAAGTTTTTGGGAAGAATTTTCCCAATTCAAAATTGGTTTGTAAATCGTAAATGTAATTATCGGCCATGTTACGTTCAACCAATTTTTTATCTATACCACCCCAACCTACACTCTTATAAGAACCACTCAATTGCACACTTCCAAAATCTGCTAACTTGGCCAAAACCCTACCCGTAGCAGCATCTCCACCTCGTGTGTTAAAATCTGTCATGCGCAACTCATTGAACCAAACCTCCGCACATTTTGGTAAACCGTCATCGGTAGAACTTCCAGGTCTGCGTTTAGGATTTTTTACCCCCATCATCATTACCTTGAGCTGACTAAAATCTGGCATACCCACCACCGTATAAGTAGCATTTCCAATTTGCCTGCTAAAGGGTGCTGTAAAAGCAAATCCTGCATTGGTTCGGGCAATTTTGGTATTAATCATTTCCTCCAACAAAATGGTCATTTCATTGGCACTTGGCCAAATTACACTGGCATCGCTGGCTTGGCTTGGCGTCACCTGCAAAGGAATTTCAAACTCGTAATAGTTATTGGTTAAATCGGTACCAAAACGGAAAAATGCGGTAAGCTCATCGTTCTTTAAATTCTCTCCTTCTGCATGCACAAACAAACGCAACTTTCCATATTGGCGTAAATCAACATTTGAGTTTTTAAACACCCCACGGGCATCGCCATCTTTTAAATTGCAAGTAAGTAAACTAATAGATTGTTCGTTCTGTTGAATGCTGGTAGGTGAGCTAAAATCTATCTCACGCTGAATGCCCGGAGGCATAATGTATTTAATAGGTTCGCGCCTTCCGTTCTTTTCAATATTTACGGTTGAAACTACAAATTGTGTATTGTCGGTTGGGTCAATTGGCTTGTGCTCTCCACCCGCTTCTAAATTGCTCAAATATTTTCTCCAGTCGGCTCGAACCAATTGCAATGTTGCAAAACGCATAATGGTAGGTTCGGCAAAACCACGCATGTACATGCGGATAAAACGGATAGATTTAAAATCGTTGATCTCACCCACCTTGCGCTCAAATTCGCGCACAGGAACTTTTAATTGGTACCACTTTTCTGCCGCATAATCGCCATTAATAAATTTGGCATTGGTGGTTAAGGTATCTGTAACAAAATTTCTACCAATAATAAAGGCATCACGCGCTACTTCAATTTTATATTGGAAATATTCTTCTACCCCATTTACGGTATAATCGCGGTTCAAATCTTCGTTATCGGGCACGTTGGTGGCCGCAGTTGGGTATGCTTCCGGACTTTGATCTACCGTTGGTGAGTTGCCTTGGTGGCGGTTATATTTTTTATACCTGTCTAATAAACCAACCTTTTTGTTATCGTAATCAGTTCCTAAATAATAATGGTAATTATCATTTGATGGATCATCATTGGCGGCAATATAAGCAGTAGAAGTTGGGCCATATTTTGCCAATACTTTTTGCACATAAACATCATTAAAATAAGTACGCTCTCCTTCGTCTGAAAGTCCGTCCATTCCAATATCTTGGTTCTTGCGCACATTGGGATCTGCATCAAAAGCATAATTAATTACGGGTGCTCTTGGTACCCTTCCCCATGCCGTGGTATCTATTTGTGAAATTTGTTCTGGCGTATTATTTTTAGGCATGCCATTCTCTGCAGAACGGCGGTTATCGCGCAATAAATCTTCCGATATATTTCCTAAATTGATATACAAATAACCACGGTCAACACTGGCAGGCTTATCTGCAAATGGATCCATCACCCACATTTCAATATAATCTATATTGGCTTGCTCAAAATCATTTTGATCTATCTTACGCATTACGCCACCCCAATTGCTGCGCGGGTTGCGAAGCGTGCCATCTTCGTTTAAATCATTTACGTTAAAATTATAAGGACCTTTTTCACTGGGATGAAACGACAAATCAAAAGTTGGCAAAGTAGTTGGCAATCCTTGTTGAATTTGTTTGTTCTTAAACACATCTTGTTGCAAAACTTCACGCGTAGCATGAATAGATAAAGAGGCAGGATCATTCTTTAAA
Source organism: uncultured Bacteroidota bacterium (assembly GCA_903927505.1). Lineage (GTDB taxonomy): Bacteria > Bacteroidota > Bacteroidia > UKL13-3 > UKL13-3 > B1. The sequence continues at coordinate 24,143 of CAIYNF010000079.1, read as the reverse complement.
TGCAAAGGTGTAAAGGCATCATTTCTGTAAAAAGTAGTGGCAATGGTATACCAAGAAAGATTGGCACGTTTAAATCCATATTCTAACTTGTTCAATGAATTTCCTTCTGGAAAATTATCTGGTTGTCCTTGCGGTGTACTTGCCAATGCCCAAGTATTTCCCATGCGCAAATCAAAAGGTGTTTCTGCGCCCTCAAAATCGTCTAAATAGGCCGTTCCATTTTGAATCAAAGAACTTTGTATACCCGGAATTAAACGCGCATATTCACCAGAAATGGTAATATTAGAAAGTTCTTTGGTTTCAATAAAGGGTAGTTTATCTACCAATTTGGTTAAGAAACGCGATTGCGTGGTATAGGTTCCATCTACGCCCACAATCATATTTGAAATGGGCTCCTCACCAATATTTACTTTTGGGGTAAGTGGGCGTTCATTTAAATACATAAAGGTTGATCCCAAAACTAAATTAGGACTGTATTTATAATCGAAGCGAGCACCCATTAAACTCTTTTGTTGAATTTGAAACAGGTTGTTACTTTCTGAGGAAACTTTAATTACAGCACCCGAATTTAACAGGGCTGTATTTACTATTTTCACCCTGCCTAAATTGTAATCTACTATATAATCTGAATTCTCTGTAAGTGGCGCCCCATTTGAGGTTACGCGCACAGAACCTCTTGGCACATTTGTTGATCCCAATGAAATTTCATTGGTACTCGAACCTTGGTATGAACCTCGTAAAAAGAACTTGTTGTATTGGGGTTGTTGCACCGCAGAAAAACGCGTAGAATCATATAAAGCAAAGAAGCAATAGTAGGATGCCAAGTTTGGATCGTTCACAAATTTTGCTTGTAAATATTTTCCAAAAGGTTCTACTGTTGGTAAAAATACCCTGCCCGTTTGTGAGTTTACCGTAACCCCTTCTACAAAGTCAAACAAACCATCCGATACAGGCTCTTGCATGGTATTCATATTGTCTACATTGAACACATTGAGCAAAGGTAAATTACTTAAATAGGGCTCGTTCTTAACTGGCAAATAACTCAAGTCGCTACCACTCGGGTCGTCTGCATAAACCAAATTTAATTTAAAGTCTTTGGGTTGCACTTGAAACGAACCCAATGAATACACATTCTTCATCATCAAGTCCCAAATAGGCAGGTCTGGCCTTAAACTTGGGCCTTTCAACATCTTTAAAAACAATACTTCTGGCTTGTCTACATTGCGCGGAATGTCCATGCTAAAATCCCCCACTTTAAAAGGAATACCATTAATGGTTCCTTCGTAAGCAACGCACAATACATCATCGTTGTTGAGTGCCTGGTTAAGTGAAATATAACCCAAGCGTGCATTAAAATTAAATTCGTTAGGACCTAATTGGCGTGCAAAATTGATGGCTTGGTATTGCGATATTGGACGCAAGCCTGTGGTGGCTAAATCTGCGCTCAATTGGTTTTCAATTTCGTAGCTGGCCCTGAACTTAGCGGCCAATGCAGGGTTTCCGTAACCATTCAAATAGGTTTGGTAATTGCTTGGGTCGTACAAATTATTAACGCCACTTCCTAAATCAGGACCACCATTTACGGTCCAAAATTTATTATCGCGGTGCTTTCCTTCACCCATATCTGCAAATCCAATTACATCACGCGATTGCTCAAAAGAACCACTTCTATTGGTTACCCAGGCTTCTACACGTGTAATAACAACGGGCGAACCAATAAATGGTAACTTATTTAACCAAAGCTCATAATTGTCTCTAAAATAATGCGCCAAGAAATAATGGCGGTTCATGTCGTAAGCGTCACATTGAATATCAAATTTGGTAGTGGTGGTTCCGCCGGCCAATTCAGTTTCTTGTGTTTTTCCTCTTTGCTGACTTACCACCCCAGTTACCGTTAACTTGCCAAACTGCATGGTGGTTTTTACGCCAAACAAACTCGAACTACCTTGAATAAGGCTTGAGTTGAGCGGCAAGCTCACATTTCCCAATTCAATTTTCTTGATAATATCATCGTCTTTACCACCAAAATCCAATTTCATTTGGTTCTCAAACTCAAAGGTGGCTTCGGTATCATAATTCATATTTACCTTAAGCTTATCTCCTACTTGTCCGGTAACGTTTAATTGAATTTTTTGCTTGAAATCAAACTGACCCGTTTTCTGCTGCCTCAAACTAAATGCGGGATTGCGCACGGTATTAAAATTGCCGGCAAAAATTACCTCGGCCGTTCCTCTTGGACGAATATCAATAATGCCATTACCAAAAATTTTATCTACTACTTTGTTGCCAATGTTTAACTGGGGCAAAAGGCCATTGCCCTTGGTGAAGTTTTGTGCTTGGGCGCGTTGGCGGAAATAATCTTTATTGCTTTGCGCACCGCTTGCTTTTAATTGATCGGAAACAGAAGTAGAGGCAGGTAATTTATAATCCAGGCTACCAATTTTAGAGGTCTTATTGTATTTCAGCTGCTCTTGGTCGAGCGTATATTTCTCTTTTATAATGGCAGGCTCGGAAAGGTCCAAAGGATGTTTTTTGCCTTGGGTTTCGTAGGCTTTTTTATCGCGAATAGGATATTTAAGTTTTGTTTTCTCACTGCTATCAGGGGGTGCAAGCGAGAAGTCCCGCGCTCTATTAATTTCCGAGCGGGGTGTTGCATCCCATACCAGTGTAAGCACAAAGGTAAGCGGGAGTAAAAAACGCAAGTATGTTAGTTTTGAGCTACGGTACAATGTAGAAGTTTATCCATCAAAGAGATTTAAGGGTGAGTTTAACCAGCTGTTCAACGCTGCTTTCAGGATTTTGTTGTTTAATTTTATTCAAAGCTTTTTCCGCCTCTACCTTTCCAAACCCAAGCATAACCAAAGCCGATAAGGCTTCTTCGTAGGCAGGAGAGCTAAATTGAGCCGCTTGCAACATATCTGGCGACTCTACTTTTTTCAATTTATCTTGTAAATCAATTACCAGGCGCTGTGCCGTTTTAGGGCCAATGCCTTTAATGGTTTTGAGTAAATTCCAATTGCCATTTACAATGGCCAATTTAATTTCTGCCGGCTTTAAGCTCGATAAAATCATGCGGGCAGTATTGGTTCCAACACCACTAACAGAAATCAATTGCATAAACAATTGACGTTCCTCTTCCTCCGCAAAACCATAAAGCGTATGGCTATCTTCCTTAACAGACAAGTAAGTAAGCAGTTTTAGCGCTTCGCTGTCGCCTATTTGTCCATAGGTATTTAATGAAATTTGAAGGTAATAACCCACCCCGCCACAATCTATTACCACATAAGTGGGCGAACGATGGGTAACCTTTCCTTGAATATGCGCAATCACTGTATTTTCTATTAGCTGAGTGCGCAAAATAAGAAAACTTTTTAATTATGTGAACGCCTTGTTAAGCCAATATTAAAAAAAATTCAAGCAGGCTTTCGGTTCGAACCAAAACCGGCTGCGAGATAAATTGGATTATTGCTCCTTTGTACCTATGCTTGTATTCCCATTTATGCATTTTATAAACGCCAAAACAAAGCATTTTTTTTCTTGTAAGCTATTGATTAGCATGTTTTTGCTGTTTTTTGCATTTTCAAATGTGCAAGCCCAAAGCAAGGAAAAAATAAAGGAAACTTTCCCCAATGGAAAGATTAAAACGCAAGGCACTTACCTCCTAAATAAAAAAGTAGGCTTGTGGTATTATTACGACCCTGCAGGTTGGATTTTATATAAAGAAAAATGGCACAAGGGGAATTTGCAATGGCGCATAGAATACAATGAAAAGCACCAAAAAATAAGAGGCTTAAATGCCAAAGGCGAAGAAATAATTTACAAGGGATGTAATTGCAAAAATTAGTTGTTCAAAAACGGAACAGCTAATACAAATTCTGGAATTTCTACCATAAACTTCTCGCCATCAAACTGACGTTCCATTTGGTAGGTACCATACATTTTACCAATGGGTGAACACAACAAGCAACCCGAAACATATTGGTGTTTTTCGCCTGGCTCTAGGATAGGTTGTATACCTACAACGCCTTCACCTTCTACCTCATTTTCGCCATCAATTAAATCTATGATATGCCAATGCCTGCGCATCAATTGAATGGTATGCTCGCCTTGGTTCTCAATAGTAATGCGGTAGGCAAACATAAACTTCACATCACCCGCAGCACGCTTATCATCTTGATAAGACGTTTCTACTGTAATTTTTACCTGGTTTGTAATAGCTATTTGCACGAATCAAATATGAATAAACAAAAGCAATAATGCAATGCCATTAAAAAATATTTACAGGAAATGAGATTTGACCCCCCAAAGTGAACCCGCTGGGACGTCATGGTGAGCCTGCCGGGACGGACGTCATGGTGAGCCTGCCGAACCACAGAAGCCCCTATTTCAACCTATAAACCGGATTCTCACTCAAATCTTTGTCTACATCCACTTCTAGGTCTTTAATATAGCCTTCGGCAATATCATAAACCCAACCATGCACTTGCGGAAAGCCATATAACTCGCGGTTTTTCTGCACGTACGAGGTTTTCATTAAATTGAATACTTGCTCGCGCACATTCAATTCCACCATTTTGCGGTGCTTGTCTTCTTCGTTGGTAATGGCATCTAATTCGTGTTGGTGCAAACGGTAAACATCTTTTATATTTCTTAACCATTTGTCTATTAAACCAAGCGGATTTTCACCTAAAGCTGCTTTAACACCTCCGCAGCCATAATGACCACAAACTATAACATGCTTTACATTTAATACCTCTACCGAATATTGTAATACAGATAACATATTGATGTCTGTATTTACCACCATATTGGCAATATTCCTATGCACAAACATTTCACCTGGATCTGTGCCCGTAATTTCATTGGCAGGCACGCGGCTATCACTGCAACCAATAAAGAGGTACTCTGGCTTTTGTCCATTGGTTAATTTTTGAAAATAATCAGGGTCGGCCTTTATTCTTTTCTCCACCCAATTGCGGTTATTTTCAAATAACTTTTTATATGATTTTTCAATCTGTTCGTTCACTTCTTTTTTGGTATCCATGCCTTTAATTCCTCCAATAATTAATTCAATATTTTTATCCTTACAATTTTCTCTAAAATCTCGCAATACATCTATTATATCTGGGTCTATAAATTCTGTTTTAGAACCATCTATTTCCAAAACCACATTGGGCCTAATGCCTTCCAAAGCTTGTACAATCTGGTATTTGTGCAGGAAGCTAACATTGTTACCTAATTTAATGCGTATGCGCGGACCCATATCATCCAAATGCATCACAGGAGCTTGGTAATTTTCACGCACAATAAAGAAAGAGGAAATTACCATTCCTATAATTACCCCAATTAATAAATCACTAAATACAATGGCAATAATGGTTACTACAAAGGGGATAAATTGATACCAACCACGCTTAAATTGTTCTTTAAAGGTTTCGGGATGTATAAGTTTAAAACCCGTATAACATAATACTGCTGCCAATGCTGCCAATGGTATTTGGTTAATGATGGGAACTAAAAACAAGATGGCAATTAAGATAAACGCGCCATGCAACATAGCCGACCATTTACTTTGCGCGCCGGCGGCAATATTTACCGAACCACGCACAATTACGGAAGTTATAGGCAAACCGCCAATGCTTGCGCTTACCATATTTCCTATACCTTGGGCCACCAATTCCTTGTTTCCATTTACGCGTTGTTTGTGTGGATCCAGTTTTTCAATTGCCTCAATAGAAAGCAAACTCTCTAATGATGCCACAATAGCAAGGGTAAAAACAATTTTCCAAAAATTTCCTTGCTTAATAAATGCAAAATCAGGGAAGGTAAAATGTGCCGATGCGTCATTTAAAAAATTAGAAGGCAAACTCACATAATGCTCTGGCGAAATATAGTTTGGATCAATGAAGCTATGTATAATAAACGCTACCAAAGTGCCCACCAAAACGGCTACCAAAGAACCAGGTATTAATTTAAATTGCTTTGCAAATTTATAATCCCAAAACACCAATACGCCCAAACTCAATAAACCAATAATGAGTACCGAATAATTTAGGTATTGAAAGGTATCCAATAAATGGCTCAGGGTATTGTCGTTATTAGGAACTACCTCCACTACATTCTCTAAAACATCCTCTTTTCCAATGCTAAAATCTTCTGCGCCAATTTCCTCTGCATCATAGCCCACCAAATGCGGAAATTGTTTTAAGATTAACATCAATCCAATGGCAGAAAGCATGCCTTTTATAACCGCTGTTGGAATATAATTAGAGAAAAATCCCATGCGCAATAAACCCAAGATGAGTTGAATTAAACCAGCAATAAAAACTGCAGTTACCAAACCTTGGTACGATCCAAGTTCTGCAATTGAAACCATACAAATGGAAGTTAAACCTGCCGCTGGGCCACTTACACTTAAATTGGATTCACTAAAAAAACCAACTACCAATCCGCCTATTACGCCAGCAATTAAACCCGCCATCATGGGTGCACCAGAGGCATGGGCAATTCCTAAACACAAAGGAATGGCAACAATTACCAAAGACAAGGCTGCTGGTATATCCGTTTTTAAATGCTTCAAAGGAGGCAATGCAAAACTTTTCATGCAGGCAATATACATTCATATTGTTAAACTAAAAGGTCATTTTTAATTCTTTTTAATGCGCTTTTTGGCCTTGATTGACAGCGGTCTTCCCCCTTTTATTCTGTATTAATTGGTAAATTCAGTTTTTTTATAAAAATTTGGTCATGCAAGAATTGGAGCCATTTTTTAGATGGAGAGATATTTACCAAAGTGAGGAAGATCCGTCCTCTCCCTTTTATGAGCGCGAATACAGCGAATTTGAATTTTCAAACCAAGTGTACAACTACCTCATACACCCGCAATGGGATGAGTTTGGTTCGCCCACCCTTTACGTTAAAATTATTTTTGCAGATTACCTCAAAGGCTTTGCCGTATTAGAATTTATTGGCGAATGGAACGATGCCATTCACAACGATATCATGTTCTTAAAACGTGAAGTAATTGAACCACTCAACCTAAACGGCATTGATAAGTTTATCTTAATTGGCGAAAACGTGCTTAACTACCACAGCAGTGATGACAGCTACTACGAAGAGTGGTTCCAAGATGTAGAAGACGGTTGGATTGCCGCCATTAATTTCCAGGAACATGTTTTGGAAGAATTTAGAAAAGCCAACCTCGATTATTACCTTAATTTTGGTGGCGAATTAGATACCTTTAATTGGCGTAAATTTAACCCCATGCAACTTTACAGCGAAGTGCAAAATATTATGCAACACCGCTTAGAATAAGGGGAAATTAGTTTCCGCCTTCTTTCATTTTTTCGGCATTTTCTGCCACCTGTAATTGATCTATAAAGGTTTGAATATTGCCATTCATTACCTCAGGCAAGTTATAAGCTGTATACCCAATTCTATGATCGGTAACCCTGCTTTGCGGGTAATTGTAAGTGCGTATTTTTGCAGATCGATCTCCAGTAGCAACCATGGTTTTTCTTCTGCTGGCAATACCTTCGTTGTGTTTTCTTAATTCTATTTCATATAACTTAGAACGCAACATTTGCATAGCGCGCTCGCGGTTACCATTTTGTGTACGCTCTACCTGACAAACAACTACAATTCCACTAGGCCTATGCGTTAACATTACCTTACTTTCTACCTTGTTTACATTCTGTCCGCCCGCACCACCCGAACGGGCTGTTTGCATATCAATATCAGCAGGATTTAAATACACATCTACCTCTTCGGCTTCTGGCAATACCACCACTGTTGCAGCAGAGGTATGCACCCTTCCTTGGGTTTCTGTTTCTGGCACACGTTGCACGCGGTGAACACCACTTTCATATTTTAAAATGCCGTATACATCTTCCCCGTTTACCTCAATAATAATTTCCTTATAACCTCCGGCAGTACCATCTGTAAAGTCTACTATCTCTGTTTTCCAACCACGCTTTTCGCAGAAATACATGTACATCCTGTATAAATCACCAGCAAAAATACTTGCCTCATCGCCACCTGTTCCACCACGAATTTCCAATAAGGCATTCTTAGCATCTTCAGGGTCTTTTGGAATTAATAGAATTCTCACTTCTTCCTCCAATGGCGCAACTTTTGGATCCAATTCATCGAGCTCCATTTTTGCCATAGAACGCATTTCATCGTCTTTTTCCGTCTTCAGCATTTCCCTTGCGTTTTGAATATTTCCAACCAAGTTCTTGTATTCAAAATACTTGTCTACAATGGCTTGCAAACCTTTGTATTCGCGGTTCATTTGGGTAAAACGTTTCATATCAGCCAATACATCAGGCTGACTTAATTGTTCTTCCACTTGTTTAAAGCGTTGGTAAATGGCTTCGAGTTTATCTAACATGTTCTTTTTGAGAGGGCGCAAAGATAGGGCATCGGAAAGAAATTCCAATAATACTTAAGTTTCTATTGCCCCAAATAGCTGTAAATATTGATTCCTTCAGCATTTAAAAGATAAAGTCGTTCCTTTTCTATGCTAAAACTCTTAAAATCTCCTACAGGTAAGGGCATGGTATCTTTTTCCATGGTGTTTAAGCGGTAGCTCAGCAATGTGTTTTTTTGGGCATAATACATTTCATTGCCTAAAAATTTCACTGCACTTTGTCCTTTTATGGGTATGGTTTTAATATAATTGGCAAACACATCAAACACCAAAACACCCTCTGCACTGTCGTTTACAAAAACTCGCGAACCGTTATCAATAATTAAATTAGGCGTAAAGTTTTCACTTTTACTAAACTGCAAAATATTGCCGCTTGCAGTGCTCAAGGAGCCGTCTTTGTTGTATTTCTTTAATTGTAAATCGCCCAAATCAAATACCCAAAAACCATTGGAATAACTTCTGGCCAAAGCTGTTGCCTGTACAATGCCAATATCACTTAAATTAAGCTTACCCCTAAAGGCCAAATTATTATCTAAAAACACCAAAGCATTCATCTCCTTATAAAAAAGATAAAGTTCCATTGGATTGCCCGCATCTACATAATTGATATTCCCCAAATAAGCATAATTTAAGGTACCAGTTAATTTGCCATTCAAATCATATTTGTACAATTGATTGGTATTGCTAATTACATACAAATTACCCATTGGGTCGGTTTGTATGGCCTTTGCTTGCATAGCTATATGCGCAATAAGTTTCCAAGAAGGCTGAAAGCTTGTGAATGAAATAAACAAAAGAAAGCCCAAGCATATTTTTAGGCTATGCGCAATAAAAGAAAAACCAAAGTGCTTATTCGCTTTCAAATTTTTCTAATTTCAAATCTATTCCATCAAAAACAGCATAGGTATTAAAGCCAATCCAATCGCCCAGGTTCACGTATTTTTGATTGGCATTTAAATCATATACCATGGGTAAATGGCGGTGACCAAAAACATAATAGGAAGAAGTATCGCCATCCTTAATTAAAGTTCTGCAATGTTGAATGAGGTGCTCGCCTTCATCGTAAAAAGTGAAGTTGCCATCAAAGGTTTTTAACTTACTTCTATGGCTGAGCCAATTGGCCAAACCCATACCAATACTTGGGTGAAAGAAGGCAAACAACTTTTGAAAAAATGGATTGCGGTATATGCCTAAAATCAATTTAAACCTGGTTTGTCCGGGACCTAATCCATCGCCATGACCAATATAAAATTGGGTCGAACCCAATTGCCTAATTATAGGTTTGGCATGCACTTGCACCCCTAATTCTTTTTCAAAATAACCAAACTGCCACAGGTCGTGGTTGCCATGAAAGAAATTTACAGGAATACCAGCGTCTGTAAAGCTGGCAAACTTTGCTTGCAAACGCACAAAGCCTTTTGGCACTACCAATTTGTATTCGAACCAAAAATCAAAAATATCTCCGAGAATAAATAATTCGGCACAATCTGGCTGTATTTGATCCAACCATTTTAGCAATCGTTTTTCACGTGCAAAACTGCTAGCGGCATCTGGAATGCCCAAATGAAAATCGGAAGCAAAATAGATTTTTTTCAAAGCTTAAATGATCAATCTTGTTTACGGTCGTCTATTAAAAATAAGATCAATTCCATTGGACCATGCGCGCCAATAATGGTTTCTGGTATTTCAGAAATTTCGGTAGCAGGTAAATCAGCGGTTCGGCTCGGACCAGTAACAAAACTAAGCATGGAAGGCATGTTTCTGCCATAGCGGTTGCGCATGATTTGAAAAGATTCTTTCATGTCTAATACAATTTGTGAACGCCTGGCAATAACTATATGCACGGGAGGCCAAATACTCATTGCTCTGGCATTTTGAGAGCTGCTTACCAAAATACTTCCAGTGCTTGCCAAAAGCGCTTCGCAACCTGTAATAGAAGCTTGAATTTTATCTAAATGCTCTTTTTTGTCGTAATAAGAAATGCCAGAATCATCTAAAATATTTTGAATTTGGTCTTCCCAACTAAAAATATATTTCCATTTACGCTGCTCTATCAAATCCAATAATTTGTCTACGCAATCAAATTGGTTATCGCAATACACAAACTGACCAGATACATCTACAAATTTTTTGACAAACATTTCAGAGAGGGTCTCGCCCTCCGGGCGCACAAATATTGGGCTTTCCAGATCTATGTTCTGAAAGCTGCTTTTCGACTTATAATTTAAAGCCTGCCTAACTTTTTTTAGGATTTTTTCTTTAGATGTAGTTTGCTGTTCCAATCCAACGCAATTTAGGAAAATGACCGACACAAAAAAAGCTGTTTTGAAAATGGTTCAAAACAGCTTTTTGAAAATCTATTTTAGATTACTAATTTTTTACGATTGGTTTATTGGTCATGAGATGAAGTAAATCGCTCAATTTGGCTTTTAAATCATTTCTATTTACAATAAAATCTAGGAAGCCGTGCTCCAAAACAAACTCAGAACTTTGGAATCCTTTTGGCAAATCTTTACCAATGGTTTCTCTAATTACACGCGGGCCAGCAAAGCCAATCAATGCTTCTGGTTCGGCAATATTTACATCGCCCAACATGGCAAAACTTGCGGTAACACCACCTGTAGTTGGATCGGTTAATAAAGAAATATAAGGCACGCCGGCCTGACCCAAAAGGGCTAATTTTGCTGAGGTTTTAGCCATTTGCATCAATGAAAATGCTGCTTCCATCATACGCGCACCACCCGATTTTGAGATAATCATTAATGGAATTCTGTTCTCTCTGGCATAATCAATAGCGCGCGATATTTTTTCTCCAACCACACTACCCATACTTCCACCAATAAAACCAAAATCCATACAAGCTACCACCAATTTCATTTCAGGAGCAATCTCGCCAACTGCAACACGCATGGCATCTGTCATACCACTCTTCTCTTGCGATTCTTTTAAACGTTTGGCGTATTCTTTGGTATCTTTAAATTGAAGTGGATCGCTTGGCATAATACCCGCAAACAATTCTTCAAATTGATACCCAAATAAAATTTCAAAATATTCGTCGGATCCTACCTTATCATGGTAATTGCAATTAGGGCACACATAGCAATTCTTTTGTAGGTCTTCATTCAAGAAGGTTTTTTTACACCTACTACACTTGTGCCACAAACCATCAGGCACCGATTTCTTTTCAGAAGTAAGGGTAGTAATTCCTTCTTTTACACGTTTATACCAACTCATTTCAATTCAATAATGGGGTTCGAAATAAAAGCATGCCGACAAATATACCAAGAAAAATAACTTAAAGTGCAGATTATAAGGAAACTACCATAGGGCTAGTTGGCGCCAAAAGCAGTAATTTTAAAGATTAATAGCCTATCTTTTTACAATTTTGTAGCTTTTTATAGCGCCATTTTGATGCCTTAGGTTAAGCATATAGGTGCCTGCGGCATAAGCCTCCATTTGTATTTGAATACTTTTTCCAATTGGTTCGGCGCTTAACAGCTCCTTGCCTTGCATGTCTATTAGGGTAAAGCTAAGCTTGCCCGCCATATTTTCTATGGATTCAATACTAATAAAATTACTGGTAGGGTTTGGAAAAACATTCACCCAAACCTCAGGCATTGGAATTTCGTTGGTTTTTAATAGGTAAACTTCGTAGGCTTGTTGAACACCTGCACTAACAGAACCTGTAGCATGTGTAGCTGTAGTATAAAAAACTTGACCCACGCTAAAAGTAAAGCTACCACCTGCACCCATTCCATCTCCACCGCTAGCAACTACTGCATGTTGTGCTTGCAAAAAGGCAAACGGCATGCTTAATAAAAAGAATACTACCAATTTTAAACTTGTATATGATTTCATAATTTTCGTTTTATTAAAATTAAAAATAACGGATTGCCCTCACGCTAAAAGGAAGGAATTTATTATATGATTGTGCTTGTCCTCCAACAAAAGCTTTAGCCAAAGCTCCCGCAGAGCCTTGGTCTTCGCATGAGGTCCAATAAGGTCCATCATTTAAAAACTTGCCTGGGCCCGTTCCATTTGAAAATTGAAATACCTTTTCAAATTCTGTTGCATTGGGTAAAAACCAATCATCATAACCATTGATGCGTAAGTTTCTGCACAATACCACAGCGGTGGCTTTATCACCTAACAAGGCAAACAATTGATCCGCATTTTGACGACCTTTTCCCAGTTCATTGTTTTGAACATAGGTATTAAAACTTGCCGCTGCCCATGCTGATGAACTACTTTGATCGCTGCTGGCTGCAATAATTCCATGAGGTGTATTGGCTTCAAATCCAGGGTCGCCTGCTTTTAGCATATAAACAATTACACCACCAAGGTAATTTTCACCTGCAATTCTTTGTGGTGCTCCCTTAGTAGTAAAAACAATTTCATTGCTATAAGAAGTACCCGTTTCATTTATTGCATAAGCCCGCAAATAATAACGTGTTTCTGGCAACAAGCTAGATATATTAGAATTAAATTTACCCTCTCCACCACCATTACTCGATTTAAATTTTGAAGTGGTAGGAGCAGGAACTGTGTCCCAGCAAAAACCTCTTTCAATTACAAAGCCATCGCCATCGCTGCTTACTTCGCCATCGGCTTTTGCAAAAGTGCTTCCAACATCAGCAACGCCAATAGTGCCAAGAACAGCTGTACCAATGGCACAGGGGCCCCATTGTGGAACTCCATTACATACGGTTAAAACATCTCCATGCTTACCCGGTGTATTGGGAAGGCCGTTTGGCGTAAAGCTTGCGTAGGGAACACTTAGTATTTGGTGCCTTTCAAGCAAAGAATAAGTTCCATTGCCAATGGTATCAATTTCTGCACTTAAAAAAATACTAGACGATTGCCAATTGATTGCTTCTATAGACCCAGCCAATTTAATTCCCGAGCCCACTTCAATCATATAGGAACCATTGATATTGGTAACTGTTTGGTGCTTTTCTGCATACAGCACAGTTCCATTTTCTGAACCAAATAACAAACTAATTTTTACTGTAATGTTTTTTTCAAGGGCCGTTCCATCTGCCCTGCGCACCATACTTTGGTAGCCAAAATTATTGCCAGATTGGGCAAACAAGTTTGCTACCTGTAGCAAGAAAAATAGCAGAAAAAACGCTCCTGCTTTTTTACAATTATGCCCTACACAAATGCTTTTTATAGTATTGTTCATTTTTACTTTTATAAAGAGTTAAAAATACCTGATTGCTCTAATTTTTAAATTCGACTTCTTGAAATACACATCACAATTACCTGTTCTAAAATCTAGTCCGTAGGCAGTATAATAACCCGCCTCACTGCTGCTCCAATAGGCTTCAGTTGAAAATCCGTTTATTTTATTTTTACCAACAAACATTAATTGCAATTCATTTCTTGTTGGCAAAAACCAATCTTTAAAGCCACCTGTACTGTCTAAATTACAAAGTCTAGCAGCGTAATCAGCTGCAGAATCTAAAGGCTGTTTGGCAATAATTTGAAGCGTATTTGCCAAAGCGCCACCTATACTAATTTGATTGGCATAAGTAAAAGAATCGAGAAAAATATTCCACTTAAAATTTGTTTTTGCCGCAACATGTAAATCACTTGTTTGAGCAATTATGCCATGCCTTATCTGGCTATTGTAGCCTGGATCTCCCTCTTTAAATAGGTAAGCAATAACGCCACCTTGATAGCTCATGCCAATTTTTAAACTGGTATCTGAAACAACACTTAATGTTTTAAAAGTAAACTGATTTCCATAAGCAGTACCTACACTATTGGTGGCAAAGGCACGCACATAATAAGTAGTATTGGTATCTAAATTGCTAAGTGCGTTGTAAAATAAATTACCACCATTGGGTGCTAACTGCACGCTGTCGATCAAGGTAGGATTGGTGTTTTTACCATAACAAATACCACGGGCAATAATTTCTGCTCCGCCTGTTTCCATAAGGCTTCCACCACTGCTTACCCCATAGGCAGTAATATTTGTTAACTGCAAAGTAAGCAGGCTAGGCAATTTGGGCGTACACGGTTCCCAAGAAGCCATCCCATTACAAAAACTCAATACATTGCCTTGCTTTGCGCCTGCTGGAAGGCCGTTTCCAGCATACATAGCATAAGGTACTTGGTAAATACTATTGCTAGAACTAATGGTATAATTAGCTGCCCCTGCTGGGTCAATTTCTGTTTTAATAAAATAAGTTTCACGCCCCCAGTCAATGCTGTCAAATTTACCTAAACTAAGCGTTCCATTTCCAATTACTAAATTGGCCATGCCTTGTGAGTTGGTTCGAACCAATTGCGCCTCACGGTATACAACAGGACCATTTGCAGCACCTTTTAAAATACTAAACTGCACGCCCACCATTTTATCAAGCAATAAATTTTGCTTACTATTTCGTATAAGCAATTGCATGCTGAAGCCATTTTTTTGCGCGCTAAGCTGCAAATTAGAAAAGCAAGTAAACACCACTAAGAATAAAATAATTTTTAGCAGGAGTTGACTTTGCTTTTGGTATAAATTTTTATGCCTCATCCTATTAAAAATTACGAGCTGCCCTAACTTTTTGCGGATACCATTTTTGGTAAGTATTGGTATCGCCTGTTCCCATTTCTACCATCCAAGCCTTGGTGGTTTCAGATTCGCTAGACGACCAATACCAATCTGTTCCCAAACCATTGATAAGGTTGCGGTTTAAAGCAATCCTTCTCCATTCATCTTTACTGGGTAAAAACCAATCGTCGTAGCCATTTAAAATTAAATCGTAACAAACTTTTGCGGCATAAGCACCATCAAAATTATTGCCTTGAATAAGTGAAATGGCAGCGGTATTGTAATAACCGGAACCAACTCTTGTAAAGGTATTTCCAATAGCTGTAGCAGAAGCCTGATTATAACACCATTTGGGTGTACCAGGCATATCTTGGGTAGCCAAAATTAAACCATGCGGCACATTGGCATTGTAACCAGAATCTCCAGGCACCAGCATATAAGCAATAATGCCGCCTTGGTAACTCTTTCCTACAGCTAATGCTGGCGCATCTGGCGTAAGCAAGCTTATTTCATTGCCATAAGAAGTTCCTGCACTATTGCTGGCATATGCACGTATATAATAAATGGTTTTTTCCTTTAAGCCATTTATTTCACCCGCAAAACTTCCTGCTCCGCTAGAACAAATTATTTTAGCACCACTGGTGCTTGGATTAGCAGATGTGCCCCAACAAAAACCGCGCGCTGTAATAGATGAACCACCATCATTTTCTACCGTACCACTTAAATTGGCAAGGCCCTTGTCCATTGAAATACTAATAACAGCATTGGTAAGCACATTAGGCAAAATAACAGGACAAGGCTCCCAGCTTGCTTGGCCATTGCAGAAATGCAATACCTGGCCATGCTTTCCTCCTTTGGGTACCATGTTTTTTGTATAATTTGCTACAGGCACATTTAAAAATGGCGTTTCTTGAATAAGGGTATAATTTGTTCCTCCATTGAAATCAATTAAAATTCTAATGCCAAAAGGACCATTTGCCCAATCAATATTTTCAATGCTTCCAGACAATTTTAGTCCATTGCCAATTACTAAATCTAACAAGGCATTAGAATCTGTTTGCGCCTGATGCATTTCAGAAAATAAAATTTCTTTTGAGCTGTTGTCTCTATAAATTACAGCACGCGCACCTATAGGTTTATTCCTAACAAGTGTATTTGTTTGGTTGCGCAAAATTGCTTGGTAGCTAAACTTATCAGGCACTTGCGCTTGGCTTCGGTTCGAACCAAAAACCATTACACAAAGCATGAAATAGAAAACAAATTTTTGTTGCATAATTTTCATTATTTCTAATAACCCATATAAACATTTAAACCCCAATTTTTAAAAACATCTTTACGCGTGGTAACCGCAGAAGGTCTTACTAAAAAGCCTTTCATATCGTCTTTGAACAACCAATTTATCAGTGACTCAGGGGCTATAGCAGAAGGGTAATTAATACTTGGCGCCAATTCCCAGAGATAAACCTTTAAGCCAGAATATTGAATATTATTTGTCAGCCAATTTTTTATTTCAGGATCGGTATACGGTTCGGTCCAATAATAAAGGGCTTTCCCATTTGGTTCAGAGGAATGTTGAGCTGCCTTGTCTAATGCACCATTCAGCGTTCTATCCTGGAAATAATAAATGTTTTGGTATTTATCAACGGGATAGTCATCAGACCAAAGCGAATTTTCATTCCAGCGTGTTCTAACAGTAGTTTGCCATTTATTATAACTGGCATTTTGGTCACCTATAATTGCATACGACCGAATATTCCAGCGCAAATGCAATAATTCTTTGGTCATTTCGTATTTGGCTACCTTGGCTATATAATATTTCGCAGAATCAAAATCAGTTTGGTTCTTTGCAGGTAAATACCCGTTTTTATATAAATCGCCAAAAGAAACCACCTCGCCAGAATACACAGACCTAAATTGGGTAAACCAATATTTAGGAAGACTGTCTCTGTAGGAGTCTAACCTAAATTTCACCAAATCAAAAGTGGTATTTAAACCATCCCAAACATTGTTTATTTCACCTTGAATATTTTCTGGCAGGTTCTCTTTTTTCTCCTTAAAAATCATTTCTGAAACACCACTAATAATCCTTGCAGCCATATGCAAAGCTTTGGCTTCTGGAGCAAAAACCAAGACGCCAATTTCAAAACAGGTAGAAAACATTCCTATAATTTCTTTTAGAACCAAACTCTCTTCTACCTGTTGAGGAGGTGTATTAATATTTTGGCAAATATTGGTGTATTCCAAAGCCGATTTAATATGAGATTCAGCCACTAAATCGCCCATTATGCCAAGGTTTACATAAACCATTTGAACATTGCTGTCGTTGTAAATTTTTTCGCCTTGTGCATTTACTATATAAGAAAAATCTGGATACACCCTAATTGCTCTTATAGGTCTTACCCTGCACAAGGCATCTTTAAAACAAATATCCTGCACGCCTGTTCCAAAATTTTGTATAAAAGCACTGTGTTCATTTACTTCGGTAGACGACCAATAATTGGCAGCGCTCATATGACCTATTAGGTCTTTATTTTGATAAATTTGATTAAGTTCATCTCTACTTGGTAAATACCAATCCTCAAAACCATTTCTATTTAAACCATAACAATTTAATGCTGCGTAAGTGCTATTAGAATCTCCTTCTTGAACTTGAATAATTTTACCCGTATTAAATAAACCTCTTCCTATTTCAGTTGCATTGCCACCCGTTATGGTATCCTTCTCCTTGCGCCAAGCAAAAGTATTGAAAGACCCTTTTACAAAATCTGTATCTGCTACAATAAATCCTTGTTGGATTTTTGGATTATATCCCAAATCTCCTTCCTTTAATAAATACGCAATTATGCCACCTTGGTAATACATTCCTATTTTTAGAAGTGTATCAATTTTAGGTGCCAAGGTTTTAAAAGTAATTTGCTGTCCATAGCCTGTGCCAACAGAATTACTGGCATATGCCCTTGCATAATAAAGTGTATTGGTATCTAAATTCGTAAAACTACTTGTAAAGTTTGTATTGGCCAACGCTATTTCACTGCGCTTGTCCCACAAGGTAGGATTTGGTGTTTTGGCATAACAAATACCCCTCGCAATAACCTTTGAACCTCCCGATTCAAGAATGCTGCCACCAATACTTGCACTTCTATCTGTTACCTCTGAGGCTACATTGGTTTGAACAAGGGGTATCCTTGCCTTACATGACTCCCAAGTAGCCACACCATCACACAAACTTAAAACTTGTCCGTTTTTTGCACCTGCAGGAACACCGTTCGCCGCATGCATGGCATAGGGAACAGCATGTATAGGAACGCTTGAATTGATGCTCCATTTATTTCCTCCAAGTGGATCTACTTCTGTTTGCAGGTAATAAATAGCACTGCCCCAATTTATACTGTCTAAATCACCAAAGCCAAATACGCCCGAGCCAATTTCTAATTTTATTAATCCTTGTAAATTGCTTTTAATGGTTTGTAATTCTTGAAATATAATTGGACCATTTGCCACATCTTTATGAATGCTCAATCTTAAAGCAACATTTTTTTCTATTAACAAGTTCTGATTGTTATCCCTTACAACCATTTGCATACTTATGCCCTTGCCAGTTTGAGCAAGTACATTTTGTTCTAAACCCAAAATTTGTAACAGAAAAAACGAGAGCAGCAAAACGCTTTTAGCCTTTGTTGATGCCCAATTTGAGATGATTTTACCATTGCCTACTAAAGCTGTTCTCTCCCTATTCAATAGAGAAATTTGCTGCAGTAGGCTTGGTTTTTTCTTTGGGGTATCGCTTAACATCTTAAGCAAATATAACTAGGTTAGAACCAAAAAATAATTAATTCTATGTAAGCTAAAAATAATTATGATTACTGGGGGTATATTTATTTTAATTAGAAAAATAAGGCAATAATTGGCGCCAGTTAAATAAAAAAGCCAGAACTACCTTTAAAAGATAGTTCTGGCTTTACCTGTGCTTATTAAATAATTATGCGATTGTTACGCTATTATCCAAATACACATCCTGAATGGCATTCAATAAGGCAATACCTTCATTCATTGGTTTTTGGAAAGCTTTACGACCAGAAATTAATCCTTGGCCACCTGCACGTTTGTTAATTACGGCTGTTGTTACTGCTTCGGCTAAATCTGTTGCACCTTTGCTTTCTCCACCTGAGTTAATTAAACCTTGGCGTCCCATATAGCAATTGGCTACTTGGTAACGCGCCAAATCAATTGGATGGCTTGATGACAATTCTGTATAAACCTTGTTATGGGTTTTACCAAAATTTAAAGCAGTATAACCACCATTGTTGGTAGGTAATTTTTGTTTGATAATATCTGCTTGGATAGTTACACCCAAATGGTTGGCTTGACCAGTTAAATCTGCAGAAGTATGGTAATCTACACCGTCTTTTTTGAAGGCATTGTTGCGGGTATAGCACCATAAAATAGTAGCCATTCCTAATTCATGTGCACGTTCAAAAGCTGCAGCTACTTCTTGTATTTGGCGACCACTTTCGTCTGATCCAAAATAGATGGTTGCACCTACTGCTGTAGCACCTAAGTTCCAAGCTTCTTCTACCGAACCAAACATAATTTGGTCGAATTTATTTGGGTAGCTTAAAAATTCGTTGTGGTTAATTTTTACAATAAAAGGTATTTTATGTGCATACTTTCTTGAACAAGCAGCCAAAACACCATATGTTGAAGCTACAGCATTACAACCGCCTTCAATAGCTAATTTAATAATATTTTCTGGATCAAAAAAAGCTGGGTTCGGCGCAAAGGATGCACCTGCACTGTGCTCTATACCTTGATCTACTGGAAGAATTGATACATAGCCAGAACCTGCCAATCGGCCAGAATTATAAATGGCGCCCAAGCTTCTTAATACTTGTGGGTTGCGGTTGCCTTGCACAAAAACGCGATCTAGAAAATCGCCTCCGGGTAAATGCAATTGGCTTTTAGAAATTGTTTTACACTCATGGTTCAATAACGACTCTGCGCTATCGCCTAATAATTCGGCTACTTTTGTCATAATTTAAGATTAAATTGCTGCAACAAACATACATTATTAGAAAAGAACCACAAAAAAAATGAAAATAGACGTAATAAAAATTTCAAACCAAATTGATTTAGAGCAGGCTTGGGCCATTAGAACCGAAGTATTTGTAGTAGGCCAAAACTGCCCTCCCGAACTAGAATGGGAATACGAAGAAGAATCAACCCATTTTTTGGCATTTTTAAACGAAAAGCCGGTTGGAACAGCCCGTTGGCGCCAAACAGAAAAAGGAATTAAATTAGAAAGATTTGCGGTTTTAGAAGAAGCGCGCATGCAAGGAGTTGCTGCCGCACTCTTAACGCATTTATTAGGTGAAGAATTAGTTGGTTCGAACCAAACCCTTTACCTACATGCCCAACTTACTGCTGCGCCTTTGTATGCCAAGTTTGGGTTCGAACCAAAAGGAGAAAATTTTTGGGAAGCCGATATTGAGCATGTGAAAATGGTGAAGGCCTAGGCCTACTCCACTATTGCCACATACATTCCTTTAATTTCTTTTTCATATTTATGCTCTACTACCTTCCTCTTTACTTTTAAGGTTGGGGTCATTTCACCTAATTCTACAGAGAAAGGACGGCGTTTAAGTACAAAGTGTTTTACGCGTTCAAACTTGCCCAATTCGGTGGCATATTTATGCAAATCCACTTCCACCCATTTCTTAATTTCCTCCTCGCGAATAAAATCATCTGCCTCATTAAAGTATTCTTCTTTGTAACCAAATACCTCTTTCATTTCTTCTTTTGACGGCACAATAATAGCAGTTAAATATTCTTGCTTATCGCCTATTAAAAAGATTTGCTCAATTTTATTTGATTTCAAATAAGTGCTTTCAATTGGTGTTGGATAAATGTTTTTGCCAAACGAATTCACTAAAATATTTTTAATACGATCGGTAATTTTTAAATAGCCTTTATAGAATTTTCCAACATCTCCGGTATGCAACCATCCATCAGTGTCTATGGCTTCTGCAGTAGCCTCTGGCAAGTTCCAATAACCTTTCATTACATTTCTACCGCGCACCAAAATTTCACCTTCGGCACACTCAAAAGCTGGGTTAAAAGAATCAAAAGTTTGAATGGTAATTATTTCTTTGGTATCTGGATTTTGTATGGCCACTTCATTTAAGCTACCTACCCTACCTACAGCACCAAATACTTGGCGGTGTGGTTCGTTTACCGTAACCAATGGCGAAGTTTCCGTTAAGCCGTATCCTTCGCAAACGGTAACACCAATATTGCCAAAAAACTCGCCCACATGCTGCGGCATGGCACCACCACCCGAAATCATTAATTTCATGCTACCACCCAAACGTTCTTTAATTTTTGAATAAACCAATTTCTCTGCCAAGGCAATTTGCAATTGTAAAATTGGTCCTGGTGTTTGGTTGTTCTCACGCAAATGACGACGTTTTTCGCCCACTTTAATGGCCCACTCAAATATTTTAAGTTTGGCACCACCTTGTGAGGTAATATTTTTTCTAACACGTTCTTCAATGCGTTCCAACAAACGCGGCACAGTTAAAATGGCTGTTGGTTTTATTTCAATAATATTATTGGAGAGTGCTTCTAAACTTTGTGCAAAGGCTATTTCCGAACCAATTACAGTACTCATGTAATACGTGGCAGTGCGCTCGTAAACATGGCATAAAGGCAAGAAAGAAAGGAAACGGTAATTTTTGTTTACGATATACATCAACTCAACAGCCATTTCAATATCGCTAAGGAAATTGTCGTGCGTAAGCATGGCACCTTTTGGTTTACCTGTGGTTCCAGAGGTATATAACAAGCACGATAAATCATCACGTGTTACGCTGTTACAAATGGCATCGATCTCATTTTTGCTGTTGGCATAAAGTGCTTTACCTTCTGCTATCATTTCGGCATAAGTAGTAATGCTTTCTTCTTTTTTATCCGTATCAAAAGCAATAATTATTTTCTCTAGCTTCGGACAATTGTGTTTTATTTTATTGATTTTGCGCAAAAGAAATGGCGTTCCTACCAAAATAGCGCGGGCACCAGAATCATTTAAGATGTATTCAACTTCAGATTCTGATAAGGTTGGGTATATAGAAACATTTACCAAACCCAATTGCATCAAACCTTGGTCGAACTGAATATACTCCGGACAATTTTCAATAATAAGCGCAACCATTTGTTGTTTTTCAAAACCCAAATGGTGGAAATAAGCCGATATGGCATTGGCATCATCCAATACTTGCTGGTAAGTAATACCGCGGTAACTGTCCTTCTTTTTCTCAAGCAGGTAAATGCTATCTGGCGATTTTAGCTGAGTAGCAGCATGTTTAAGATAAGGATGTAGCGAAGGAAAAGAATAATCTAGTTTAAATTTTGGCTCCATGTTTCACACATTAGTTATGCGAATAAAGCCAAATATTCAATAGGCTTCAAATGGAAAGACCTAAAAGTGAAAGAAAGATTTGCATTTTTTGCAAATCCCAAGAAAAAAGTGCTAAAAATTGGCCCCTTAACGACCTGTTGGGAGCCTCATTTTATAATCTACACGGGCACCACCTTTGGAGATATTGATCAATTTGTTTTTTAACAAACGACGCTTCAATTCAGAAACGTAATCAACAAACAATTTTCCTTTGCAATGGTCGTACTCATGTTGAATAACGCGTGCAGCCATTCCAGAAAATTCTTCTTCGTGTTGTACAAAGTTTTCGTCCATGTAGCGCAAACGCAAATTGGGATAACGGCTTACGTTTTCTCTGATATGCGGAATGCTTAAACAGCCTTCTTCATATTCCCATTTATCGCCCCACTCTTCCACAATTTCTGCATTGATAAAAACCATTTTCATTTCTTCTTCCACTTCCTCATTGAAGGCACCTGTATCTGCAATAAATAAATTGATGGCTTTTCCCACTTGAGGAGCTGCCAAACCTACGCCATTGGCATGGTACATGGTTTCCCACATGTTTTCTATGAGTTTTGCGAGGTCTTTGTAATTGGCATCAATATTGGCACCAACTTTTCTTAAAACGGGATCTCCGTATGCTACAATGGGAAAAATCATGAATCTCTATTTGCTTTCTTTTGGGTTAAACTTAAAATTTATTTTCGAGGTAGGTTTGCAAAATAAGCACCGCACTAATTTGATCAACGGTTTCTTTCTTTTGCCTGTCTTTTTTCTTGAGCCCCATTTCTAGCATACTGGCTTTGGCCATTCTAGAAGTGAGTCGTTCATCTATTCTTTTAATGGGTAAATCTGGAAAATTTTTAGCCAACAAAGATATAAATTTTTCTACATGTTTGGCCGATTCAGAATCGCTGCCATCCATTTGCAGGGGCTTCCCCACCACAATACATTCAAGCGGTTCACGTGCAATATATTCTTTGAGGTAAACCATAATATCATGGGCCCTAACCGTAGCCAAAGTATTGGCAATAATTTGCAAAGGGTCGGTAACTGCCAATCCCACCCGTTTGGTGCCATAATCTACTGCTAATATTCTTGCCATACTATTTCTACGCCTGCAAAGGTAGGTCTTTTTAAGCGAAGCCTAAAACTTGCCAAAACTAGTTTATATTTGAATACCCCTATTTTATGCCCATCCAATTATACTTTACCAGCAGCATTATTTACATCTTGTTTTTTATAACAGATGTTTTTGTGCGCCAAAAAAGTGTGCATACCAATAGCATTCATTTTGTTTTTTACAGAACCACACTCACCCTTTTTTTTAGTAGTCTTTGGATAATAGTTTCTGGTGCATACCAATTTGTGCCGAACCCAAGTATTGTCATACAAATCATTGGTGCATCATTGGTTACCTCCCTTGGAATTATTGGCTTTATTGAGGCCAACAAGCATTTGGCCTTTTCAAATATTTTGTCCATCAACATCATTGGAATAGTTTTACAACAATTGATTGCAGCGCTCCTTTTGCATGAAAACCCCAGCAATAAATTACTCCTAAGTTTTGGTATTTCCATTATTGGTTTGGCCATCCACGGCGGTTTACCAAAAAACAAAAAAGGAATTGAATGGGCCTTACTCAGTTCATTGGGCTGGGCAATTGGTTATCCATTGCTTTCTATTCCGCTTAAGCAATGCAATCCAGCTTGGGGTGCCATGCTTATTGA
>CAIYNF010000078.1 GCA_903927505.1 uncultured Bacteroidota bacterium | reverse complement strand
CCTTGTAATAAGGCAACATTGGTTCCAAAAAATTTAAAATAATCTGTTTTATAAGGAACAGTTGCATCTTGTGTTCCATGCATATTGCAAAGGCTAATTTGTTTGTCATCGTTCATCCAGCTCACATTGGCCAATGCCCCGCATAAACTAATTATACCCTTTACATTCCAGCTGTAGCCAGCATTGCCACTATTGCCTTCAACACCTCCAAGTGAATCGGCATTAATGGTTAAACTTGCCATTTCTGCTTTGGTATTTAAAAATGCCAAATGCAAACCAAGCACCCCGCCAGCAGAAATCCCACCTGTATATATTTGATTGGTATCTATTCTAAATGCGTTGCCATTTTGTGCCGATTTGTAAAAATACCGTATGGCAGCTCTTCCATCTTGTGCTGCTCTTAACACGGCTTGCGAAAATTCTTGTTCTAAGGTTTTACCACTTAAAATATCTACACCTAAACGGTATTCAAAAGATACTACCACATAACCTCTCTTGGCTAAATCTTTGCATAAACTTACAATATCTGCAGATTTTCTATTGCCTTGAATAAAAGAACCTCCATGCGCCAATACCACCAGTGGTCTATTTATAGCCGTATCTAAATAACCTTGGTATACATCCAATAACAAATTGGTGCTATCGCCTTTGTAGCCATAGTTAAAGCCATATTTTTGGTCGGCCTGAACCGATACCGAATCGAAAATTCTATTGAGGTAACGTTGTGCTTGGGAAGGAATAACAGCTCCTAACAGCAAAAGGATAAATAGTATTTTTTTTCTCATGTAATAAAATAAATGATAACCCAAATATACAAAATAGTTGCGCAAAAATTGATTCCTTTATAATTCAAGCTTCAAAAGAAAATCATCACAAATGCGCTCTCCCAATTGAAATTGGCGTGTGCCAAATTGTTCAAATCCTATTTTTTTATAGAATGCCAAGGCCCTATAATTTTCTTGCCATACGCCTAAATACAAAAATTTATTTCCTTTGCTTTTTCCATATGCTATTGCTGTATCCATTAGCATTTTAGCTACTTGCGAGCCTTGAGCCTCTTTGCGCACATATATTTTTTCGAGTTCAATGGTTTTACCATTTAAGCCATCTATGGCCTCAACTTCTTGCAATTTTACATAGCCTAAATCTTTTTCATTTCCGTAGGCTACAAAATAAGAAACAGCGCTTTCAGCTAAGTTATTTTCTATGGCAGTGAGGCTATAAGTTTTAGCAATATAGCTGCGCATATCTTCTTCCGAATTTTGGTCCGAATAGGTTTCATAAAAGGTACTGGCACCCAATTCGGCCAATAAAGCTTGGTGTTTCCAGCTACAGGCAATAATTTTTGGAGCAATTACATCTACTGCCATATTAAAATTATGCTTTTACGAAACGTAAATGTTCAATAATATATTTAGCCTTTTCTAAAACTTCTTCTACATTGGGTGCAAGTATACTCACATGTCCCATTTTGCGCATGGGTTTGCTTTCTGCTTTTGCATAAAGATGCACATAAACACCTGGCAAAGCGCTTATTTTTTCTAAGTTTTCTAATTGATATGCTCCACTAAAATCTTTTGCGCCTAATAAATTTACCATGCCGGCAGCCTGCACCAGTTCAGTGCTTCCCAATGGTAAACCTACTAAAATTCTTGCCAATTGTTCGTACTGAGAGGTATAACAAGCTTCAATAGTATGGTGGCCACTGTTATGCGGACGAGGGGCAACTTCGTTTACAAAAATTTCTCCAGCTGCATCCATAAAAAGTTCTACTGCAAATAAGCCTGGACCATCTAATGCTTGTACTACTTTTCTGGCCAAAGCTTCTGCTTTTTCTTCTAAAATACTGCCAATTCTAGCAGGCGAAATAAGTACAGTTACCAAATTTGCAATAGGGTCAAATTCCATTTCAATAGATGGAAATGAAACAATATTTCCTGCAGTATCTCTGGCAACAATTACGGCCAATTCTTTTTCACAAGCTATATATTCTTCTAATACACAAGCACCGTCAAAAGGAATGTTTGCTGGGTTTTCAATGATTTCTTGGGTGTTTAAAATAGCTACCCCTTTGCCATCATATCCACCTTTCCGCGTTTTAGCTACAAATTTTTCTGAACCCAATAAGGGTATCAAACGCGCCCATTCTGATTTGTTATTAACTAAGAAAAATTTTCCAGATTTAATATCATTTTTTGCGTAGAATTCTTTTTGCAATCCTTTGTCTTGTATCATTTGCAAAATGCGTGGCGAAGGAATAATGGTTTTACCAGCAGCCTCTAATTTCAATAAAGCTTCTGTATTAACATGTTCAATTTCGTAGGTTAATACATCGCTGCAATTTGCCAATTCAATTATTTTCGCCTCATCCATCAAACTGCCCTCAATAAAGGTGTTGGCGTATGCCGCGCACGGGCAATTACTATCTGCTTCTAAGATGTTAAAGTGTAAATTTAAACGCATGCTTTCTTCAATTAACATGCGACCTAACTGACCACCACCCAAAACACCAATTCTTTTTTTCAAAGGATTCATTTCAACAAAATTACTTTGCTTGTTTACTTAAAATATCACGGTAAAAATTTTCATAGATTGGCACAATCTGGTTAATGTCAAACTCTTTTGCTCTGGCCAAAGCCGCATGCTTAAAAGTTTCCAATCTGTTATTGTCGCTTAAAATATAAAGTGCCTTTTCTGCCATGCTTGCTACATCGCCAACATTGCATAAAAACCCTGTTACACCATCTATATTTAACTCGGGTATACCGCCCGCATTGCTCGATATTACAGGTAGTTCGCAGGCCATTGCCTCCAATGCGGCTAAGCCAAAACTTTCGGTTTCACTTGGCATTAAAAACAAATCACATACCGATAAAATTTCTTCCACCTGGTTTTGTTTTCCTAAAAAGGTAACACTTTCGCCAAGTTCCAATTCTCTGCATAGTTTTTCAATTTGTATGCGCTCTGGTCCATCTCCAATTAGCAATAATTTTGATGGCATTTGTTTTCTAATTTCTGCAAAAACTTTAACGGCATCATCTATGCGTTTTACTTTTCTAAAATTAGAAGTATGAACAATTAACTTTTCGCCATTAGGCGCAATAGCTGTTTTAAAATGTTCTCTGTTTTGCTTGCTAAACCTAGTAAAATCAATAAAGTTAGGGATTACTAAAATCTCTCTATTAACTTTTAAATGCGTGTAAGTATCTTGTTTCAATGATTCAGATACAGAGCTCACGCCATCCGACATATTAATACTATAACGTACCACCGGCTCAAAGCTGGCATCTTTTCCTACCAAAGTAATATCTGTGCCATGAAGGGTGGTTATAACTGGTATATGAATTCCTTCTGTTGCCAATATTTGTTTGGCCAATATAGCGGCAGAGGCATGTGGAATGGCATAATGTACATGCAGCAAATCTAATTGTGCAGATTTTACCACATCTACCAAATGACTGGTTAACGCAGTCTCATAAGGCGGAAAATCAAAGAGGGGATAATGACTTACATATACCTCATGGTAAAAAGTATTCTCCGTAAAAAAGTCTAATCGGGCGGGTTGTTTGTAAGTTATAAAATGCACTTTATGGCCTCGCAGGGCAAGGGCTTTACCCAATTCAGTAGCAACAACTCCGCTTCCACCATAAGTGGGGTAACAAACAATACCTATATTCATAATCTTACTACTATAAAGCTATTTTTTTCAAAATTGTTTTCGGTTCGAACCAAAAACTTTTGAAGCCGGAACCACAAATGCTTATTGTAGATCCGTATTTAACCTAAATCTACTTACACGGTTGTTTCCTTTATCACATACAAATACCGTTCTGTTGAAATAACAAATCCCTGTTGGGTCTATTAAATTAAATGGTCCGCTGCCATGTCCGTCTGTTCCGCTTCCTCCAAATGAAACAATCAATTGTTTTTTGGTTTTGCTATTGGCCGGCGGATTTACGCCTTCAAAGCCTGCATTTGTAAAAATAAATACCGAATCTTTTTCGCTATCTGTTATAAAAATATAGGCATTTGCATCAGGAGCAACATAAATGTCTTCTGGCTTTTTAAACCTAAAACTTTCATACATAAACCTATCTGCTTTGGTATAATCAAAGTTTAAAAAGTTGGTATTTTCGCCATACAAAGTTCCTTGGTCTGGATCTTCTGTAGCTAATATACTCAGTGCTCTGTATTCTAAATTGCTGTTTTGATCTGATAATGCAGCAAAGAAATTTTTAGAGGTGCTAATGCCGGAAAGTCTTTGTGGTGGCCCTGCCAAAGAAGCAATACCACTAATGCCTACGCTCGACTTTAAACTGCTTTGATTCGGATTTAAATTGGTGGTAAAACCAATGTTTAATCCATCAGCATTAAACATCAATACGCCATTATCCGGACGCGCAATACCTGTTTGGTCGTTGCGAGGCCCACTTCTAGAAACATATAAAGTATTGTCCCAAAGTGTTGCCAATCCCGTGAAATTTACGGCAATGTCATCTGCTCCTCTAAACGAAGTATTGTTTCTGCTTTCGTCGCAAGTATAATGCTGAATGGTATCAATAAATTGTGGTGTACCAGCGGCAATGAGTGCAATATGATAAACAGCGGCAAGGTTAAT
This sequence comes from uncultured Bacteroidota bacterium, assembly GCA_903927505.1. GTDB lineage: Bacteria > Bacteroidota > Bacteroidia > UKL13-3 > UKL13-3 > B1. The sequence goes on along the minus strand of CAIYNF010000078.1, from coordinate 16,841 downwards.
TGTTTTACTTGCATCGGTATAAAACCTACCTGCAACATAAGTATGCAACCTGCGGTCTTGGGTAATATCTGTAGCGCCAGTTATTGGTAAACGATACACCAATTGCATTTTTTGGTCGTATACCAAAATTTCATTGTCGTCAATATTATTTTCGTCGTTGTCTACTACAATGTAAATGAGTTCGTCGTAACCCACAAAAACATCTAAAGGATTTCTCACATTGTTAATGAAAGGATACAAAGGCACATAACTCACATTGTTTGGAACCAAATTTGGATCAATGCTACCTTGTACAAATACATCTTCAACGGTTGAATTTTTTTTGTCGCCAAAAAGCGAGCAGCCTGTTAGCAGCATAATTAACGCTAGGATAGGCAAGAAAAAAGCCAATTTGTTTTTTACCTGATGCATATAGAAAGGGTTAATCGGTGTAAATTACCTAAACGCGATTTGCTGCTAAAGCCATAATCAAAACGGAAGGTACCGTAATTTCTTTGCAAGCGCATGCCAAATCCTGTGGTAGGAAACCGGTAGCTTTCATCACTACCCATTTCGTATCCAGTTCTGGCAAACAATAAATTTTTATAACTGTATTCTGCCCCTGCAGCAAATGTTTCGTTGTTATCTGTAGGGTGATTTAATTGCGCGCAAATGGTTACAACATTGGTGCTGGTATGAATGGGATCAAAAGCACCACCAATCCTAAATACACTGGGAGCTGTAACTTCAGAAAAATTGGTAATGTTCTTTTCGCCACTCATTTTCAGAATGCTCACACTGCCATCTGGCGCAACATTCATCCCAAAATTGCTAAACGAAACACCAAATTTGCTGTACTTTAATCCAATATTATAAGTTAAACCTAAGTCAAATAAAATATTGTTTACCCTTACATCGGCAATGCCTTCATGGGCCCATTTACCATTAACCCCAAAACTAAAATTATCGGTTAATATTTTGGCATAACTCAAGCCAATTAATACATTGCTTACATTTACATTTCTGCCAGTTCCGTATGGTTGCCACTCCGTAGTTTCCTCCATATTGGCATAGTTAAGAGATTGAACCTGTAAGCCTAAAAAGCTCAATTTGCTGGTTTTAAATACAACGCCAGCATAACTTCCAGTAGAATTGGCATAATACCGGGTACTCGAAAACTGGAAATTAACTTTGCCCGTATCTACTTTGGTAATGCCTGCAGGATTCCAAAACATGGCCGAAACATCGTTGGTAATTCCAACCACTGCGCCTCCCAGAGCGGTGGAGCGCGCATCATTTGGGATTTTCAAAAACTGCATGCCACTTCCCCCTGTGCGTGAATTGCCAAAAGTGGGCAATATTTGCGCATAGGCGTTTGCGGTTAAACAAAAAAGTAGTAAGACAAGTAGGTGCTTTCGCATAGGGCAGCAATTTACAAGAAAACTCTGAAAAAAAGGAAAATACCCAATAATTTAATGATTGCTTAAAATGCTGTCCAACCTTGTGCTTGCAGCGGATGTTTGTTTCCTCCTTTTGATATCATGTGCATACCTGCAGCTGCTTCGTTTACAAAGCCTATAATACTAAAATCGGCATGATGTTCTAATTTGCTAAAGTCTTCTTGTTTAATGGTAAACAAAAGCTCATAGTCTTCGCCACCACTCAAGGCGCATAGGGTAGGGTCTAAATCCAATTCGCGCGCAAAATTATATGTACTTGGGTCAATCGGAATTTTCTCTTCATACAAGGTAATGCCTACCCCCGAAGCTTTTGCCAAATGAAAACACTCGCTGGCCAAACCATCACTCACATCCATCATGGAAGTAGGCTGAATGTTTAAATTCTTTAAAATTTCTATGATATCTTTTCTAGCCTCAGGCTTTAATTGGCGTTCAATAATATAATCAAATCCTACTAAATCGGGCTGAACCGATGGATTATCTAAGTAAACCCTTTTTTCTCTTTCTAATAATTGGTAACCACAATAGGCCCCACCCAAATCGCCACTTACCACCAAAAGTTCATTTTCTTTTGCGCCACTTCTATAAGCCAAGGCTTCTTCTTTGGCTTCACCAATAGCAGTAACGCTAATCATTAATCCTTGCTTGCTGGAGCTGGTATCGCCACCAATTAAATCTACTTGGTAGTGCTCGCAGGCCAATTGAATTCCCGTATACAATTCTTCAACTGCTTCCAAAGAAAATCGGCTCGACATTGCCAAGGAGACTGTAATTTGTTTGGGCGTGGCATTCATGGCGTAAATATCGCTCAGGTTTACCACCACTGCTTTGTAACCCAAGTGTTTCATGGGGAAATAGCTCAAATCAAAATGCACCCCTTCCACCAATAGGTCGGTTGAAACCACTGTTTTATGGCCTTCTGTTGGTGTAATTACAGCGGCGTCATCGCCTACTCCTTTAAGGGTATTGTTTTTTAATGTGAAATTTTTTGTGAGGTGTTGGATCAAACCAAATTCACCTAAGCTGCTTATTTCTGTTCTCGACGCGTTTTCAAACATGGGTCAAATTTACGCCAAATTTGCCTTCCTACAAAGGAATGCGGTAGACATTCATCATGCCCTTGCCTTAAATAGTGGCTATAAGCTTATCCAAATAAGTAAAAAGTGCGCTATTGCCCGCTTGCTGATAGTTTTCAAGGTTTTTCTGAAAGGTATTTAAATCAAATAAAAATGCCTTTAGGTTATCGGCACTTAAATTTTTGAAATGCCTGCCATAACCCAATTTTTGGATATAAGCCGCATTCATGTATTGCTCAAACTGGTTGGCAATTGGAAAAGAATAAATAGGTTTTTTTAGGTAAATGGCTTCACTAATAAATGAAAAACCACCATTGGCTATAACTGCTTTGGCGTTGGCAAAGTCTTCAATAAAGCCAGCCTCACTAAAAGGTTTGTAACAAACATTTGCTTCTGTTTTGTCAAGGTTCATACCATACACAATAAAATTTTCTTCGGGCAATGCCTGTAAGGTACTTTGTACAGTTTTTAAACTACTTGAGGTTTGGTACATTAAAATAGGTTTGCCCACTTTTACCTTCACTTCCTGAATAGCTTTTCTTATAATGGGTTGAACCAATTGGGTGTTTTTCTTTACAATTTTTGCATCAAAAAAGCTGCTTATTAAATAATGCTCGCAGCCCGGAACCTTAGCTTTTACTATTTGTTTGGCCAATTGGTAATTCCCCTTTTCTTCTTTCTCAATCTCAATATCCAAACTGCACCGGTTCATTACTTGCATATTATCTATGCTTATCAATGGCAGGCTATGTAGCTTGGCAAAGAAGTATGAAAAACTTTCAAAATCGGTAATGACCAATTGCGGGTGAAAATTTTTCTCTAACAACAATTGTTTACCAATATTATAAATCAAATTTTTTCCAGCAGATTTTAGGTTCAGTAAAAAGGTACCAGATTTACTTACTTCTGCATTTTTATAGGCAAAGTGTAGGCCTTTTATTTCGGTAACACGCCCCGGAAAATTCTTCGCTAAAAAAGTATAGGCCCTTGCACTCGAAACAATATGTACATCATGGCCATTTTCCAATAAATGTTCAATAATTACTTTACTTCTTGTAGCATGTCCCATGCCTTCTCCAGGCACACCGTATAATATTTGCATAGTAATTACTCTTGCTTTTTATGCGTTATCAAATGTCGTGTAAAATCTATATACAAAAGTGCTGCACCTATAAATACACCCAACAAAGCTCCTGCGCTTACATCCAGTATGCTATGTGCACCCAAAGCAACCCTCGAAATGCCTATGCCAATTGCCCAAATAAAGGGTAAGAAATAAAACTTTTGCCATTGCTTGCTGTGTGAATTCTGCAGTATTCCAAAAGAAAATATCATTGCTAATAGGAAGGCATTAAAAGTATGTCCGCTTGGAAAAGAATAACCTCCCTCGGCCACCCAATGGTTTAAAACGGCTGGGTCTATTTGAGTAAATAATGTAGGTTGTTCTTTTATTTTCGAACCAAAAAAGGCAATGCGTTCATCCTTGCTTAAGCTATACAAGGAATCAATGATATTGCTACTTTTTAGTTGGTTCAGCATATATACATGACTGGGTCTTTGTAGCTTTAATAAGGGCTTGGTAAAATTTTCGTTGATGGCGGCAAAAGTGGCAATTACTAGGGCTAAGCCGAGTAATGCTTTACCAAACACCAAAGCTTTGTTTCTTATTCCAATCTCATTTATGGTATATAAATAACATCCTATTATTATGCCAATAAAGGTTCCAATGGTTCCACCAGATTGGGTAAGGTAATAAGCAAAATTTGTCCAAGCTTTCTGAGTTTCAATTGCCGAAAAGGCAATTGGAAATAATTGTAAATACAGGGATAAAACTACCGCTGCATTGATACCCCAAAGAAATACTTTGCGCAACATTACACCACCGGCTTAAACTGTTCAAATGCCTGCAAACAGCTATTGCAGTAGTGTAAACTTCTACAAAGCGTTGGGCCAAATGCCGATTTTAAATCTACATTTTTGCTTCCACAAAAAGGGCATTCAATATTTTCTAATAACTCCAAAGTAATTTCACCATGGTGCATTGGCGGCGGCGCTAAACCATGTTTTTTTAAATGCTGGCGTCCCCTTTCAGTAATTAAATTGCTGTTCCATGGTTTGTTAAAAGTGGTTCTAACTTCCACCTCCTTTACGCCAATTTCTATTAACCTATCATGCACCATTTGCTCCATGGCTTTAATGGCAGGACAACCAGAAAAAGTTGGTGTCATTTCTACAAAAGCCTTGCTTTGGTCGCTGTTAATTATAATTCCAGTAATAATTCCCATATCCACCATCGAAATGGTTGGTATTTCTGGGTCCATCACCGTTTCTAGTGCTTCCCACAATGTTTGTTCTGTAATCATGTTTTTGGCTGCTTGCCACTCGCTTCTGGCTAATGGCATTTGCGACCGGAAAAGTAATTAATTTTTAGGAGAACTCAGAAAATTCTATTTGCCATCCCACCAACAAAAAAGGGCCAATAACATTTGTTATTGACCCTTTTCTTTGTATTTAATTACTTCTTGTAATTGGCTAGAGGCCACATGCAAGAAGCCATAGGCTAGCTGCTGAAAGCAGCTTACTCTCCCATCAAATTCAGTCAGTCGGTTCTACGCTTTGGCTTTCCACCACCAAAACTATCTCCTCTGCTTTCGCTTCTTCTACCGCCACCAAATCCACCTTCAGAACGTCCGCCGCCAGATCTTTCTCTCACTCTTCTTTCGCCGCCAAATGACCTGCCGCCGCCACCTTCAGAAGAATCACTTCTTCTTCTGTCGCCACCACCGCCGCCGTATGACCTGCTTCCGCCGCCACCGCCGCCATAAGAGCGTCTTTCGCCACCACCTTCAGAACCACCGCGTCTGTCGCCGCTTACTTCTGCGCGCACAGGACGGTCGTTATAAGTAGTGCCATTCAAAGCGTTTAAGATAGCTGGAACATGCGTTTCTTGCGCGTCTACAAAACTGTAAACACCACTTACATCAACATGCAATTCTTGCCAAGAAATGCCTGCCGATGCAGCTACATAATCTTTAAAGCTTCTGATATCAAAACCATCTTTCTTGCCTAAGCTTACAAAAATTCTCTTTTCGCCGCTTCTGCCTCCTCTGCTTTCTCTTCCACCTTCTCTGCCATCTCTTCCGCCATCTCTACCGCCCATGCGTTCGCTAGGGTTAATATTTAAATCAGGAGCGTTGGCAAAATCTACAGAGAACCTGCGCAATTCAAGAGATAAGAATTTCTTTAATAATTCCTCTTTTTCAAGTGACATCAGCGTTTCAATGCCTTTCATTACATGTGCATCAAAAACGTTTTCTTCAATTTCTGTATTGATAATGGTGTCAGTAAAGGCCAATAACTTTTTGTCGCGAACATCTTGCGCACTTGGAATCAAAACTTTTTCAAATTTGATATTACTCATGCGTTCGATGTCTTTTAACCTGCCACCTTCACGCATGTGAAGCAAGGTAAATGAAACACCTAAATTGCCGGCACGACCAGTTCTACCGCTTCTATGTGTGTAGTTTTCAATATCATCTGGTAAATGGAAATGGATAACATGGGTTAATCCGCTAACATCAATACCGCGCGCTGCTACGTCTGTTGCCAATAAAATTTTAATGGCATGAGAACGAAAACGACCCATCACTTTTTCGCGTTGTGCCTGACTTAAATCGCCATGCAAACAATCTGCGTTGTAACCATCTTTGATAAGCTTATCGCTAATATCTTGCGTTTCCATTCTAGTGGTACAAAAGATAATGGCATAAATGTCTTCAGAGTTAAAATCTACAAAACGCTTTAGGGCTGCATATTTGTCTTTTGCATGCACAATAGCGTATTGGTGGGTAATATTGGCATTTCCAGAATTAGATTTACCTACACTAATTTCAACAGGATCGTTCATATACCTGTTACCAATATTTCTAATGGATTTAGGCATGGTTGCACTAAACAAACACACACGTTTTTCTGTTGGGGTATGTCCAAGAATGTATTCTACATCCTCTTCAAATCCCATGTTAAGCATTTCGTCTGCTTCATCTAACACCACAAAATTCACTTCGTTGATGTTAATAGCTTTACGTTTCATTAAATCCATTAACCTACCTGGTGTGGCTACAATAATGTGCGCACCACGTCTAATGTCTCTAATTTGGCCTTCCATGCTGGCGCCGCCATAAACTGCTACTACGTTAATGCCTGGTTTGTGTTTGCTGTAACTAGCTAAATCGCGAGAAATCTGCATGCAGAGTTCGCGTGTTGGACAAATAACCAAAGATTGGATGTGTTTGGCTGTTGGATTAATTAACTGCAAGATGGGCAAGCCAAATGCTGCTGTTTTTCCGGTGCCCGTCTGGGCCAAACCTAAAATGTCGCGTCCGGTTTCTAAAAATACAGGGATTGTCTGCTCCTGTATAGGCGTTGGGTTCTCAAAACCCAGTTCTTGAATCGCATTCAAGAGGGACTGCTCTACGCCTAGTTCACTAAAATTTTTCAAAGTACTTTATTAAAATTGAGCCGCAAAGGTACGCTTAATATTTGGATTCTCAGCTAAAGTGCTGAATTATTGTTGGTTTAATGCTTTTTCGCCCTGCCCCTCAGCATGCTTATGCACCTCTTATCCCCAAATTTTATTGGGTGTTTAACAAGTTTTGGTTTGAACAGAAAAATTAGTGTTGTAAATTTTTATAAAGGTTAAGATTGTTTACTTTTATAATAAAATTTATTTTTTATTCTTAATTTTCAATTGAAACTATTTCCATGTCTGAATTATGCCTTACAATGTCATTGCAAGGTAGCTTATAATAGGTGGGTTCTCATAAATAGTAATATGATAATAATATATTAATCATTAGGTTTATATTGTTTTAAAATTAGACTCCAACACAGATAAACTATTTTATTATAAAAAATTAACAATTATTTTAAAAATTACTATGAAACCACAAACAGCAACCCTCAATCCGCAATTTTTCGCAATCATTTTTTTATTTTTATTTCAAACAACATTTGCTCAAATAAAAGTTTTGGACGGCGGTAGGGTTGGTATCGGAACTACAGATGTCACAGGAATTAAAGTACATATAAATTGTGATCAGGAGAATGTTGCCCTAAAATTATCATCAAACGCTGGAGATTGGGCCTACATCTCTCAAATTGAAGGCTCAATTGACAATGCAAAAGCATTGGCAATTAGAAAAAGCGGTAACGACAATTTCTTTGTGTTATGTAATGGTCTTGTTTGGAGTCAAGGTCAGTTTCATTTTTCGGATAGTAGATTGAAAAATAGGGTAACAGACATTGATAACCCCATGGATAAAATTATGCGATTAAGAGGTGTCTATTATCATTATAAATCAGGTGCATTAAATAATAGATTAGGATTAAATTTTAATGATACAATTAAACAACATGTAGGTTTTATTGCCCAAGAAGTAAAATTGGTTGTTCCAGAGGTAGTTGATTCAAATAGCCAAGGTGTGTTAGGAATTAACTATTCCCAATTAACTGCCTTATTAGTTGCTGGTATACAACAACAGCAAACACAAATTAATAGACTAAAAACACAAATAAATTTTTGCTGTAATCAAACCAGTAAAAAGAATGTAATTTCAGGAGATACCTTTTCTTTGTTTAAAAGCAGTAATTCGAGTGGGAACCAATTTTTATTATTTCAAAATCAACCTAACCCATTTTCAAATAAAACAGAAATATTTTATCAAACGCCTAATTCTGCTGAAAATATTAATATTATGATCTTTAACATGCAAGGTGATTTGATAAAATCATTTTCAAATTTGGGCTCTGGCAAATCAAGCATAATAATATTGGCAGGAGATTTAAGGCCTGGAATGTATTTGTATTCCTTAATTGCCGATGGAAATGAAATTGACACAAAGCGAATGATATTATCAGAATAATTATTAAGTTATTTATTTAATTAGGAAGGAAAATTATCATGAAAAAAACTATTATTTTATTGTTTTATTTGATAAATATTTATTTAGCTTTTGGGCAACAGCCATTCAGAATTAATCCTGCTGATGGCTTGCCATTTTTAGATGCTTTAAATAATCCAATTAGAAACGATAAAAACTATGCTCCAATTCCAAAATTTCAGGATGAATTTGCCTCAGAAAGAATTACAAAGGACACTTTTTCATATGGTACAAATTTAAATTATGCGGATTTAAATTTCTTTTTACAAGAGGATAGTATAGAAGATAACTTAAACAATAACGGCTACTTTGGCTCTATTGTTCCATACCCTGTAGCTCATTTTTACCAAAACAATGGCAATATTTCGTCCATTAAATTGGTTACCAAGCAATATCAAGCACCCTATGCACCAGGCTGGTATAAGAATGCAAATACTGGGTGGGCTAGAACAAAAAAAGCTTTCGAGTGTACCAGTGGTCAACTGATAAGTAAAAATGCGTATCAATATGGCTATTATGAAGCAAGGTTTAAAGTTAATAGACCAGCAGGAGCTTCTAATACGGGGATTGGGCAATGTTTTTGGTTGTTTGACTTTACTAATGAAACACATAAAAATATACCCCAATATGTTGCCAAACATTGTTATAGTGAAATTGACATAGCAGAAAATAACCCCCAATTGGGAACACAAACTTTCGGGGCATTTGTATCTAAAAATGACCCAATTAATAATGAAAATTGTAATAGGAATGACCTTTATAATGCGCATGAATGTTGGTGCCCGTATTGTGACCCAATTGATAAATGTTTATTCGATTATTTTGTTGAACAGGATTCATTTCATACCTATGCTTTAGAGTGGACTCCAAGCAGTTTAAAATATTTTTATGATAATGTGTTAATCCATACCATCAACAATATTGGAGCGGGTAAAAAAAAACCTGCTGATTTGGACCCTATGAATATTATTTTTGATATTGAATCAGCAAATGATGTTTGGACTTTTCATGAAAGATGCCAACATGTTAATTCTAATACACTTTTTCCCTTTGAGTTTGAGATCGATTATGTAAAGCAATACAAGTTAGATTTGTCAAAATGCCAAGTAATTCTTCCAACTATATATAATCAAAATAGTTTTAATAACTTTACAATTAGCCCAAAGGTGTATAAGCAAATTATATTGAATGGGCCAATTCTTGTCAATAATGGAATGGATGTTTCAATAAGAGCTGCAGATTTTATTGAACTAAATGATGGATTTGAAGTTGCCACTGATGGCGTATTTTTTGCAGATGTAATAGGAGGATGTGATGAAGGATATTAAATTTATAATAGCCATTTTTTATCTGCTTCAGTTTTTATCTTGTAAGCCAGAGTTTGGATTAAGGTATTCCATTCTTTCAGATGGACATTATATCCTAGGCGTGGCTGAGGCTGGTGGAGGCCCTCATGCAGTCGGCCATTACTATTATTATGTTAGAAATGACATCGTATACGCGGTGGACAATTATGTAAATAAAAATATCTGTTTTGATAGAATTGCGGGATCTATATCAAAAAAAGGAGATAGCTTGTATTTTCCATTTTTACCTATCCAGCAATCCCCATGTATCTTCATAAATGATAGGATAGGGGGTGATTCCTGTATTTTTCATTTTAGCCAAGTTTCCACATATTCTGACCCGATAAAGGGGTCATTGGGCCTAAATGGTAATTATTATTGGAATCCGCCATTTTCAACAAAAAGAGAAGGCACTTTTACATTTTTAAAATACGCCCCGTAACCTATTTATAGATTTAATATGAAAAAGATATTAACTGTTATTTTAACACTCCTAATTTGTTTTTCTGGCAAAACGCAGCACAATCAAAAAGAAGCAATTTTTACTTCTATTAAAAGTTTATCCATTGGTTTTAAAGTAGGAATTAATTTGACAACCATTACAGTAGATTTAGGGCCAGAGGAGAAACTGATGCCTAAATTCCAGGGTACTTTAGCCCTAAGAAAAAGATATTCGAAAGTTTATTCTATACAACCCGAATTGCAGTATTCTCGTCAAGGTTATTATTTAGCAAGTACGGGGCCAACTGGATATAAAGATAATTTTATCACAGAATACTTGAACTTTACCCCATTTTCGAGATTTGATTTTGGCAAATCAAAAACCAATTTTTTTATACTACTTGGCCCCTATATAGGAATGATGGTTAATGGGAAAGAAAAAGTTAGTTTTACTTATTTTAATGGTGATACAGAAAATCACACAAATTATCTGACCGATTATTCAATATACAACAGATTTGACCTTGGAGTCTCTTTTGGTGTAGGTATATCACAAACGCTTAAATCGGGTGATCAAATTGTTTTTGATTCCCATTTAAATGGTGGATTTATCACGGTTTTAAAAAAAGAATTCAATACGAATATGTTTAATCTTTATAATTCATTTTCTATTGGGTATTTGTATAAATTTAGATAAACTCCTAGGTTAAGGAAAGGGTGATACATCTTATTTATCATTTCTCTAAAGTTTCTGCTAATTCCTATCACTAAAAAAGGACTTTGAAAGGGTTTTCTGTCAACCAATTTTGAAATTGTCATTATTTTGATTTGCCGGTTAGATGCGAGTTTACTTTTACACTTGTAAAATATGCCCCATAAAAACAAATATAATATAGCTTTAATCCTTCAGTCTCATTCTTTCCTATACAAATACTTGAAACATAAAACATAACCCCTATATTTGCACCACTTATCCAGAAAGACGGAGGGAATAGGCCCGATGATGTCTTGGCAAGTCCGCTAACCAGCGGATAGTGCTAATACCTTTTTCGAGGGCTCCCCTCGAATGCTGATAAGTGATTGACAACTCGCAAGAGTGCTCAAACACAAACAGCAGGAAATTTCTGGAAAGTCCATTTTTGGCAATTAGCTTCTAGCCCCTGGCTCCTAGCTTTCTTGCTTTTTGTTTCTAGTAAATAATAATTTTTTACTAGCGGCTAGAAGCCAGTTGCCAGAAGCTAGAAGCAAAAATTATGAATATACGCGAAATATTAAACCAACGAATTCTCATCTTAGATGGCGCCATGGGTACCATGATTCAGCGCTATAAACTAGAAGAAGAGGATTTTAGAAATGAGGCCTTAAAAAACCACCACAAACCCTTAAAAGGAAATAACGATTTATTGTCGTTTACCCGCCCAGATGTTATCAAAGCCATTCACCGCCAATATTTTGATGCGGGTGCAGATATTATTGAAACCAATACCTTTAGCGGTACCGTTATTGCCCAAGCCGATTACGATTTAGGACAGGATTGGGTAGATATGATCAATTTTGAAAGTGCTAAAATTGCCCGCGAAGTGGCCGATGAGGTAACAGCACTTAACCCAGCCAAACCGCGTTTTGTGGCAGGTGCCATGGGTCCTACCAACAGAACTTTGTCTATTAGCCCAGATGTAAACGACCCAGGTTACCGCGCGGTAACTTTTGATGAATTGGTAAGTGCCTACAAACAACAAGCCCGCAAATTAATTGAAGGGGGTGTAGATGTAATTCTAATTGAAACCATTTTTGATACCCTCAACGCCAAAGCCGCGCTTTTTGCCGTTGATGAGCTGTTTGAGGAAATTGGCAAACAATACCCTGTAATGATTTCTGGCACCATTACCGATGCTTCTGGAAGAACCTTATCGGGTCAAACCACGGAAGCATTTTTGATTAGCATGCAGCACATGCCGCTTTTAAGTATTGGTTTAAATTGCGCCTTAGGTGCCAGCGCCCTTCGCCCGTATTTACAAGTATTAGATAGAAATTCTCCTTTCTTCGTGAGCGCCTATCCAAATGCTGGTTTGCCAAATGAATTTGGGCAGTACGACGAATCTCCAGCGGCCATGGCTAAACAAGTGGAGGAATATTGCAAGGAAGGATTGGTTAATATTTTAGGTGGCTGCTGCGGTACCACCCCAGATCATATCAAAGCAATTGCAGATATGGCCGCTAATTATCCACCGAGGAAGAGACCATAGAAAAAGACCATAGTTATTAGACCATAGACCTTTGCTTCTGGCAGCTAGCTTCTGGCTTCTGGCCAAAAATTAGCAGAAAATAAATAAGGCTTGCCTGCACATGAGAGATTTTAAAAAATATGTTGTTTGGATAGATAGCATGCAAATTGTAAAAGCGGTTTATCATTTTTGCGCCACTTTGCCAAAGGAAGAAAAATATGGCCTTGTTTCGCAAATGACAAGAGCAGCTATTTCTATCCCAACAAATATTGCAGAAGGTACAAGTAGAAATAGTGATATTGAATTTAAAAGGTTTTTGGAAATTGCCTTAGGCTCATCATTTGAATTAGAAACGCAATTGATAATATGCCAGGACCTAGGATTAGTAGAAGAGCCAGAAACAAAACCAATTGTAAAAGAATTAAACGAGGTTCAAAAAAAATTGAATTAATTAATTTTGAAGATAAAACAGGATAATATAAATAAGTAATTAGAAAAATCTACAGGCTTTAAACAAATGAAGCCAGTAGCCAGAAGCTAGTTGCTAGAAGCAAAAATATGACTACCAAATACACACTAAAATTAAGCGGATTAGAACCTTTGACCATCACAAAAAATTCGGTTTTTGTAAACGTTGGCGAGCGCACAAATGTGACCGGTTCAAAGATGTTTTTGCGCTTGATAAAAGAAGGAAATTTTGAAGCTGCACTGGCGGTTGCCAGAGAGCAAGTAGAAGGCGGGGCGCAAGTAATAGACATCAATATGGATGAAGGAATGATTGATGGCGCAGAAGCCATGGTTCGTTTCCTAAATTTGATTGCCTCTGAGCCAGATATTTCTCGCGTGCCTATTATGATAGATTCCTCTAAATGGGAAATTATTGAGGCCGGTCTAAAATGCGTGCAAGGAAAGTGTATTGTAAATTCTATCTCATTAAAAGGTGGCGAAGAAGAATTTATTCGTCAGGCAAAAACGGTGAAACGTTTTGGTGCGGCCGTAATTGTAATGTTGTTTGATGAAGTTGGTCAGGCAGATAATTTTGAACGCCGTGTAGAAATTGCAAAAAGAGCCTATAGCGTTTTAACAGAAAAGGTTCAGTTCCCTGCAGGGGATATCATTTTTGATCCAAATATTTTTCCTGTGGCTACCGGTATGGAAGAGCACAGAAGAAATGCCATCGATTTTTTTAGAGGCAGCAAATGGATTACAGAAAACCTACCAGGTGCTAAAATTAGCGGTGGGGTAAGTAATGTTTCGTTTTCATTTAGAGGAAACGACAAAGTGCGCGAAGCCATGCATTCGGCATTTTTATACCATGGTATTCAAAACGGCATGACCATGGGTATTGTTAATCCTAGTCAGTTGGAAGTATACGACCAAATTGACAAAGATTTATTGGAACATGTAGAAGATGTTTTGTTGGATAGAAGAGACGATGCCACCGAACGTTTATTGGAATATGCAGAAAAAGTTAAAGGCAAAGGAAAAGAAAAGGTTCTAGATTTAGAATGGCGCAATGCCCCAGTAGCAGAGCGTTTGAGCTATGCATTGGTAAAAGGTATTGTAGAATTTATTGATGAAGATACAGAAGAAGCACGTCAGCAATTTGCCAAACCTTTACAAGTAATTGAAGGTCCTTTAATGGCTGGGATGAATATTGTTGGCGATTTATTTGGTTCGGGAAAAATGTTTTTGCCACAGGTGGTAAAGAGCGCAAGGGTAATGAAAAAAGCCGTTGCCTATTTAATGCCTTATATGGATGCAGAAAAACTTTTGGCAGGAGATAAAAGCACCTCTCAAGGTAAAATATTAATGGCAACCGTAAAAGGGGATGTACATGATATTGGAAAAAATATTGTGGGTGTTGTAATGGCATGTAACAATTTTGAAATTATTGATATTGGGGTAATGGTACCTGCCGAAAAAATATTGGAAGCTGCCATCCGCGAACAAGTTGATGTAATTGGATTGAGTGGTTTAATTACGCCAAGCTTAGATGAAATGGTGCATGTGGCCAAAGAAATGGAACGCTTAGGCATGAAAATTCCATTGCTTATTGGCGGCGCAACTACCTCAAGAGCGCATACGGCTGTAAAAATAGATCCAGTTTATAGTGGTCCTGTAGTGCACGTTTTGGATGCCAGTAAAAGTGTGCCGGTTGCACAAAGTTTAATTAGCAAAGACCAATTGGCTGGAACAACCAAACGCATCAAAGAAGAATACGAACAATTTAGAATTGATTATAAAAACAGAAGAAGCGAAAAGAATTTTGTTGATTTAGCAAAAGCAAGGGCAAACAAATTTGTAGTAAGTTTTGAGCAAATTGTTGCGCCTGGTTTTCTGGGAAATAAAACTTTGGAAAACTATCCTTTGGCAGAATTGCGTAAGCGCATCGACTGGACACCTTTTTTCTCTACTTGGGAATTGGCAGGAAAATTTCCAGCAATTTTAAGTGATAAAGTGGTAGGTGTTGAAGCCACAAAATTATTCAATGATGCCAATGCTTTGTTGGATAAAGTAATTAATGAAAATTTATTACAAGCCAATGCCGTTTTTGGTTTTTATGAAGCCAATTCTGTTGGCGACGATGTAGCAATAAAATTGCCAAATGGCAGCAATGAAACATTCCATTTCTTACGTCAGCAAAATGAAAAAGCAGCAGACCAAGCCTATATGTGTCTAGCAGATTTTATTGCTCCTGCTGCAGAAAACAAGAAAGATTATATAGGCATGTTTGCAGTAACTGCAGGCCTTGGCATTGAGCCACTGGTTGCAGCGTTTGAGCGCGATCACGACGATTATAACAGCATTATGATAAAGGCTTTGGCAGATCGTTTGGCAGAAGCATTTGCAGAAAAATTACATGAGTTGGTTCGAACCGATTATTGGGGATTTGCAAAAGGAGAAAGCCTAAGTGATGAAGAAATTATTAGAGAAAAATACGATAGCATTAGACCTGCGCCAGGCTATCCTGCTTGTCCAGACCATACAGAAAAGCGCAAATTGTTTGAAATTTTAGATGCTGAAAAGGCAACAGGAATAAGCTTAACGGAGAATTTTGCAATGTATCCAACTGCAGCAGTAAGCGGCTTTTATTTTGCCAATAGCGATAGTAAATATTTTGCTGTAGGAAAAATTAGCAAAGACCAAGTAGAAGATTATGCCAAACGTAAAGGACAAGATACCAATTACGTTGAAAAATGGCTCTCCCCAAATTTGGGATATGAAAATTAATACCTGAGAAAATGTATTTTTGATTCTTTATAAAATTGGAAGAATGAAAAATAGTTTTGGATTTGTTGCGCTGCTCTTGCTTGCTTCGTTTTTAGTTTTTAAAACGGCACCTCACCTAGAATCGGAGGAATGGGAAGGCATGGAAGAAGATATTTCTATGCGCATTCAGTGGATGCAACAAATGTTGGCAGATCCTTCTACAGGACAAATTCCAGACAATATCCGTACCGATGAATTGGCATTTGCGCTTACTTTACCCAGCGACAAAGGCATACAAAAATTTGCTACCTGGCAATCTATTGGTCCGTTTAATGTTGGTGGCAGAACCCGCGCGGTTGCAATTGATATAAACGATCCATCTATTCTATTAGCGGGTGGTGCAACCGGCGGTGTATGGCGCAGTACCAATGATGGTGCCACTTGGTATGCTACCAATATGAGCAATATGGCTACTTCCAATATTACTTCTCTGGTGCAAGACAGTAGAAAAGGAAAATCACAAAATTGGTTTGCTTCTACTGGCGAACTTTATGGAGGCAGTATTCCAGGTGCTTTTTACAATGGAAGTGGTATTTATAAATCAACAGATGGCGGAAACAATTGGGTAAAAGCAGGTACGGTAAATAGCGGATTGGGCGGCCTTTCTGGCGCTTGGTCGGTGGTACACAGAATTGCATTGAACCCAACCATAGATACTGCAGATGTAATTTTTGCAGCCAATTTTGATGGCATTTTTAGAAGCATCAATGCGGGTGGTTCATGGATAAAAGTAAGAGGTGGAAATTCACAAGCAAGTAGCTATAGTTATTTTACAGATGTGGCCGTTACGCCAACAGGTATAGTATACGCCACCCTTTCTGGTGGTGGTCAGCAACAAGGCATTTGGCGTTCGAGCGATAATGGAAAAACCTGGGCAAATATTACGCCTGCTAATTTTCAATCTACCTGCAATAGAATTTCAATTGGCATTGCCCCAAGTGATGAGAAGCAAGTTTACTTTATTGCCAATACACCCGGACAAGGAAAAGAAAGCAAGAATTTTGAAGGAACCAGTGAATTTAATAGCCTTTGGAAATACACTTACATCAGCGGCGATGGCAGCGGTACAGGAGGTTCTTGGGCAGATAGAAGCGCCAAT
>CAIYNF010000077.1 GCA_903927505.1 uncultured Bacteroidota bacterium | reverse complement strand
GGATCAATTTCTACTTCATATTGTTTGAGGTAACCGCCAAAACTGCTTACGTCTGCTACGCCTTTTACACCCAGCAACTGACGCCTTACCATCCAATCTTGAATGGTACGCAAAGCTTGTGCATCGTACTTTTTTTCAAAGCCAGGTTTGGGTCGAACCACATACTGGTAAATTTCTCCCAAACCCGTTGTAACCGGCCCC
The DNA here is from genome assembly GCA_903927505.1 of uncultured Bacteroidota bacterium. GTDB lineage: Bacteria > Bacteroidota > Bacteroidia > UKL13-3 > UKL13-3 > B1. The sequence continues at coordinate 3,171 of CAIYNF010000077.1, read as the reverse complement.
AATTCTGGCGTTCCCACCCCTGCCGGAATTTGGTCTTTTACCCCTTGCAAACGCTCACTCACTTGCTGGCGTGCCCAATACACATCTGTTTGGTCGTTAAAAACTATGGTAACCAATGATAAGCCAAAACGCGAGAAACTCCTGATTTCAATTTTGCCTGGAATATTACTCAAGGCCTGTTCCAAAGGAAAAGTAATTAAACGCTCCACATCGGGCGCTCCCAATGATGGAGAAATGGTAATTACCTGTACCTGATTATTGGTAATATCTGGAACGGCATCTATGGGTAATTTTGTTAATTGATAGGCCCCAAACACCACTAAAAAAAAGGTGAATAGCGCTATTATCAATTTATTATGGACAGAAAATCCAATAATTTTATTTAACATTTTCGATTTAAAATAAAGGTAGAGGCATGTATTTAAGTACACGCAAAATAAAAAATAGCACGACAAAAAATCATCGGCCTACAACAAGAAATTCTAGCTGGCTCGCGGTGGCTGAAAAATGCCACTCGGATTATTAAACGAATAAAATGCGTTTTTAAAACAAGCATGCTCTTGTTCGCCTACAATAGGTGTTTCAATATTATAAACAGGCAATTCTTCTACCAATACATGCAATACATTTACACTGTTTTGGTAAAGGGGCAAATCTTGGTGATCTTCTTCTCCTTTGTGCAGGGAGCCTTCGCTGTAATGCATGTCAATAAAATCTGCTACGGTAATAAAACCTTCCTCTGCCAAATGGTGGCGGTAATGGTTAACCAAGGAGGGTAATTTGTTGAGTTGCTCGTTGAAACCAGGCAAAAAAGAGCTGATTAGGAACAAGGTTCCCAATACCATAAAAGCCCATTTTTTAAAACCCACATGTTTCATTGAATGCAAAGATAAGTATTAATAGAAATAATTGCCCATATTTTAAAGCTCTTAACAATTATGTAAATTGCCAACAAAAAGCCTCCCACATGAGATTGCGCGCAAGCCTTCGTTTTGTATTTCCCTTTGTATTTATGGCAATAAGTGCAATGGCCTGGTGCCAAAAAATACCCAAGGGTTTGCACGATCCAAAAGATTTTAAAAAGAATTTTGTAGCCACCAGCGAAACAGTATATGCCTGCAAATATGAAACCTGTAACCTCGATTATTTGCTATTTTTGCGTTCGGTAAAACGCAGAATGAACCCAGCCATTTACCAAAGTTTATTGCCAGATACCACTAATTGGAGCAACAAAGGGATGAACAATGCAAATTATACCCAAAACTATTTACACCATCCCAGCTATTATTATTACCCAGTGGTTAATGTTTCGTATGAGCAAGCAAATTTTTATTGCGTATGGCTTACCCAACAATACAACAATAATCCCAAACGAAAATTCAAGAAGGTTGTTTTTAAAATCCCTACCCGATCTGAATGGGAAAATGCAGCCGGCATAAGCAATGATAAAAACAGTTTCCCATGGGGACAAGCCTTGCCAAAAGCAAAACAGGCAAACTATTATGATGCCAATAAAGCTAAGCTAGACAGCAGTTTACAGGCTAAAGAAAGCAGCGCTAATTTTGATGCCTTTCAAGAAAAAGGGATACCCTATTTTACACACAAAGTAAACGATAAAAAAGCCATTCAAAATAAATTAGGCATGTACCATATTGCTGGCAATGTAAGTGAAATGGTAAGTGGCAAAGGCGAATGTGCCGGTGGTAATTTTCAATCCAATGTAGATTGGCTGCGGATAGATGCCCCCAACGAATTTTACCCAGGCTATATTCCTTGTCCGCTCATAGGTTTTAGGATTTTTATGCAGGTGATGGAAGAGTAGATTTTAAAAGTAATTTGAAATATTTAAAAATCAATAAAATTTAATTTAAATTTATACCATGAAAAAAGATATGGTGATTGAGACAATGACCGACCTTCCACAAGAATTTGAATTAGAAATATTGATGGAAAAATTGATTTTTATTGAAAAAATAGAAAAAGGTCTTAAGCAAATTAAGGAGGGCAAAACAAAAACTCATGAGGAAGTGAAAGAAATTATTGAAAAATGGCAGAAATAATTTGGTCGAAATTTGCAATTGAAGACTTGAAAAATATTTATGATTTTATTGCAACGGATTCCTCATTTTACGCAAAAAGGCAGATCAATAAATTAAGTGAAAGAGTTAGCCAATTAATAAAGTTCCCAAATTCTGGACGAATTGTACCTGAATTTAATAAGACCTCAATTCGAGAATTGATCGAAGGCAATTATAGAATAGTATATAATATTAATGGTGAAAAAATTGAAATTGTCAGAATTCATCATTCCTCAAAATCAATTAATCCTGATTAAAAATCGATTTATAATAATCAGAATTAATGCCAATACCTCAACAAATTGACGCCCCCGAGGCCGATTACCTCTATATACAAACATCACAAATTCCTAAAGCTGGCAATGGTTTACATACAGCCATACATATTTACAAAGACGAAATAATTGCCTTGTACGGCGGAGAAATTCTCAAAGCCAAAGAAGCAAAATTACGGGTTGCCGCCGGCACAGATGCCTACTTTATTATGCTGCTCAATGGCACCATCCTCGACTCACAACACAGCAAATGTTTTGCCCGCTACGCCAACGATACGCAAGGCAGCATTGGGAGCAATTTTAAAAACAACGCAAAAATAAGTTTGAACGAAAAAGGCGAAGTGTGTTTGGTTGCCAGCAGAAAAATAAAAGCCGGAGAAGAAATTTTTTGCGCCTACGGCAAAAGATATTGGGAGAAAAAGCTGGACTCTGGCATCTAGCCATTTTTTATTAAGGAGCTAGCTGTTCTTTTTCAATTATGAATGATGAATTATGAATGTTGAATGATGAATTATGAAAAACACGTCATGCTGAGCTTGCCGAAGCACTTTTCAATTATGTTCGATGAACACTCCCTATAAAAATCTGTACTCTGTATTCTGGAATCTGGACTCTGGACTCTAATTCCCCAACTCGTTTCTCGCTTCTCGTTTCTCGTTTCTAGTCTCTTCCCTTCTCCTCAATCCACTTGCTCATATATTTCGTATTCGCCATACTTTGGTGGTGCAAGATTGAACCAATGAAATTACTTCTTCTATGTGCAGGTAAATTTCCTAAGAGCTGTTGCATTTCTGTTTCTAATTTTACTTCAAAAAATT
>CAIYNF010000076.1 GCA_903927505.1 uncultured Bacteroidota bacterium | reverse complement strand
GAATTGGAACAAACTTTTGTACCCCAATGCATCCAAAAAGTAATTGCAACACTTTAAGATTTGCTTTAAATATTTCTTTTAAATTTCTTGGTTCGGCATAAAAATATCTGTGTAAGGTTTCCTACCTTTGCCACTCCATTTTACAATAACTATGCAAGCTGCCAGCAAAATCACAAACGCTTTAATTTCAGTATTTTACAAAGATGGACTCGCTCCAATTGTACAAGCCTTACACACCCAAGGCGTAAATATTTACTCTACAGGAGGAACCCAAGAATTTATTGAAAAATTAAATATCCCTGTTCACCCAGTTGAAACCTTAACAGGTTACCCAAGTATTTTAGGTGGAAGGGTAAAAACTTTGCATCCAAAAATCTTTGGTGGCATTTTGGCCAGAAGAGAGAATGCGCAAGATTTATCTGAGGTAGCGCAATTTGAAATTCCATTGTTTGATTTGGTGATGGTAGATTTATATCCCTTTGAAGAAACATTGGCTACTACTACCGAAGAAGCAAAAATTATTGAGAAAATTGATATTGGTGGAGTTTCCTTGATTCGTGCTGCAGCAAAGAATTTCAAACACAGCTTAATAGTATCGCATACGAACCAATACCAAGATCTGCTAAATTTATTAGCTGAAGGAAATGGCATGGTAAATACGGAACAGCGCAAAGCCTTTGCAGCCAAAGCGTTTCAGGTTACTTCGCATTATGATACGGCTATCTTTAATTACTTTAACAGTGCCATGGAAATTACGGCACACAAGGTAAGTTTCGACAAAGGCAGTGTTTTGCGATATGGCGAAAATCCACACCAAAAAGGATTTTATTTTGGTGAGTTAAGTGATTTTGTAAAGCAATTAAATGGCAAAGAATTATCGTATAACAACATATTAGATATTGATGCAGCGGTTAATTTATTAAATGATTTTGCCGAACCAACCGTTGCGGTAATTAAACACAATAACCCTTGTGGTGTTGCCTCAAGAGCCACTATTCATGAGGCTTGGAAGGATGCATTGGCAGGAGATCCTGTATCTGCTTTTGGAGGTGTTATTGCCTTAAACAGAACTGTTGATTTGGCTACTGCGCAAGAAATGGATAAAATATTTTTGGAAGTTTTAATTGCTCCTTCCTATGATGCAGCTGCATTAGAACTATTGAAAGGTAAAAAGAACAGAATTATTTTGGAGCAAATGGGAACTTTGCCTAAAACACAAACCATGCGTTCTGCCTTAAATGGATTATTGGTTCAAGACAGAGATTTAGCAGTTCTTAGCGCAAGTGATTTAAAAGCAGCCACTTCGCATACCGCTACAGCAGAAGAGATAGAGGATTTGTTATTTGCAGATAAAATTGTTAAACATACCAAATCTAATACCATTGTATTGGCAAAAAACAAACAATTGGTGGGCATTGGATGCGGACAAACTTCTAGGGTTGATGCTTTGAAACATGCCATAGCCAAAGCCAAAGCATTTGAATTTGATTTGAAAGGTGTTTCGATGAGCAGTGATGCATTTTTCCCTTTCCCAGATTGCGTGGAGAT
>CAIYNF010000075.1 GCA_903927505.1 uncultured Bacteroidota bacterium | reverse complement strand
GTAGGAGTCTGGTCCGTGTCTCAGTACCAGTGTGGGGGGACATCCTCTCAGACCCCCTATTGATCGTAGCCTTGGTGAGCCGTTACCTCACCAACTAGCTAATCAACCGCATGCCCATCCTTGACCGCCGGAGCTTTGATATAAAGTAAATGCTTACTCTATATGTTATGGAACATTAATCTCTCTTTCGAGAGGCTATTCTCCAGTCAAGGGCAGGTTGCATACGTGTTACGCACCCGTGCGCCACTCTCATAGTCTATTGCTAAACTAATCCCGTTCAACTTGCATGTATTATGCCTGCCGCTAGCGTTAATCCTGAGCCAGGATCAAACTCTTCATAGTAAAAGATGTTTAAATTCTGATTTTTCTCTCAAAGATTTTTTAACCTACAAATTCACATCTGTAGTGCTTGCTATTCCATTTCTTCAAAGAACTTTATTCTATTTTGTTTCACCATCGCTGGTGTAGAATCTCTATTTTTTCCCTCCAACTTCTCTTTCGCTCGCTCCGTAAGGGGATGCAAAGGTAAGCGCTTTTATTTCTAATGCAAATATTTTTTAAAATATTTTTTTACCTCCGCCCGCTTTCATTTCTCATTCTCTCTCTCTAAGGGGCTGCAAATGTACCCCCTTTTGCATATTCCGCAAATATATCTTAACACTAACTTCACAATAACCTGTATTTGAGTAAGAAAAATATTTTACAATGCGCTATTCTAATTGATTTATTGTGTATTCACAGGTATTTCCGCTTGAAAAGTATTTCTTCCTGATCTCTAAACAAGTCTTTTTTCCAATTTCTTTTTCGAATTTTTCTTTTCATTTTTTCAAATAACTTTGCCTTCCTTATATATAAGCACAATAAACAATATGAAACTATACCAAAAACATGAGGCTACTTTACAAGAGGCCATGCAAGCTTTAAGCACTAGAACTTATTATACCCCTTATCCAGAAAATCCAAAAGCATACGCAGAAGATGCTGATGCTGCAGCAAAAAGTTGGATCAGTGCTGTTATGAATAATAACTATGGGGCATTGGATCAAACCGAAACCAATGGATGGCTTGGTGAAGAAGTTTCTCCATTCTTGCAAGTTGGAATAGGCGTTAAATACCCAAGCTTCTCAAATGAAACAATAATCAAACACGCCATTATTGGTCAGCATGCTTGGGCAAATACCAGCATTCAACAAAGAGCAGGCTTATTAATAGAAGCCTTGGATCGTATCAAAACCAGGTTCTTTGATATTGCCTACGCAACCATGCATACCACCGGACAAGCTTATATGATGAGCTTTCAAGCAAGTGGCCCGCATGCCAACGACCGTGCCCTTGAAGCAATTGCAATGGGCTATAAAGAATTAAGTTCTATTCCTGAACAGGTTGAATGGGTTAAAAACTTTGGCAAGTTTGATTTAAAAATGAATAAAACTTGGAAGCCTGTTCCAAAAGGAATTTCTTTGGTTATTGGATGCTCTACCTTTCCTGTTTGGAATACCGTACCTGGATTATTTGCTTCTTTAATAACGGGAAATGCATGTATTGTTAAACCTCACCCAAAAGCAATTCTGCCAATTGCCATAGTAATTGAGGAGATGCAAAAGTTGTTTATTGAAAATGGCTTGCCTGCCCAAGTATTGCAATTAGCAGTTGATACGCTTGAAAAACCAATTACCAAAGAACTTGCAGAAAACCCAATGGTAAAAATGGTTGACTTTACGGGTGGCAGTCAATTTGGTAATTATATAGAGCAATTACCTAAAACTACCTTTACAGAAAAGGCTGGCGTAAACTCAATCTTATTAGATTCTGTAAATGATTTGAAAGCTGTTCTAGGCAACATTGCATTTAGTGCCAGTTTATACAGTGGTCAAATGTGCACTGCACCTCAAAATATTTTCATCAGTAAACATGGCGTTCAAACCGCTGAAGGAATTGTAACTTATGATGACGTAGTAGCCGGAATTGCCGCAGCTATTTCTGGTTTAGTTGATAATCCTAAAGCTGGTCCTGGTACATTGGGGGCAATTCAAACAGAATTAACTTACCAAAGAATAGCAGATGCCAAAAATTGGGGCGGAAAGCTAATCCTTGAATCAAAAAGCATTGTGAATGAAGAATTCAAAGATGCGCGTATTGCTACACCTGTTGTAATTGAATTGGAAAAAACGCAAGGAAAAGTATTTAATGAAGAGTGTTTTGGACCAATTGTATTCATCATTAAAACCGACGGAATAGCAGATTCATTGGCATTAGCCGAGGCACTTGCCCTTCAAAAAGGTGCGCTAACTTGTGGTGCCTATACTACAGATGCAAGCACCAAACAACAAATTGCAAGCACAATGAATAACGCTTTTGTACCTGTAAGTTTCAACTTCACTGGCGCTGGATTTATTAACTCGCACGCTGCCTTCAGCGATTTTCACCTAACTGGTGGTAACCCTGCAGGAAATGCAAGTTTTGCCAATGCTGAATTTGTAAATAAACGCTTTGTGTGGGTAGGTAATAGGGAGATGTAGCTTCTGGCTTCTGGCTTCTGGCTTCTGGCTTCTGGCTTCTGGCTTCTGGCTTCTGGCTATACTATTGAAGGACATTCTTTCCCCCCTTCTTTGAAGACACGCTTTAGCCTTAACACGATAGCAATCGGGCTGTCAAATTTATTATGCGGGGGTCGGGCGAAAAGCAGGGATCGGGGTTCAGGGGTCAGTGATAGGGGAAACCTCGCCGGGACGAAAAACCCGTAGCCAGCAATCCG
>CAIYNF010000074.1 GCA_903927505.1 uncultured Bacteroidota bacterium | reverse complement strand
TTAATTGTCTTAACTATGATTTGTTTGTTTTTTGTGATTCAATAGACATTGATGTTCGGTAAAAGTATGAAATTGCCTAGTGAAGTCCAAATCATCTAGGATTACCAAAGGCTTATATTATTTTGTCAAAAGTAAGCCTCCAAAAAGCAAGCTTATTTGCCTTTTCATTTTAGGTTGTTTACAGTTTAGTAGTGCTTTTTCCAGATTTTTTAAGAAAGCAAAAAGAGCAATGTAAGTAGCTAAATGAATTTAGATTATTCCACCCACATTGGCAATTGAGCAATTCTTTTTCATGCTTTGTGCCTTATCTGTTCGCGGGATGTTCCCTTAACGCAGTCGAAGGTTGGTCCCTGAGCGCAGTCGAAGGGTGGTTTGCAGGCAATTTTTCTTAAGTGCTTATTCAATTATGAATTATGAATGATGAATGATGAAAATGCTTTTGGAGGCTGGCTTATTTCTGCAGGTGGAGGGAAATATAGAAAGCAGTCCACCAGCGACAACCAAGCTCTTATCCAAAGGGAAACATACAAAAAAAGTATAAATTTGTTGTCTATTGAAACAAAATATGGATAATCGATTTACGGACATCATACAACTTATTAAACAATCTCGGAGTAATGCCATTAGAGCCGTAAACTCCGAACTTATAAACCTCTATTGGAAAATTGGAGAATATTTAAGCCATAAAATTGAACAAGTAGAATGGGGTGATGCTGTAGTGGCTGAATTAGCCAATTACATACAATTGCAAGAACCTGCTATTAAAGGCTTCTCCGATAAGAATATTTGGAGAATGAAGCAGTTTTATGAGACCTACAAGGACTTTCCAAAACTCTCACCACTGGTGAGAGAAATTAGCTGGACAAACAATTTGTTGATTTTTTCTAGGTGCAAAACCATTGAAGAAATGGAGTTTTATCTCAAACTCGTTAAGCAAGATAATTATAGTAAGCGTGAACTTGACCGACAAATTTCTGCTAGCCTTTTTGAGCGGAAAATGATTGGTAATTTAAAACTCTCACCGGCGGTGAGAGAAAATAATGAGGACATATCAAAAACATTCAAGGATAGCTATGTTTTTGAATTCTTAAACTTAAGGCAGATAAATTTAAGCCCGACCACTTGGGTCAGCTTAACTTTTATTTGGAAGCATTGGACAGGGATGTTAAAAAGCCAAATGAAAATCCAAGTATAGGAGTTCTGTTGTGCAAGGATAAAGAAATGGAGGTGGTGGAATATGCTTTAAGTAGAAGCCTATCCCCCACAATGGTTTCAGAGTATAAAATACAACTGCCTGACAAAAAACTATTACAACAAAAACTACACGAACTGTTTAACTATTAACCTGTTTTATACGCCTTAAATCTTAGTATGTTAAAAACCAAAATCCCTTTCATGTAAATTGATACCAGCAACCAGAGCAATTTTTGCATCTAGCAACTGGCGATAGGCAGAAAGAAATACATCAACCAACTTCCTCCCAATTTCTCCAATATTTTTTTATCTTGCTGCTAAATTTATCTAAAACAAGAAGATGTTTGCGTTTTTGGTAGAGGCAGAAAAACCCTTAAAAATTAACATTATGAAAGCACTTAGCATTTTATTATTGGCCGCTGT
>CAIYNF010000073.1 GCA_903927505.1 uncultured Bacteroidota bacterium | reverse complement strand
GATGTAATTACACATGAATATACGCACGGACTTTCAGATTTTATTTCACCCAACTCTAGCAATGGTGATGAACGCTTAGCCGTTGAAGAAGCCAATGCAGATTTTATGGCTTGCCAGTATTCAAAAAATATTTCGGATTACAATTGGCGTTGGGTTTTTAATTGGGATGGTCATAATGAATTTTGGAATGGCCGAAATGCCAATAGTACCAATGTTTACCCTGCAGATTTAAGTACAGATTATTATGTATCTTCTGTTATTTGGAGCAGCATGCTCAATGATTTAAGTGTTACTCTTAACAGAGAAGTAGTAACACGTTTGTTATTAAGCTCAATGTACAATTATGCCAATAACATGAGTATGCAACAAACTGCAGATTTGTTGGTTCAGGCCGATAGTGTTTTGTATGGGTATGCGCATTTTTACGATTTACAAACCAATTTGGTACATAGAGGATTTACTGTTACTGCTGGAATAAAAACAATGGTTCAAAACGTGCCAGGCTTGTTGGTAGTGAATTCGCAAGGATTTGCCAATGGAAGTGGCAATGTTCAAATTAGTAAAAAAGAAGCTGGGCTGCTAAAAGCCAACTTGTTTGATAGCAATGGAAAATTGCTCAATAGCTTTGAAGAATTTAATACAGAAATTAAATTCGGTTCGAACCAATTGCCTTTTGGTATTTACTTTTTGAAAGTAGAAGATACCGATGGAAATGTTTCTACCATAAGGTTAATGAAGTTCAATTAATATTAATGGAGCAAGGCGTTTTCGTGCTTTTTGTTGGCCAATTGACCACAGGCTGCATCAATGTCTTTTCCCCTACTTCTTCTTACGCGGGCAATAATTCCATTGCGTTCTAGGTAAGCACAAAATTCATCTATTTTCTTTGAATCTGCTTTTTCAAAAGCTCCGTCGCCGGTTGGATTGTATTCAATAACGTTTACCTTACTTTCTATGGGTTTGCAAAAACTCAAGAGCTCTTTTGCATCTTTTAGGCTTTCGTTAAAATCTTTGAAGGCTATGTATTCAAAGGTGACACGCTTGCCTGTTTTATTGCAAAAATATTTCAATGCCGCGCCCACTTCTTTTAAGTTATTGCTTTCATTGATGGGCATAATTAAATTACGTTTTTCATCGCTGGCAGCATGTAAGCTAAGAGCTAGGTTGAACCTAACGCCATCATCTGCTAGTTTCCTAATCATTTTTGCTATGCCTGCGGTAGAAACTGTAATTCTATCTGGACTCATGCCCAATCCTTCTGGTGAACAAATTTTTTCGATACCTTTTAAAACATTGGCATAATTGAGCAAAGGTTCGCCCATGCCCATAAATACAATATTGGTTAAAGGTTTTTGGTAATGTTCCCAAGCCCAACTTTTTATTAAAACTACTTGGTCGTAAATTTCATCTGGTGTTAAATTTCTGGCCCGATCCATTTTACCCGTTGCACAGAATTTACAACTCAAACTACAACCTACCTGCGAGCTTACGCAGGCCGTCATGCGCTCATCTGCAGGAATGAGCACCCCTTCCACCAAATGTCCGTCAAACAACCTGAATCCACTTTTTATAGTACCATCGTTGCTTATTTGTTTGTCTTCTACTTTTATTGCGTTGATAACAAAATTGTCTTTGAGCCAATTTCTGGTAACCAAATTTAGGTTGCTCATGGCATCAAAATCGGTGGCAGATTTTTTCCAAAGCCATTCATATACCTGCTGACCCCTAAATGCTTTGTCGCCCATTTGCACAAAAGCATCTTTTAATTGGGTTAAGGTAAGTGAGCGGATATCTGTTTTAGGCAATTCTTGCATATACTACAAAGATAAGTGATTAGAAGAGAATTTGAGGGTATTGCCAAGAAAGCATTATTTTTGGCAATATATTCATCTTAAAAAACCACAAAGCAGCATGATAATTATTGGAAATACACTGGTTTCGGAAGACTTGTTTGATCAAGAGTTTATCTGTAACTTAAGTGCTTGTAAGGGTTCTTGCTGTATTGAGGGCGACAGTGGCGCGCCGGTAAAATTGGAAGAAAAGGAAGCCATTGAAAAGGAGATGCAAAAAATTGTTCCTTATTTAAGTGAAGCTTCTTTGCAGGATATAGAAAAAAGAAGTGGTTTTGAAATAGATGAAGATGGGGAATGGGTTACAACCTGTTTGCCAACGGGCGAATGTAACTTTGTGCGCCGAGATGAAAATGGCATATTGTGTTGCGGTATTGAAAAAAGTTTTTTAGCAGGGGAATCGAAAATAAGGAAACCCAGTTCTTGTTATTTGTACCCTATACGCGTAATAAAGGTTGGCGATTACGAGGCTTTGAATTACCACAGGTGGGATATTTGTAAAGCAGCCTGCGCATTGGGCAAGCAAGAAAAAGTGGCAGTATATCAATTTTTAAAAGAGCCCTTAATTGATCGATTTGGCGCAGCATGGTATGCAGAACTGACAGAAGTTGCCCAAGCCTTTTTAGATCAGTTTAAGAAGTAAATATTAATTTTCATAAAGAATTATCTTAAAACTTATTGAAAGAGATTTTAACCTACAAAAAATGAAAAACACAGCATTAATAACAGGAGCCTCCAACGGAATTGGATTAGAATTGGCTAAAATTCACGCCTCAAAAGGGGGCAATTTGGTTTTGGTTGCTAGAAATAAAGCCAAATTAGATGCGCTTAAAAACGACTTAGAAAAACAATTTAATGTTTCCGTTTATACCATTGGCAAAGACCTTTCCGAACCCAATGCGGCGCAACAAGTCTATGATGAAACGAGTAAGCAAAATATTCAAGTTGATTATTTGATTAACAATGCAGGTTTTGGTGATTTTGGCATGTTTGCAGAAACCGACTGGAACAAGGAAGTGCAAATGATTAATTTGAACATCACTGCGCTGACGCAATTTACAAAAATATACCTGCAAGATATGCTGAAGCGTAACAGTGGCAGAATTATGAATGTGGCTTCAACCGCAGCTTTCCAACCTGGTCCAACAATGGCCATCTATTGCGCAAGCAAAGCCTATGTTTTGAGTTTTACTGAAGCCATTAGCAATGAAGTGAGTGGCAAAGGAATAAGTATCACAGCACTTTGTCCTGGTGCCACTGTTACAGGTTTTCAAACCGCCGCCGGGATGGAAGAAAGCGTATTGTTTGCAAGAACAAACCTGCCAACAGGAAAGGATGTAGCTGAATACGGTTATGCTGCCATGCTAAAAGGAAAGACAGTTGCCATACATGGTTTATTAAATTATATAATGGCCAATTCTATCAGGTTTATTCCAAGAGCTTTGGTTTTAAAAGTAACGCGCAAGATTTTTGATAAGGCATAAATTTTGTAGTTTATAATTTGGAAATGACCATTGTTGATAGAATGATATGTTTTAAGTAGATTTGAATATGCCTACGGTTTTATTCATATACGGTTGGAGATTATTCTTTTATGCTAATGAAAACAATGAACCTATTCATATTCATGCTGAAAAAGGCGATATGGAATGTAAGTTTTGGCTTTTAATTGACGAAGTTGAAATCCAAGAGGTGTTTTCATTTAATATGTCGCCAAATGCCAAAAGGGAAATTAAAAAAATAATCTACCAAAATTTTGATTTGATCATTGATTCCTGGAATAACTTTTTTAACAAAACAACATGATTGCAACACATAATATTGAAAAAGTAATTTTTGAAGAAAATTTAATTTTTCTTCAAATTGATGGCAAAGAAATAAAACTAAATTTGGACAAATTATCATCCAAACTTTTTCATGCAAGTAAAATTGAAAGGGAACTGTATAAAATCTCCCCTTCAGGATATGGAATTCATTGGCCCTTAATTGATGAAGATATTTCAATAGAAGCAATATTAAAGAGCTTAGACTAATAGCGTAACTCCTTGTATAAAATGAAAAAGACAATTTTCTTTTGCTCCTTGTTCTTTTTATTGGCTGCTAGCTTATTTGCACAATTGCCAAGTCCTGCCTTAATAGGCTATTGGCATAATTGGAACGATATAAACGCGCCTTATATTCAATTAGATTCGGTTGACAGTAGGTATAATGTAATAGAAGTTGCTTTTGCCATTCCAACTTCTACCACCAATATGACCATGACGTTTACCCCAGATGTGGTTTCTCCAAGTGTGTTTATAGCTAAGGTACAGGCGCTGCATTTGCAAGGAAAGAAAGTTCTCATAAGCATTGGTGGTGCCACAGCCAGTATAGATCTTACTACCACAGTAAATAAAAACGCTTTTGTAAGTTCAATGACTACCATCATCAATACTTATGGTTTTGATGGCATTGATTTGGATATTGAAAATGGTAATTCTATTTTAATTAGTGGAGGTACAATTTCCGCACCTGCCAATACTGCCCAAATAAATTTGATTGATGCCGTTAAGCAAATCATGACAAATTTTAGAACAACCCATCCGCAAAAAATGTTACTTACCATAACTCCTGAAACAGCTTATGTGCAAGGCGGTATGTCGGGTTTTGGAAGTATTTGGGGTGGGTATTTGCCTATTATTGCTGCCTTAAATGACTCGCTTGATTTGCTGCAAGTACAATTGTATAACAGCGGTACCATGTATGGGGTAGATAATAAAGTGTATGCGCAAGGAACAGCAGATTTTATAGTGGCCATGACAGAAGCCGTTATTCGTGGTTTTGCCACCACCGGTGGAACTTTCGCTGGCGTACCTGCCAATAAAGTTGCTGTTGGTTTACCTGCTTGTACCAGCGCTGCTGGAGGTGGTTTTGTTGATTCTGCAACAGTGAGGGCAGCTATGAATTATCTATTAGGCAAAGGTCCTAAACCTGGCACCTATATGTTAATACAATCAGGTGGCTATCCTAATTTAAAAGGGATGATGACATGGTCTATCAATTGGGATGCAGTAAGTGCATGTGCAGGTAAATACCAATATGCCAATAATTACCAAGGTATATATGGGAATATGATTATACCGCAAGTTCCCAGTTATGTTAACGCAAACGGATTGGTAGCCTGGTGGCCATTAAATGGCAATGCTGGCGATTCTAGCGGTTACGGACTAAATGGTTCAGTAAGCGGCGCAATACCTACCATTGATAGGTTTGGAGTTGCAAATAAGGCCTATAGCTTTAATGGTACAACTTCAAAAATTACCGCTGCTACCAGTACGCAATTAAATTTATTGCACAACAGAACCCTTTCTGTTTGGGTGAAAAGTACAGATTCTACCTCTGATGCTGGCATTGTTGGATACCTTTCCAATGGGCATAATGGCTATCAAATTTTGCTGCGCTCAAATGGAAAAATTTCCTCCATGGAAGACAATTGGATAGGAGGAGCAAACAATCCGCCAAGCAATGGTTGGAATTATGCAAGCAGTGCCAATAGCAATTATTTAAACGATAACAAATGGCACAATGTTATTAGTGTGCGAAGCAACGATACCACAAGGATTTATATTGATGGCGTATTGCAAAGTTTTATTTTAACAGGCTTGGTTCCTAGCTTTAATACTTCTTCTATTTTCATTGGTTCAACAAATGGCAGCTCACAATTCTTTAAAGGTGCTATTGATGAAATAGGAATTTGGAACAGGGCATTAACCCCACTTGAAATAGGTAAATTAAATTATGGTTGCCCAAATACCATTACTACGCAACCCCTCAGTCAATATGGTGTAGTTGGGACAAACAAAAATTTTACTATGGTGCATACCGGTTCCAATATAAATTACCAATGGCAATCAAATCCTATTGGTTGCGGTTGGCAAAATTTATCAAATATCAATCAATATTCAGGTGCACAAAGCACAATCTTATCGGTTTCAGGAATAACTTATGCCAACCATAACCAAGCTTTCAGAATTATTTCTACTGAGGGTGAATGTAAAGACACCTCAACTATTGTGAGCTTGTTTATTAGCAATATTGCAAATGATTCCATTAGAATAAACCAACTAAAGAATGATTCTATTGTTAAGGCTGCAAGTATATCTGCACTAATAAATGATACCACCAACAAAGGAATAATTAT
Source organism: uncultured Bacteroidota bacterium (assembly GCA_903927505.1). Classification (GTDB taxonomy): domain Bacteria; phylum Bacteroidota; class Bacteroidia; order UKL13-3; family UKL13-3; genus B1. The sequence goes on along the minus strand of CAIYNF010000073.1, from coordinate 8,369 downwards.
TGCTGCATTAAGAAATGATAGCACCAGTAAGGGAATAATTATAACAACCTTAAGAAATGACTCTACCAGCAAAGGATTATTAATAGCCACCTTAAATGCTGATACTGCTAGCAAAGCAATGATTATTGCTGCATTAAGAAATGATACTGCTAGCAAAGGAAATATTATTACAGCCCTAATAAGCGATACAAGTAACAAAGCAGCAATTATTGCAAGTTTAAAAAATGATACAGCTACCAAGGCGAATACCATTGCAGCATTGATGATTGATACTGCGAGCAAAGGAGCAAGCATAGCTGCCTTGAAATCTGATTCAAGCAACAAGGCAATAAGTATTGCCTTTTTATGCAGCGATACAACCAGCAAAGGAATAAGTATTCGCATGCTTCAATTGGCATTGGCCAATAAACATGATACCCTTTATGTGGCAAGTTCAATTACCTCAGATACCCTTAAGATTAGCATACTTACTGGAATAAATTCAAGCGCAAAAATTGTTAATGCCCTAAAAGTTTATCCAAATCCTGCCGCAAGTTTTCTTTATGTAGATATAGAAACGCCAGGAAATTATGTTTTGAAATTAACGGGTTTGTCTGGACAAACAATACTCACACAAAAAAACACCGCCATAGATATTTCGGGCTTAAGCAATGGTATTTATATTTTAACCATAGAGGATGCTGAAAATAAATTAATAACTACCAATAAAATTGCGGTTATTAGGTAGTGGCTTTTTTAATAGCGTATTGCAGAATTAAATTTATTAATATGCTCGGTTCGAACCAAATTTTAGCGATTGAAAACTACTGGAAATGAAAAAATGCAAAGGGGGGAGCTGAGCCTAAAACAAACTGATCCTGACCAACAAATCATGCGGGTGCAAACCTTTGCAGATTTAATTTCCATTCCTTTTAAGGGCAATTTAAATGCGCTGTTTTGGGAGCGTGAGTTGTTGGGCGACTATAAAGAAATTACTGATAAACTTACTTTATTGGAACCAATAACTTCCATTGATCCAGAAGAACTGTTGGACTTAATATTAAGTCCGCAAGGTGAACTGGCGCGCCAAACAATTTTAACCGATTGGGAATTGTTAAAAACGCATGGCGCTATGCCAACTTTGAATTTATTGAAACATTATGACAGAGACGAAAGCAATCCTGTTTTTGCTACCGATGTTTATTCCTTTCATGTAGATCGTTCTCCTGTTGCCACCGATACTTTTTTGTGCACCTATTTTGGTCAAACAAGCGAAATATTACCCAATGCATTTGCAGAACAAAAAGTTCAAATTCCAGCCATTAGGAAGGAGCTCAAAAAGTTGTATGATGGTTCGGATGAAGATTTTGATGCCTTTCTCATTGATAATTTTTTTGATTTGCATTACCAAGCCAAACCCCTAGCAAATAGTATCCGTCTGGGTATTGGACAAATTTATCGTTTAGCAGTTGATTATCCGGGCAGTGAAGCGTTGCCATGCATACACCGCGCCCCATTAGAAAAAGAAGGGGAGTGCCGCTTGATGCTTATTTGTTAAAAAATAAGGAGTAATCTAAAACAATTTCAAGCCATCAATAGCTATGAGTTCTACTTGCTTTTTCATTTTCTTTTGAATAACACCAAAATGGTGGGTGTCTTCTGCACAAACAAAACTAATGGCAGTTCCGGGCTGCTCCGCTCTTCCTGTGCGCCCAATGCGGTGAATATAATCTTTGGGAGAGCGCGGCAATTCGTAATTAATTACGTAGGGTAAATTTGGAATGTCAATGCCTCGGCCCATTAAATCGGTTGCCACCAAAACTTGTACTTCCTGGTTTCTAAATTTGGATAAAGCTTGTTCACGTGCTCCCTGACTTTTTTTGCTGTGCATAGATATTGCCTTAATGCCATTGGCATTAAGTTTATCGGCTACGGTATCTGCTTTGTGCACGGTGGAGGTAAATACCAAAACCTGATCCATTTGATGGTGCTTGATTAAATAACGCAATAGCGGTCCTTTATGCACTTCTTCCAAAGCATAGGCCATTTGCTGAATTAATTCTAAGTTTTCGTTTTCAGCTGCAATTTCTATGGTAACAGGATTGTTTAACAAGAGTTCTTTTAAGCCGCTTAAATCGGGACTAAGGGTAGCAGAGAAAAGTAAATTTTGGCGTTTACTTGGCAATAAGGCCAATACTTGGTTCATCTCCTCTTTAAAACCTAGGTTCAACATTTTATCTGCCTCATCCAATACCAAAACATCCACGCTGCTTAAAAATACTGCCTTTTTTTCTACTAATTCTAATAACCTTCCAGGTGTAGCCACCAAAACTTCCACCTTGTTCATGTCCATCATTTGCGGATTTATAGAAGCTCCGCCATACACCGCCATTGTTTTAATGGGGTCTTGTAAATGATCGCTAAACGATTTAAAAACTTTATTTACTTGAATTGCTAACTCGCGTGTAGGTACCAATACCAATGTATTGATATATCTGTTTTGGGCTGGTGCTTTACTTTGCAATAATTGCAGGGTGGGCAATACGTAACATGCTGTTTTTCCCGAACCAGTTTGCGCAATTCCCAATACATCTTTGCCAGCCAAAATAGCAGGAATGGCTTTGCTTTGAATAGGATAGGGGCTGGTATAGAATTGTTTTTCTATAGCGTAAAATAAATCGCGGTTTAAACCAAGCGCAGCAAACGACATATATTGAAATAATTGTGAGCCACAAAGATAGTTGAACTTGTGGGTTTAGCTAAAGTGAACAAAAACGGCAATTCAACTTACTACCTTGAATACATAAGGGCAATTTTTTTTATAGGTGATTTTAAGATTTTTAACATTTCTAATTTTTTACACAAGGCATAAAATTGTTACCATTTTTTGGTAACTTTGTTTTAAATAGCAATAATATGGGACGCAATACTTCTATTTCTTTGGGTACACACTTTGAAAGTTTTATTGAAAATAGCATATCCGAAGGTCGGTTCAATAACGCAAGTGAAGTTATTAGAGCAGGGCTTCGCCTATTAGAAGACGAAGAAAACAAAGTGATGGTTTTGCGAGCAGCTATTAATGATGGTTTAAAAAGCGGCAGTGCAATGAATTTTGATCCAAAGGGTCATTTGGCATCATTAAAGGCTAAGAAAAAATAAAATGGCTAATTATCGCTTCACAAATAAAGCAGTTGAAGATCTTACAGCTATTTGGACCTATACGCTTGAAAATTGGTCGGAAAAGCAAGCAGATAAATATTATAATTTACTTTTAGAATCTTGTAATGAACTTGCCAAAAATCCTGCACTAGGGAAAAAATATGAAATAATTAGTGAGGGTATTTTAGGTCACAAATCTGGAGCGCATATTCTATTTTATGTATTACTTTCTAAAAACCAAATTGAAATAGTAAGAATCTTACATGGTAGAATGGATTTAAAAAGGAATATTTGAGAAGCTTGTTGGTATTCAATTTAAATAAAAGGTTTAAAAGAAATCGAGTTCCAATTTCTTATAAATTGCCTTCCCATGGCAATAACATACGCTCTAAATAATTGCAAGGCAATAGGGTGTTTGGTTCGAACCGAAAACAATTAAATTCCTTTTCCTGAAAAAGCATTGGCTTTTCAGGAAACATAGATTTTTTTACAATCAATATGGATTTTGGCTGCAGAAAAATAAAAATAAAGTATAATTTTCGCCAACTATTTAAGCCAATACAATCTAATTTCTTGTTTTGGTTCGAACCCAATAAATAATAAACCATGAAATCTAATTTCTTTGAATCCAACACTTATTTCGTAGATGAAAAAGTGAACTTTTTTAGGTTTGAAAACCTTTACCAAATCTATGATGGCAATGGCGAAAACATTGGTGTTATTAAGCAAAAACTAAGCGTGGTGCAAAAACTTTTGCGTTTGTTGCTCAACAAAAATATGCTTCCCTTTTTGCTTGAAATTAGAAATACCAATGATGAAGTAGAAGCAACCATCTCTAGAGGTTGGACATTTTTTATGTCGAAAATAGTTATTGCAGATGCCAATGGTGAAACTACAGGTATTATTAAACAGAAGTTTAAATTTTTTACACCCACCTTCAAAATTTACAATGCAAGCGAAGATTTGTTAGCAGAAATTAGTGGCGATTGGAAAGCTTGGAACTTTACCATTGTAGACGAATTTGGTGCGCAAATTGGAACCATTACCAAAAAATGGGCAGGTGCCATGAAGGAAATTTTTACCACCGCAGACAAATACAATGTAAACATTGAGGAAAGCTATAAAAACCAAGAAAACAAAAAAGCCATTCTATCTGCTGCCATTACTATTGATATGGTTTTAAAAGAAAGTAAATAATTATTAGATACGTGTCTTTTTATGAAAACGAGGAATAGGTCTAAAATTTTCGTGTTACTGTTGCTCACCTTTTTGGGCGTTCGGTCCTATGCCCAAGATACGCTCTCAGTGCTCTTTTTGGGCAACAGTTATACCTATGTAAACGATTTGCCTAAACTGGTAAGCGATTTATCCATTTCTGCAGGAAAAACGCTTTTTACCGATGCCAACACGCCTGGAGGATATACCTTGTCTGCACATATTGAAAACCCAATTTCAATTGCAAAAATCCAACAAGGAAAATGGGATTATATCATAATACAAGAGCAAAGTCAGTTGCCTAGCATTGATTATTACCGCTACAATGATATGTACCCGGCCTTTACCCAATTAAGAGATACCATTGCCTATTTTCAACCTTGTGCTAAAATTATTAGCTACATGACATGGGGTAGAAGGTTTGGCGGACAACAATGTGATAATACCAATACGTATTGTAGTCCGGTATTTACAGATTTTAACCACATGCAAGATTCACTTAGCAGTGCCTACCTTGAAATTAGCAACAGGCTGCACATTCAATGCGCACCTGTGGGAGAACTTTGGAAAAGTGTTTTAAACGATACAAATATTGTACTGCACAGTTCAGATAATAGTCACCCCGCCATAGAAGGAAGCTATTTGGCCGCCTGTGCCATTTTTAGTAGTATTTGGAAAATGCCTAGCACAGGTTTAGCAGCTGCTGCAGGAATTTCTGGCACCTCGGCGCAATATTTTCAAACCATGTCAGATCAACTTGTTTTTAATAACTCCAATAAATGGAACCTAAGAATTAATACCCCAGAAGCAAATTTTAAAGATTCTCTATCTGGGCGCACAATAAAACTCAGCAACCATTCCAGTTCCCTATTTACCCCAACGCTAAATTACCAATGGAGCTTTGGAGATGGCAATTTTTCGGCAGAAGAAAATCCAACATATACCTATGCCAAAGATGGCGATTATAGGGTTTCATTAATTGCGCGTTATTGCAATTTTTCTGATACCCTTGCAAAAAGCATTCAAATTAAAACCACAGGCATAGCTAAAATTAATAAACCAAGCTTTAGTATTTTACCCAACCCATGCGAGGCTAGCATACACATAAATACTGCTTATGGCAAGCCATTCTCTATTCATATTTATAATGCTACTGGGCAATGCATGCGCACTGTTTGGTTCGACCCAAATGCGCCTGAGATTGATTTAAAAGACTTGGCCAATGGTTTGTACTATCTGCAGCTAGAAGAAAAGGGCGAATTATTGTGGGTTCAGAAATTAATTAAAAACAACAATTAATCCCTCTCCAAATACAGGTTTTGTAAAGGAGATAAAAACACAACAAAATGAATTGCATTCAAGTGATCTTAACTTTAGACATGGAAAATTTACCCAGTAATTTTCCCGAAATATTAAAACAAGAGCAAGAAGTGGTGGCCCAATGGAAAGCGGAAGGCTTTATGGAGCACTTGTTTTTACGACAAGCCAGAAATGGTGCCATTTTAATCTTTAAAGAGCTAGAATTAGCCAAAGTTGAAGCCTTAATGGAAACACTTCCTTTTTATCAATTGAAAGAAAGTATAGAATACCTTGAGTTGATAAAACAGTTTTAAGTTTTACCAGCACCAATGAATCAGCATACGGTTTGAGTATTGAGCAAGAGTATTTATTCCTGTAAGCTCACACGCTAACTCAAACTGATTCTTCTGTATGCTCACACGCCGTTGAATCAGCATACAGTTTGAGTATTGAGCAAGAGTAATTGCTTCTGTATGCTCACACTCCAACCCAAACTGATTCTCCTGTAAGCTCACACGCTAACTCAAACTGATTCTTCTGTATGCTCACACGCCAACCCAAACGGATTTGGATGAGCTCCTTCGTCGCTGATCCCTGAGGGGGAGGCTACAAAACAACATAAGCCTTGTCTATTTTATAAAAGCAATAAGGTTTTTGCAATTGCCTCTTTTAAGTCCTTCTTTACTTTTGTTTGCATTGCAAATTCATCCCATTTATTAACAGCTTCCTTTACCTTATTTATTATTGCATCCGCTTTTTTGATGTTCATTTTTTGTGCTACTTGCAATAAATCGTTTCGCGTAATGTTCTGACGTTTGCCATTGATGCTCATTGAATGTTGACTTACCCATGTACTATCAGGGCGATATGAGTGGCACACATCAAATGCAGGGGCTAATTTCCATTGGCCCGTTTTGTCCATGATAAAAGAAAAATTCTTCGTGTGGTCATCGCAATTTCTTGCCATTACATTAAACACCATTCTGCGGTACAGTTGTTCTGCATCAGTATAAGGCAATAACATACTTCGCATGGTTTCAAATAGCTGCTCGTAACTAAATAAAGTAATCTCATTGAAGTCATTGTGCGCAATAGCGCAAAAACTTTGAACATGTAATTTTCCTTTACCATGTTCTCTATCAAAACGCTTCGTCATAAAATGTGCTCTGTCATTTTCTTCCAGCAATCTACATTCAGTCATTTCAATTGCTGCTTCTTTTGCCATTAAGTAATATGCCATTTCAACTCGACCGTAACCTGATGAAGTACCTATTTGTTGATCGGTGACACCGTCAAATTTTAATAGCCAATGTGTAAACCCCTTTGGATTATCTGCCTGACCTGAACGTATTTCTTTTGTGTCGGGATTGAAAGCGACTACAGCCTTTGCTCTTGCCCCACCAGCTGAAGTGCCTATTTTCAGGATGTCGCTCAATGCCTTTGCTTCATCAGCAGATAAGTTAGCGTTAAATTGTTGTCTTCCTGAAAGTATCTCTTGAGCAATTTGAATCAAACTGCTCAGCTCAATTTTAGTTGCTCCATTATTTGCTTTGGGTAAAACTGGTTCAAATTCCAAAGCACCCATTCCACGTGCTCCAATAAAACATAATAACTCAACTGGATTCATGCTATCCGAAGGACGACCATTACTTGCCAACCAAGCGTTAATTAAGCTGCTTCCGTATTTATCTGGTAGTACATCTGCTAAAAGACCAGGTAAGCCTTTAAATGTAGTTGTATTCCTTAATTCTGGAAAGGAAAACACTTGTTTTTCCGCACCACTAATGGGCATTTTCAATGGAGATAAATCCCATTGATTAGCAAGAAAGGAAGGTTCGTATTCAAATGAAGCCCAACCACTATTTGCATCCCAAGCAATTGCCCCAACTCGTTTATTCCAAATGTTAATGTATGCTGTTGTTATCATTACCAATCACTTTTAGGTTTTTTAACTTGAGTTTTTTTTGTGGTACTTGCTCTTTGGCGTTTATTCTGTTCCAACTTAGCAAGTTGTAAGGGGCTAAATTGTTGTTTTATTTCAAAATGCTCAAAGATTTCAAGCTGTTCTAGTGCTCTCAAAATTTGTATAAAAGAAAGCATTGTTCCTCCTCCACCTTTTTCAATTTGCACCATTGTAGAACGGTTGATTCCAGCCGCAATAGCAACTTGTTGTTGTGTTTTATTTTGCTGCAATCTAGTTTGTTGAATAAACTTACCCAACAATTCCAGCAATGCAGGGTTGCTCATTGCGTGCCAATATTTGATTCCTTTTTCCATCATTCAGCGTATTATTACTATATAATGTTAACTAATACTAACATTAGAATTTAAATAAAATGTAGGTGTATTCCACCACAAACATACATAATATTTTTCAATGTTGGTAAAAAGCAACATTTTAATATTGAGTCAAAAGGCTTGAGTCTGGAGAGTGAGATTACTTCGTGATCCCAGAGGGGGTTGCTTCAAAACAACAAAAGCCTGTTGTATTGCGCTTCGCTTCAGCCAATGGGCTATTTTGCGCCTTCGCTCGCTCAAAACTTCGCTGCGCTGCGTTTTGGCTAGCGCTTGCGCAAAAAAGCCCAGTTCCGCTTTGCGGAACCAGGCTTTTGTTGTTTTGGCGGAGAGTGAGGTACTCACACCGCATATACTATTTTACTGATTATCAATTAGTTGTCGTTGTTCATGACGCGTCAACGTCACAAGTTGCAAAATGT
>CAIYNF010000072.1 GCA_903927505.1 uncultured Bacteroidota bacterium | reverse complement strand
TAAAAGGGCGCAAGCGCCCTTTTAACCTCTTTGGCAAGTTTTGAATAAGTAGACCCGGTCCCTGAGCGGAGCCGAAGGGCTGTTCTATTTTAGTAGAAATTCAATAATGAATAATTACACCTCCACCACAAAACAAAACCATGGTCTATGGACCATGGACAAAAAACAACTAAGAAGCACCAAACAATCAACCAAGAAAAAATCTGCTAGAGGCCAGAAGCTAAAAGCTACTGCGTTACAAAATTGGCACGACAAACCAAGCTGGTGCTAAAGAACTTGAAAGTAGCATTGCAAAAAGTTACCTTATAACTGTCTACACTGGTGCTTAATTGCTCTACGTAAATCTTGTCGCCATCATCAAAAAAATAATATTGGTTACCAAACAAGATTTTCATATCAACAGCTTTCTTGTTTTCATTGCTATAACCAAAAGAATTGATGGTATAAACTCCATTCAATGGTTTGCTGTTAAACATAATGGTGAGGGTAATATCGCCGTTCATAACAGTTTTACTCGACATTTCTATTTCATAGCCATCGTTTTGAACCGAGCCAAATTCACTGTAGGTAGTGGTATTATCGCCATTGAAAAAAAATGTACTCGACGGAAGGTTGCAGGGCGCAACAACTGGTTCTGGGAATTTCACCTTGGTTTGAATGCTGCTTTTACTTGAGGCATAATCATTGGCAGCAAAGCATCCCACAGTATAAATTGAATCTGGCGTTAAACCATCCACCCAAGCTTCAAAATTGCCATTGGTAGGGTTTACCAATATTTGGTTACTCAACTCATCTACATAGTCATCTTTGCTATAAAAAAAGCCTAGCGCTTCAATGTCTGTGGTACCTTTACGAACAATATGCCCGTAAAAACCCGCTGTGCCATCACCAGGATAACTCACACTGTCCATTTGAACAATTGGGTCGTAGCCACTAAAATCGTCTGTTAAATCTTGCTTTAAACAAGAAGTGTTTAACAATAAGTTAAGTAGTATAAGGGTGTAAAAGGATAATTTTTTCATAGTTCATCAAAATCAATGGCGAATTCAAATTCAATTAAATAATACGGCGATTTTACGCCAGTGGTAAAGCTTTTGGCTCGAACCCTACCCGCATTGATCTTAAATTGGAAGGTATCGTTGATGCGGTATAGCAAGCCTGCTTTTAGCATATAACCAAGAAAAACATCACTGCCTATTTCAGAACTGCTAACGGCAGTTTGTAAAACACCATCGTGGTTATACATGGTATTGTTTGCAAATAAACCATACCCAATTGTTGGGGTAAAGTCTTTGTCTAAAATCAGAAAATCGCCTTGCACACGACCAGAAAGCATGTAATAACTGTGCCAAACATCGTAAGCTGGAAGGTAGAATGTACCAGAGCCTCCGCTTTGTACACCATAACTAAAAAAGGTATCCTGACGAGGCGTAAAGCTAGAAAAACTTGCCGCAAGCGAAGTTTGAAAACGTTCATCTAAGGTGGTTAAATAATATACTAAACCAAAACTAGCAGCTGGTTTAAATATATAACCAAAATCGCTGCTTGGTTTTAAGAAACCTGCATTGATACCATATTGTGCGCGTGAAGCAAAACTGGCACAAATGAGCAATAGCAGAAGAAACTGTTTTTTCATCTTATTTTAAATCTAATGGGATTCGAAATAAATGGAAATATGTTGAGAAAGCAAATTTGCTGCTGGCAGCTGGCTTTTTGCTTCTGGCGGCTGGCAGCTGGCCTCTGGCTTCTGGCAAAATTATTTGTAATTGTTTATTTTGTGGCTTAACTTGTTTTTTGTCCATGGTCCATAGCCCATGGTTTTGTTTGGTGCTGGGGGTTTACTTTGTTTATTACGTTATGTTGATTGCTGCTGGGTCGTTATGCTGAGCTTGCCGAAGCACTTTTTCTCTTTAGGTAAAGGAATTATGAATGATGAATTATAAATGATGAAATGGCTTTTGTTTTTATTGCTGCTTAACTTCGGTCGGCAAGCTCAGCATGACATCCCTACGTAATTTGTGCAAGGAGTAAGAAGCGAGAGACGAGAAGCGAGAAGCGAGTTTTTTTTCTACTGTTAAAGTATAAATCCTTCATAATTCAACATTCATAATTCATAATTCCATTTCTGCCTTAAAAAGAAAACCCTTCGACTCCGCTCAGGGACCACCCTTCGACGATGCTCAGGGACCGGTGCTTCGACAAGCTCAACATGACGGTGGCAGTTAAGCAGCCGAAAAAAAATCGCATCCGACGGCGCTTAAGCGCAGGTGAATGCGACAAAAAAGTCTCGTCTCTCGTCTCTCGCTTCTCGCTTCTAATTTCTCGTGTCCCTTAACAATTTCCTTACAATTACTTAATAATGAAATGGCATGCCAAGTAGAACTTCGAGCGCGGAAAAAATAATATGAGTAAACGCAAAATTGATATATTGGTAATTTCAGATGTACATTTAGGTACTTATGGTTGCCAAAGCAAATCCCTCCTCAATTATTTAAATAGTATTAAGCCTAAACAGGTTATTTTAAATGGCGATATCATAGACATTTGGCAGTTTAGCAAAAACTATTGGCCAAAATCGCACATGAAGGTGGTTCAAAAAATTATTAAGTGGACCAGTCAGGGAATTCCAGTGCATTACGTTACGGGCAACCATGATGAATTGCTCAGAAAATTTGCAGGATTTGAAATGGGTACTTTGCGTATTGTTAATAAATTGGTTTTGAACCTAGATGGTAACAAAACATGGATATTTCATGGCGATGTGTTTGATGTTACCATGAAACATTCTAAATGGCTTACCCGCTTAGGATCGCATGGATATGATTTTTTAATTTTACTCAATGCAGCATGCAATTGGGTAATGGAGAAAATGGGTAAAGGAAAAATATCCCTTTCCAAAAATATCAAAAACAGCGTAAAGCAAGCGGTGAAATTTATCAATGATTTTGAAAAAACCGTAGCTGAAATTGCTATTGCAAATCACTACTCGCATGTTTTGTGCGGACATATACACCATCCAGAAATAAAAACCTTGAGCAATGAAAATGGCAGCGTTGAATACCTGAATTCTGGAGATTGGATTGAGAATTTAACAGCATTAGAATACACTAACGGGGAATGGAGTTTGTATAAATACGATGAAAAAGATTTTCCAAAAGAGGGAGAAGAAACTGAAAGCGACGATTTGGTGATGATGAGCAATGAGAAAATATTTAACCAAATGCTCCATGAATTTTTAGAAGATTCTGAACCAGATAATAAAGCCAACTAATGAAAATCCTATACGCAGTGCAAGGAACAGGAAATGGCCATATTACAAGGGCTATTGAGATTATTCCTCATTTAGAAAAATGGGGTATAGTTGATATATTAGTTAGCGGCACCAGTTCAGATATTAAACTTCCATTTGATGTAAAATACCAATACAATGGTTTATCCTTTGTATTTGGTAAAAATGGTGGTGTAGATATTTGGCGCACCTATTTAAAAATGAAATCCTTCAAAATGATGAAGGAAATTAAAAACTTGCCCATTGAACAATACGATTTAGTAATTAGTGATTTTGAACCTATTTCTTGCTGGGCAGCTGCAAGGGCAAAAAAACCATGTATTGGCTTAAGTAACCAAGCCGCATCATTGCATCCCTTAGCGCCATTGCCAAAGAAAAACGACCTTTTTGGACGAATGGTACTCTCCCATTATGCGCCAGTAGATTTTGCTTATGGTTTTCATTTTAAAGCCTTGGATCAGCAAATATTTACACCCATTATTAGAAAAGAAGTAAGGGAAATAAGGCCAACTTTAGAAGGTCATTATACCGTTTATTTACCTGCCTATTCAGATGAAAAAATAATTAAACATTTAAAGAAATTTGAAGCCATTAAGTGGGAAGTATTTTCAAAGCATAGTAAAAAGAAATACCGAGAAAAAAATATTCATATTCAACCCATTCAAAAAGATGCTTTCTTAAACAGTTTGGCATCCTGTGAGGGTTTAATAGCCAATGCCGGCTTTGGTTCAACCAGTGAAGCCTTGTTTTGGAATAAAAAGTTATTGGTAATTCCAATGAAAAACCAATACGAACAACAATGTAACGCAGCCATGCTAGAGGAAATGGGCGCAACAGTTATCAAGAAACTCAATAAGAAAAACCGCGATACTATTGGCAAGTGGATAATGGGTGCCAATTTTATAGAAGTAGATTACCCAGATCGCACGGCAGAATTGGTGGAAATGATTATTAAAAATCATGGCGGCGAGCAAGAAGCACCAAATGAAAAAAACAATTCAGAGACTGCCTTGTTCAATAATTTGTAATGGACAATTTTGAGGAACTAGAATTGAAAAGACCTTTGCGTTCTTTAGATTTTGGAAAAGATTTTATTTGGGGTGTATCCACCTCTGCCTTGCAAACAGAAGGCGCCCATAATAAAGATGGTAAAGGCCCAAATATCTGGGACGAATTTGCAGATTTAGGCAAAATAAAAAACAAAGAAACACACTTTGACGCCAGCAATTTTTATGAAAAATTTGAAGAAGATATTTCGCTAATTAAAGCATTAAAAATTCCTAATTTTAGATTTTCTATCAGTTGGGCCCGACTAATTCCTGATGGCACAGGAAATGTAAATGAAGTAGGAATTAACTATTACCACAAGGTAATTGACACCTGTATTGCCCACGGTATTGAACCATGGATTACCTTATACCACTGGGATTTACCCTTATACTTAGAAAGAAAAGGGGGCTGGACGAACCGAGAAATTTTAATTTGGTTTGAGGAATATGTAAGTGTTTGTGTGCGCGCTTTTGGCAGCAAGGTAAAGCACTGGATGGTTTTAAACGAACCATTGGTTTTTACAGGAGCTGGTTATTTTGCAGGCCTGCATGCGCCTGGAAAAAGAGGTTTGAAAAATTTTCTAGCAGCAGCACATCATGCGAGTTTGTGCATGGGTATTGGCTTACGCACCATTAAAGCTATACATCCAAGTGCAAATGTTGGCACAACATTCAATTGTTTTCAAGTAAGCGCCTATAATCAAAACAAGGTCAATATAAATGCTGCAACAAGAATAGATGCCTTGGTAAATAGAATGTTTATTGAAGCTGTTTTAGGCTTGGGTTATCCCACAAGTGAAATTAAAGCACTTAGAAAAATAGAAAATTACATGCTACCTGGCGATGCTGAAATGTTGAAAGCCGATTTTGATTTTATAGGTTTACAAGTTTATACGAGAGAAGTAGTGCGCCATAGTTGGTATACTCCCTACTTGCGCGCACGGATAGTACCAGCAAGCAAACGCAAGGTTTACCATACTAAAATGGATTGGGAGGTATATCCTAATTCTATTTATGAAACCATTAAAAAATTTAGTGCTTACGAAGGTGTTAAGAAAATATTCATTACAGAAAATGGCGCTTCCTTTCATGATGAAATTGTTGCTGGTGAAATTAATGATACGCAACGTATCCACTACCTAGAAAAACATATTGCAGAATTGCACCGCGCCTATAAACAAACAGATAAAATTGCTGGCTATTTTGTATGGAGCCTCACCGATAATTTTGAATGGGCAGAAGGCTATGAACAAAGATTTGGCCTCATTCATATTGACTACAAAACAAAAAAACGAAGCATTAAAAATTCTGCTAAATGGTATAGTAGTTTTTTGAAGGAATAGCTGCTGGCTTCTTGCTTCTTGCTTCTGGCGAAATTTGTTTATAGGTGTTTATTTTGTGGCTTAACTTGTTTTTTGTCCATGGTCCATAGCCCATAGCCCATGGTTTTGTTTGGTGCTGGAGGTTTACTTTGTTTATTAGGTCATGTTGAGTGCTGCCGGGTCGTCATGCTGAGTTTGCCGAAGCATTTTTCTCTTTAGGTAAAGGAATTATGAATGATGAATTATAAATGATGAAATGGCTTTTTTTAATGTCGCTGCTTAACTTCGGTCGTCATGCTGAGCTTGCCGAAGCATTTTTCTCTTTAGGTAAATCTGCCTCAGGAGAAAGCCCTTCGACTCCGCTCAGGGACCACCCTTCGACGATGCTCAGTAACCGGTCCATGTAGTAATGACTCGTCCTAAAAAAAGTTTACAGGTTATTAGATTAGTCCTGATATAAGCTTACAATTCATTTTTAATCCTGAACTGGGTTTACAAATGTATTTTGTTTTCGATAATAGTTCTTCCATAATCTTTCTGTTTTTATGGTATTTATTGAATGATGAATATTATTTGGAGTGAAGTTACTTATACTCATGTGAGGCCTTTCGCTGTTGTATAAATCGACTACAGCAGTAAGTAACTCCTTTGCATCTGGGAGATTGTCAATCTCATAGGTTTCTAAATATTCTTCCTTAATGATTCCATTTACTCTTTCAGCTACAGCATTTTCTAAAGGATCACCGTTTTCAGTCATACTTATTTTTATGCCTTTGTCCTGTAATAGCTTTACATATGCATGACTACAATACTGCATGCCTCTATCGCTGTGGTGGATTAGATTCAGATGGCTCTCTGCCCCCAATGCAGAGAGAGCCATTTGCAAAGCTTGTATACTTTCAACTGCTTCCATGGTTTCAGCTACTTGATAACCAACAATTTTATGAGAATAGACATCTGTAATAAAGCTAATGTAAAGATGTTCTCCATTGTTTATTTTCCAATAAGTAATATCACTCACCCAAAGCTGATTTGGTGCAGTAGGATTATACTCCCGTATTAGATTTGGATACTTTCTAAACCAGTGATAAGAGTTTGTAGTTTGTATTCTACGCTTACGTTTTCTTACCAATAAGTGATTTGCCGAAAGCATATTAAACAGGGCATCTCTACCCATTTTTATATGATGCTCAAGAATAAATGGCTGCAGCATTTCGTAAAGCTTTCGTGTGCCCATTCTTCTGTGGCTTTTGCGTATTTCTTTTACCCTTTGTATTATCAAATCTTCTTCTAGGGTGGTTGATATTCCTTCCCAATTGTTTTGATAATAAGCCTGTCTGGTGATACCAAACCATCCACATAACTTGGCTAATCCTATGTGCGAAAAATTGCTTTTCATGACTTCTATGGTTTGGTATTGAGCTTTTTTCTGATGGGTATTTTAAACTCTTTTTCCGCAATATCTACCATAGTCGAGAAGGCTATTGCTTTTAGTTCTGCATCCTTTAACTGCTTCTCTAATTCTGCTATCCGCTTCTTTAGTTGCAGGTTTTCAAAGGTTTCTAAATCACTTTCTTTGCCCTTTTCATTTTTGGTTTTCTTTGATGCCATAGAATACATATTTGATACAATATTAGTTCTACTTGCAATAATTTCAGTATTGTATCCTAGTCGCCTCATCCATCTTAGAAGTCGACCATGCTCTTGTTCTTCACCTGTGTATTTCCTCCAAATTTCAACTTTGGTACACTGAGTCATTAGTAACTCCTGGATAACTTGGTGTTTCTCTTCAAGCGTGAAATACTTACGAGATTTTTGAATAATTGTTTTGTTCATGTTTTACACTTTTTTGTGTAAACCTATTTTAGGACAAGACATTGCTGTATGTTGAATATTTTGTGATTAAAGGTGTTTTTTGTCCATGGTCCATGGTCCATGGTTTTTTGGGTTGTACTTTATCTTTTAGATGGC
>CAIYNF010000071.1 GCA_903927505.1 uncultured Bacteroidota bacterium | reverse complement strand
TTTTATAATGTAGGTTCCAGGAACCTGCGGGTCAAAACGATTACCCATAAACCATACATTGCCTATATAAAAGTTTCCACCCGTTTGCACAGGATTTAAATTAATCATGGGCGATTTTTCGCAAACCAACAAAGCGCTAGGGGCAAAGCTGGCATTGGGTTTAGGGTTAACGGTAATGTTTTGGGTTAATGAGTCGGCGCAGCCTGCCACGCTCAAAACATATTTTACAGGAAAGCTTCCGCTGGTACTGGGATTAAAAGTATTTCCTACTACACCTGCTCCGCTAAATATACCGCCAGTAACTGTTGGGCTTAAACCAAAGCTAGGATCGCCCACACATAAAGTGCCCGCAGGCCAAGTAAAGGCGGGGTTTGGCTTGGCACTTACAATAATATTTTGCGTGGAAGAATCTATACAACCCGCTACAGAAATTACATATTTTACAGGGAAAGATCCACTTGTACTTGGCGTAAAAATACCACCTACCACACCTGTTCCACTAAACACACCACCCGTTAATGTTGGGCTTAAGGCAAAGGCGGTGCCACCCGCACAAAGGGCCCCTGCAGGCCATGTAAATGCTGGGCTTGGCGCACTTAACAAAGTTACTTTTAAACTATCTGTATAGGTGCCGCAAGTGGTTTGTTGTCTAAATCTTAAATATACAATGCCGTTCTGACCAGCAGCAGGAATAAAATTAGGTTGTAAAATGGTGGTGCTAGAGAAAGAACCCAATCCACTGCTGGTCCATGTAATATTACCTGCAGAATTGCTTGTAGCAAACAGTTTAAGAATGGTAGAGGCACAAATACTGGTGTCTTTTCCGGCATCCATTAACACGGTAGAAGGGGTAACGGTAAAGGTAACAGAGTCTTTTGTTTCGAAGGCGCAAATGCTTCTAACCTTTAAATATAAGGTAACAGAAACAGCACCCAATCCCGCTTTAATATTGAAAAGTGGATTTAAAATAGTGGTATCAGAAAAGCTGCCTTGTGAAGTATCTTTTGCTAGCCAAACGTAACAGCTGGTTCCTGTAATACTGCCATTTAATTGTACACTAGAGCCACTACAAAATGGTGCGGTAACAATTCCGGCATCATAGGTAATGGGAATAATAGGAATGGCACAACCATTATTAGAATAAGAATCTACCCCTCCAAAAGTAAAATTAGCCACACCACCGTCTTCGGCACCAATACTTTGGTTTTGCTTAATTAATTTAGTTTTGTCGTAGGTAACGGTATCGCTGCAAAGGGTATGGTTTATTATTAAAGTTCTGCCAACTGGTGTAGCTGTTGAATAATTGGCAAAATGGCCACCTGTATTTCCGGCAGTTTGAATAACCACGTATAGGGTATCCATTAAATTATCAAAGCTTTGCGCAAGGGGATTAAAATCTGTACTGGTAATAATTAACAATTCACTTTTTGCCGGTGCAAATTGGGTATTATTCAATGGAATTAATTTACCACAGTGGCCAGAGGTACTAATGCTATTGTTAATGGTAGTTATTTTAGCAAGGGTAGGAGCTGTAAAATTGGCAAAGCCTCTCCAAGGATTACCAGCACCTGCACCCCAATTTACAAAGCCACTGCCGCCATAGGCAGGAATAGAAAAACCGCTAACCAATAGGGGAGTGTTTCCAATTTTTAGGCGAATCATTTCGTTCTGACCTTCCAAAGCCCCATCGCAGGCATCTACTAAGATACTTACAATTTCAAAACATTTGGTAGGAACAGGTCCACTGCTGCTGCCTCCCGTGCATGGTTGAGCAAATAAGGGGGTAATTAGGCAAACAAAAAGCAGTGTAAAGAAAAATCTCATTTATTGGATAAAATTATCAACATGCAAATTAATGTAAATTACATACTAAAACCCAATTTTTGATATTAATCAATTATTATTTTAATTATTCCAAGAGCGTAAAATTGCCTTGTTTGTAATAGATTTTTCCAGATTTAAAGGTAATATAGGTCATGTGCAAAAACACCTCGGAGTTATAGCTGCTATTGCTTTGCTTGCCATCCCAGCCCTTTCCAATCTCGTTAGTTTCATAAACCAATATGCCCCAACGGTTAAATATGCGCAATTGGTAAGCCTCCACCAAATTCCAATTGGTAATGGGTTTAAAGCTTTCATTTAAGCCATCTTTATTTGGCGTAAATGCATTGGGCATAAAGGCGGTGTCTTTTTCATTTACCAATACATAGGCCAAAACAGGCTCAAGCACACAATTGCCAAGCGCCGTTTCTGTGAGCGTAATTTTTTTAAGTCCTGTTATATCCAACCAATTTACATAAATTAAATTTGTGCCTTGTCCGCCAACAATTTGGCCATCTTCTACCCACCAAGTATAGCTAGAGCCAGGATTGAGTTTGGTTTGGTAGGCAGTATGTTGCGCATAAATTTGCACCGTATCTATTACCTGCGCCTTAGCGCCCATTACTTGTGTTGCAAACACAATGCATAAAATATACAAGTATTTTCTCATTTGTAAACTTGTATGGGGTTAGCACTTGGTTTTGGAAATACCCGTATTTGGCCCGAACCCAAAAGCTGCAGGCCGCAATTGCCCGCATTGCTAGCGCTTAATAGGGTATAGGTATA
>CAIYNF010000070.1 GCA_903927505.1 uncultured Bacteroidota bacterium | reverse complement strand
CTGTGGTAATACCTATTATTACAAAGTAGTTGCTTTTAGATACGGAACAGACAATATAAACGGAAACACTTACCACCCGGCCAGAGGAAGGGCCTATAACGAAACAGGAACAAATGTGATTAGTATTACCAGACCAAACACCATTGCAGCCGGAATTAGGGCGTATTAGCTTATGCTGGCAAGCTTAATTCTTAACTCTTAATTCTTAACTCTTAATTCTTAACTCTTAATTCTTAACTCTTAATTCTTAACTCTTAACTCTTAACTCTTAATTCTTAACTCTTAACTCTTAACTCATAATTAAATACATGAAAAATAATTACAAAAACGGCCTTAAGTTGGCTATTATGTTGGCGTTTGGCTTATTTAGTCAGACCGCCTTTGCACAAAACCAAAAAGTTTGGACAGGTGCACAAAAGTATTTTGGCGTAGATTCTACTGCCAATAAATACTCAAGCGTAGATTGGACATTGGGAAAACCTGCAGCAAGTACTTCTGTAAAAACGGATTCGGTGGTTTATACCAGAAATTTATTTACGCGTGTTAATTTTAGCAACCCTACAGCAGCTATGTTGGTAGATACGGTGAAGGTAATAGAAACCTTAAATGGCTGTCCCAGTAGCTCAATTTCAAAATTGGTAGAAGTTTATCCTTTGCCTATTTGTTCCCTGGGTTCGAACCAAACTATTTGCGGTGGCGGAACTGTGGCCATTTTTAATGTATACATTAGCAATTATGCAGCCATTAGTGGCATTGGTACTTTTAGCCTTTCATACGAAATGAGAACCGGCTCTGCAACAGGAACAGTATTTAGCAGTGGAAATTTAACGGGCATAAACAGTGGCACACTTGCCATTAATGCCAGTGCTTGGACAGGCATGGTAGCTGGTACCTCCTATTATTTTGTAATTACCGCTTTTGCCTCTGAAATAACAGCCACCGCTAGCAACCCTGCCCCGGGTGCAATTGATGCCAGCGCATTGGCCAGCCTACCAAAAACCTATACTATTATTGTAAACCCAGCAACTGTTACCCCTAGCATTAAAGCATATTAAATTTAAAGATGCTAAAACGCATTCTTTTTATTCTTCTGTTTTTTGGGTTTGTTGGTAGTTTTTCTTTAATGGCACAAGGCAGCATAGGCTATGATACGGCCTGCCTTGGTAGCACAGGTATTTATGATGTACAAACAAAACCAGGGGCAAGTTTTACTTGGAAACTTGCCCGTGGCAATGCTATGGGCAGTATTCAAAACATTAGCGGCCACAGCGATAGCATTCATATTGTATTTGGCAATACCAGTGGCATAGATACCTTGTTGCTTGTAGAACAAAATGTTTTGGGTTGCCCTGGAGATACTTCTAAAATGGTATTGGTGCTCTTACCCAATTTACAAGTAAGCATTAGCGGTACAGATAGTGTTTGCGCCAATAGCAACAACAATGGCAAACTGCAAATTTTGCTTTCTGGTACAGCGCCTTTTACTTTTTCGTATACAGATGGCCTGCAAATTTTTACGGAAACCAATTGGAACTTTTCTAGCTATACCATTCCAAGTATACTTTATGCCAATGCTGGCTTGTATACCTATACCCTATTAAGCGCTAGCAATGCGGGCAATTGCGGCCTGCAGCTTTTGGGTTCGGGCCAAATACGGGTATTTCCAAAACCAAGTGCTAACCCCATACAAGTTTACAAATGAGAAAATACTTGTATATTTTAT
>CAIYNF010000069.1 GCA_903927505.1 uncultured Bacteroidota bacterium | reverse complement strand
CGCGTTGCTATCGCACCGCTTTTGAATTCCTGCATAAAAATTCAAACCCTCCGGGCTTGATTTTTATTTCGTCATTCAAAAGGGCCGGTATTGGTCATCAAGTGCACCCAAGAGGATTCGAACCTCCATCTTCAGAACCGGAATCTGAAATTCTATCCATTGAACTATGGGTGCATATTCAGGAGGGAGTGGGAGAGAGGGGTGTGAGAATATGTCCCTTGCTGCCATCCTGTTGGAGGGCGAAGATAGGCGATTTTTGGCATTGAAGAAAATGCCTTCAACCTATAAATGGAGCAGGGAGGCTTAAACGCATTTAACTTAAAGTTTTACGCTATCTTGCTTTTAAATTTCATTGCCATGAAAATCGGATTTAGGATACCCAATCTCAATAAAAAAATTGCTGCCCGCACATCTTTGTCGCGTTTGGTACGCCATAATTTAGGGGTTAAAGCACCCAGAGGAATGGGTTGGATTACCAATCCTAAAAAGGCAGCCTATAACAAGGTATATAATAAAACGAGCAAGGGTTGTATGCTGAGCTTTTTGGCCCTCATTGCCATTCCACTTTTTGCTTTATCTTTTCTTTTGATACCTGCCTGCAATACAAGTGATAGTGCTGATGAAGGCAGTGGCGCAAGTTATGTGCATCCCTTTGTGGATAGGCGTGGCCGTATGCACAAAGGACATGTACGCATGCCTGTAAGCACGCATAAAAATGCCATCAAAAACCAAAATCGTTCAAGGTATTATTACCATACCAGGGGGAAGTATAGGAGGAAATAGAAGCGAGAGGCGAGAAGCGAGTTTTTTTCAAAAACTTTATCGACTACCCCAACCATTAGGCGCACAGCAATTTGGAGTTTATATTTTAATACTTATATTTATAAAAAGTACACGAAATTAAGATAACTAAATTAACTTTAACAGTAGAAAAGTTGATTATTTAAAGAGCGAAATCATACGCAAAAAACACAGGTAGAAGTTTGCCAACTTTACTACTTGAACGAATAAGAAATCGCCATAGTAGAAAGCTCGAGCAAATAACAAATGTATAAAATGGCGCTTCATGCATACCAAAATAAAAATTACAAAGAAGTGAGTAAAATTAAAATTATAGAAGGAGAATAAGAGCAACATGAGCCAAATAAAAATATTTGAAAATAAAAAGGTGCGAAGTCAATACGATGCTGATAAAGAAATGTGGTATTTCAGCATAGTAGATATAGTTGGTATTCTAACTGATCAGCCAACTGTAGATAGAGCCAGAAACTATTGGAAAGTTTTGAAAAGTAGGCTAAAAAAGGAGGGGAATGAGTCGGTTACAAATTGTAACCAACTGAAACTACAATCAGATGATGGTAAATTTTACAAAACAGATGTGGGTAATGTAGAAGATATTTTTCGCCTTATTCAATCTATCCCTTCACCTAAAGCAGAACCCTTTAAACAATGGCTCTCTAAAGTAGGTTACGAAAGATTGCAAGAAATAAACGACCCAAGCCAAAGTATAGACAGAGCTAGAGAAAACTGGCAAAAACTGGGCAGAAGCGGAAAATGGATTCAGCAGCGAATGACAGGGCAAGAAACCCGAAATAAGCTAACTGATTATTGGCAAGAAAGTGGTGTGAAAAAAGGAGATGAATTTGGGGCATTAACGAATATCATTCATCAAGAATGGACAGGATTGTCCGTAAAGAAACATAAGGAATTAAAAGGTTTAAAATCTCAAAACCTTAGAGACCATATGAGTGAAGCGGAATTGATATTTACTGCATTGGCTGAACTTTCAACCAGACAAATAGCGGAAACAATAATGGCAAAAGGATTAAAAGAAAATGCAGTAGCCAGCAAAAAAGGGGGTGCAGTAGCCAAAAATGCGCGAAAAGAATTAGAAGCAAAAACGGGTAAAAGAGTGGTAACTGGGGAGAACTTTTTGCCACCGGTAAAGGAAAAAAAGAAGTTGAAATAGAATATAATGTATGCCTGCCCAACCCCAAACCATTCCAAAAATATTTCATAGTTACCATCAAAAGCCCTTCAAAGAAATTTCGAAGGGCTTTTTTATCCCCCACAACCCCTTCCCCAAACTTTATTTGCATTTCTTGCATTTGAATATTTCACCAAAAAGGTTATAAGAAGCGAGAAGCGAGTTTTTTTGAAAAAGCGTTGCTTTTTTTATTGAATGTTACTATGATTTTTTTATTGAGGCTATACTTAAGCCAAAAACAACTGCAATAGGCTTTATTAAACCACTAAATAAGTTCGCTAGAAGTAGTATTAAGCAGCTAAAAGCTGCCTGCTAAACTGCTTGTCATTTTGTGGCAAGCTTTTGATTTATATTTGCATAATATTTATACACTTTTAATAATGTACGAAACACTTATAATAAAAGATCTAGTTATTTCAACAGTAAAAGAGTTGAATTATTGGAGCAAAAATCAAGACTCATTAAGGAGGAGATTATTAGTTGAGTTTAGAATTAATCTAGCATTAATTGATATGACTAATTGGATAGACATTTCAAATGATTTTAAATATTATTTATTAAAACAACTTCAAACTGATGCAATTGAATTAGCAATTGGGTTCTCCTCCAACACCATTTTCACTCCAATTTTTGAATATTTTTCATTCGAAGACGAAAATGGAGAATCTTCTGGAATTATTTTTTCTCAATTAATTTCAAAAATAAAGGCATTAAAAGTAATTGCACATATACCAGAAGAGTTATCAGTAAATAATAAAGCGCTAGTAGATATTAGAATAAAAAATATAAAAAAAATAATTCTCCAATTATTAATTGAATTAGAGGGTAACAAAAATTTAAAAATAAAATGATAAAACCAATTCAAATCATTCTAATGTTCTTAACATTATTTTCTTTCGGATGTAAAAAGGACGAAACTGCCAAATCCGCATCTTCTTTAGATTATACTGGACTGTATAGTGGCAATGTAAATGCAATTACTACAAGGAATGGAAGTTCGAGTTCTCAAAATTTTGTAATGGATCTTAGAATCTCAAAAGATAATTCAGGTCACTTTTTGACTGCCAATAACTACTATTTCAATGCCAATAAAGAGATAATTAAGGTTGTAGATAGTAGGGTTAACGGATTTGGCGGTGTTTGGGAATATAATATAAAAGTTTCAGGAGGTCAGTTAAATTATCAATGTAAATACTCTATGTATAATGCTAATCCAATCTTCAATGAGACGACCATGTATAATGGCATATTGAATAAATAATATTAATTTAAAAAACAATATGAAAAATAAAAAATCGCACTTATTACTTGAACTTACAACTTATTAAAATAATAATTTAGTTATTTATTAAGTTGAAACTCTATTTATGAAATAGTCCACTTTACTCTGAAGACATGCAGAGGTTACTTGTTAGAAATAATTATTAATAAATCAACTTTACATAGAAAATTTAATATTGACAATAAATGATAATTCGATTATTATTTCAAAAATTGATCAATAAAAATGTTCATTAATTAAAATTTAGAAATGAAAAACATATCCCAAAACTCAACAAAAAAAGATTTTTTTTTTTAAGACTTTTATTTTCCTAATTGCATTAAATATTTATCCAATAATTTCAAAAGGACAGTGGACAAAAATTGAAGATGTTAGCTTTCCAGCTTTTAATACAATTAGATGTTTAGTTAATGATCAAAATGGCAACCTTTATGCTGCAGGAGATTTTAATTATGTGGCAAAGTGGAATGGTAGCAATTGGTCTAAATTAGGAGGGCCTATAGACCCTTTTAATAATGTAGTTTATTCTTTAGCAATCGATAAAAACAACAATATATATGCAGCTGGGGCATTTACAAATGTAAACGGTGTAAATTATGTTGCTAAATGGAATGGAAATTCTTGGTCTGCCTTGGGTCAATTGAATGGATCCAAATATTTTAATGGTGGAATTACAAATATTGTCACTGATTTAAATGGCCAATTATTTGCCACTGGTTTATTATTTAAAGGTAATGGTTTTTTTGTTGCTAAATGGATTGGTAGCTCTTGGTCTTTTCTTGGAGATACAACTAAATCTATTTTCAATTTCCCTATAAAAAGTTTAGCAATAAATCCAAATGGAGATATTTTCGCAGCGGGCGCATTTACCAAATCGACTAATCTTGGTTCGTTATATTATGTAGCCAAATGGAATGGAAGTTCTTGGGTTATGGAAGGAAATACTGATACTTCCTTTATGCAAGATCCATTTTCATCAATAATTTTTGATACAAGAGGTAATTTGATTACAGCGAATGGAATTTCTAGTCATAGTAAAATTAACAAATGGGATGGCTTAAAGTGGATCAAATTAGGAGCAACCCTTCAATTGGGACAATTAACAGATGAAATACAATTGACATCTGATGAAAGTAATAATATTTACGCTGTTGGAAATCTTTCAAAAAAAATAGGTCCATTTGACTATTCTTATGTGTTAAGGTGGGCTGGTAATATTTGGAATGAATTAGGTGGAAATAATTCCTTACAATTGTTTACTAGAATAAATTCAATATCATTTGACAATAATGGTTCACTTTACATTGGAGGTAATGAAATATTTAAACAAACTTCTAATGTGGCAAAAATTATTATTGCCCCAACCATAACATCATTCTATCCAACTTCTGCAGTTAAAGGAACAATTGTCACCATTATAGGAAGTAATTTTAAAGGTGTAAAATCAGTGTATTTTGGGAATGATTCTGCCATATCCTTTAATAAAATTAACGATTCAACTATTACAGCAATTGTAGGACAAGGTAGCAGTGGCAGTGTAAGTGTAACAAATTTAGGAGGCAGCACATCGTTGCCTGGATTTAATTTTATTGCAACTGGGTTAACTGAATTAAAACTATTAGAAATTAAAATTTTTCCAAATCCTGCGCAAGAAATTCTTGAAATCAATTCTGATATTTGTTTAGACAATAAAGAATATAAAATATATGACTGTTTGGGTAAGCTAATTATGCGAGGGAAATTAATAAACCAAAGAAAAATTATTTCAATTTGTGAATTGGAAAGCGGTGTTTATAACTTAATAATTAGTGATTTTGATTGGAAGTCCTATAAATTTGTAAAAGAATAACTACAAATACTATAATTTATTTGGCTAAACTGAAAATGCCATCAATTGCTTGGTGGCATTTTTTATGCTTTTTTTTTAATTTAACAATTTATAAATTAGAATCCATCTTATTGTTCTCATACAATTGCCCAACAAAGGTTCTCAGGTGTTCTATAAATTGGTCTGAACCCAAAACCGTAATTTCATCTAGCAGACCCAATACAAAACGTGTTACGGGCTTTGGATTGTTAACCTCCAGTGTTAAATGATAGGTTTTATTTTTATTGTCTACTTTAATGAAAGGGATAACCATTGGGTATTCTTGTTTTAAGATTACATAAGCCCTTAAGTTTAATAACAAATCTACCTTTAATTTCTGCTCATCCAAATTGGCAAAGCCAAAGGCATCAGGTTGCTCAAAATGGTGTAATTTTTCATGTTCAAATTTCTTTTCTGTAATTAATACCGAACCTATCCTTTCCAAGGAGAAGAACTTGTTTTTCTTGCTAGCTAGCTCATAGGCACAGAGCATTTGGTAATTATTGGTAAACTTAATGGGTTCAATAATTCTATTGCTAATATTATTTGAATTGGCAGAGAAGTATTTCTGTAAAACAACTTGCTTTTGTTGCCCTATAGCTTCGTTTATTTGCGCTACCAGCCTGCTATTATTGGCATTGATAATATGGTTTGCCTCCAGATCTATTTCAGATTTTACAAAAATTTTCTTTAAGATACCATCCTTGATGGCACTGTTTTGGGCACTGCTTAACAAGAGCTCTTTAATGAGTGTTGCTTCTTCCAGGGTAAAGTATTCGTCGGCGCCATCATCATCCATGGCTATAGCATATTTATTGTTTTTGTCTTTTTGTATATCAAATCCAATTTCGGTCATGAGATCTATATACCTATATACTGTTCTCTCTGTGAGGTCCAGCATTATTGAAATGGTTCGGGTAGATTTAGCGGGTGCCTTTTTCAATAATGAGATGAGCTTAAATACCCTTAAAATTTTATGCTGGTTTAACATACCTAAAAAAATAGTTTGACAAATAAGGACAATATTAAGAGAAGTGCCAAAGCATTGACCCAAGTTGTCATAAAAAACTTCTCACTTTGTATGTAGATTAAACAAGCACATGAAAAAATTATTACTACTCCTTGCTTTTACAGCCATAACAAGCATAGGATTTTCGCAACAGGTAGAATCTCCCTGCAACGATTCATTGTACTTGGTTTTAAAGAAAGTTCCTTTAGAGAACATGAGCGAAAGGCAATACAATTACTTTATACAAAAAGACAAAGAATGCGCCAGCTTTCAATCGGTGGTTTTGCAGGAGAATACTAAAAATGAATGCACCGAGGTAACCAAAAGCTATGTGAATACCTATATAGCCATAGTAATTATAAGTGGTATTCTAGCTGTGGCTATTCCATTCATCATGTTTCAATAACGCTTTGCCTTTGATAAATAAATTCCCTATCCCTAAAAACGTTTCACAAACAAATAAACCAACACAACATGAAAAAAATGATCCTTCTATTAGCCACTGCAATTGGTGGACTAACAGCAAATGCTCAAAAAGGCGCTTTTATTGTAGAATCAGGCATAACAATTCCTAACTACACCCAAACCGTGCTTACAAATTTAGATTACACCATTAGCAGTGCATCTGCAGCCAAGCAATTAACTATTGGTTATTTTATTAGTGATAAAATATCCCTTTCTGCAGGTTTTAATGTTTCAAACGCAAGCACCGAGGCCAAAGACGTGAATGATTATTTAGGCAACTACCAATACTCATACAGTTTTGATGTTACCCGTTTATCCATTTTGCTTCACGTTAATTACAATTATCTAGCCAACGACAAATGGAATTTAAGCAGTGGATTAGGCATAGGAACCGCTATTGCAACTGTTCAAACAACCGTAACCCCTAGCACCTATACTTCACCTGAAATTACAGGAGCAGGAGGCCTTGCATTACACCTAACAGCCATTGATGCCAAATATTACTTTAACAACTGGTTTGGCTTGCATGGCAAACTAGGCTATGGCTCAGAAGGCGTTTTAGGCCTAGGCGCAACTTTTAGGTTTAATAATTAAAATAAAAGCACTTTAAAGGGCAACAAAGCTACAAAGCGATGCTTGGCGCAAAACGCCTTATGCATTGCTAATTGTGGTTTTGTTGCCTTTTTTGGGTTTATCCAAGAAGGCAAGTTGAGGATTTAAACTGCTTGTCATTTTATGGCATAAATAGTATATATATTTGAATACTTCATTTCATTTGAAACAATCTATTATGAAAACATCTCCTTTTCAAATCTGGCTTAGCTTAATTTTTATTTGCCTATTTTCTAGTTGTGGCTTCCATGATGGATTAACAAGCAATGTGAACCAAAGTCAAACTAGCATAGTGTTATCACAAAAAAACTATAAGGTAATTGAAAAGGTTACAGGAACAGCTACCGCTAGATATATATTTGGCATAGGTGGATTAAGGGCAAAAGCTTTGGTAGATAAAGCCAGAAATAACATGGTTATGAAAAATAAATTAGTTGGTGGCGCAAGGGCATTTATTTACCCAACTGTTGAAATTCATAGCACTTGGTGCGTTCCCTTTTTTGGCAAAAAAACCGTAACTTATTCAGGGTATTTAGTTGAGTTTACGGAATAACCTTAATAAATCTTTTAAAATAAAACGGGGTAGCTAAAAACCGATTAGAGTAGGCAAAAAATAAAATCACATGAAAAAATTATTATTATTATTAGCATTTATGCTTATTACGGGCTTAGGCTATTCTCAAACATTAACATATTCTAAGGATTATAGCGGAAATACTGTGGCAAAAGACCAATACGGCAATATTGTAGCAACAGGTACAACAAGTTACAATGGCGATTTAGTTTGGAAGGATAAATATGGAAATATTATAAATACTGAATCCAAAACCTATAATGGTAATACTGTATCGAAAGATATTTATGGAAATACCCAGAGCACCAAATCAACTGATTACAGCGGGAATGAAGTTGTAAAGGACCAATATGGCAATATTTTATATACCTTGTCTAAAGATTACAGTGGAAACATTGTAAAAAAAGACAAGTATGGCAATACATTGGGTACCTATAAAAAAGATTATAGCGGAAACCTGGTTTATTACCCCAATTAAAATATAATTTGTAAATCGTCAAAATAAAGTGGTCCAAATATTACTTAATTTTACTGCCAAGTTGGATCTGTGCAGAAGGTTTTACATTAAAAATTGTAATAAAATTCGGATTTTATATATTTACTACTAGTTAATTTAGCGATGCCTATATACATTATAATTAATCAAAATTAAACAATATATCCATGACACCAACTCCTGAAGAATTATTGCAATTAAGAAAAGGTCTCAGAAAAAGGAAATTACCCAAGTTATTTGCAGGCATGCATTATTCTGTACCTGACAAAGGTATTTTTAATGTTTACGAGCAAGAAGAAGATTTGCGAATTGAGTATTTAATTGGTTCAACAAATCCAAAGAAAAAAAGAAACATAGCTCTATTTTCAGAGCTAAATTCGTCACCAGACCTAGAAATAACCAGGTACAATATTGGTATGTTAATATCTGCCACATATGAAACCGAATCAAATAAGGTATTTAACCTCTATTCTGGACCTAAAGAAGCAATGGCGGCATGTGAACCAATTTTAAAAGAAGCTGATAGTTGGGCCCATTGGGCAATTGTAAAAGCAGGACATTTTTTGAAATAACTTTATAACTTTTACTTTTTCAATAAAATAAAAATAGCAATTTTATGAATAAATACGCCGTTGACTTTAGCGATTTCAAACTTCCATTTCTTAAAAAAAAAGGTTATGTATTAGAATATGATATAAGATGCGCAGACGATATGGTGATGATGCTTCCAGTAGAAGCCATTACAATTGGACATAATAAGGATGAAATTGAAAATTGGACCACTTGGACCACGGATGATATCTTTATCGTACTTGCATTAAATAACAAAAAATGGGATTGGGCGCTATTTCGTATTAGCTGGGATGATAATTGGGGCTGCTGGGCTTGGACTAGTGATTGCAGAATTAAAGGTGATTTTAAAAGCCATGAATTACCTGCAGCAATTATGTTAAGAGAATGCTTTATTAAGTGGAATATGGATATAAAATCCAATGGCTATGAGCTTTTTGACGAAATGGTTAACAATATCAAATACTGATAAGTATTTCCTAGAAAATGAAATGAAAAATTAATGATAAAGGAAGAAATAAGGAGATTTTTTTTATATTCGAGTAAAAATATAAATACATGAATATCATAAGATTAAATGATGCTGAAGAAGATGTTTTAATGGTAAGCGAAGACAATGATTTACCTTCATTCTATTGCCCTTTTTCTGGGATTGAAATGATAAATGATTTTCAAGCAAACCCTAAATTAAAAGTAAGCAAAAGACTTGAATTGTTTTTGGTTTGTTATGAAGCCGAAGAACCAATCTACATCTCAAAATCCTTTAAAAAGCACTTAAATACTTTTGAAAAAAAACACGGTGAAGATGATGAATTCTCAAATGGGTATGAAGATGATTACTTCAACAATTCAAATCATTGCTCAAGTTTTTATTTGTACCTAAAAGAAAAGCTTGAATCAAAAAATGAATATACAAGCTTTGAACTTATTCTGACAGACACCAACGTACCCTCTTGGTGTTTTTCCTGCGTACTAATTTATCGTACTGCATAAAACATATGCTACATTTACCTATTCCAAAACTTGGCAAGATTTTGAGAAATTTGAATTTGGTTATCTCCTTATTGAAATTTTAGATGACCTATTGGAACTACATATCAGAGAAAATTATTATAGGTCTGACGAAGTTTATATTGATACCAATACAATCATGTACTATTTAGAAGAAGATGTTGATGGGGATGAATTAACAATAAAGAAAAGTATAGGTAAATTGTTTAAAGATGACATTATTTACCAATTTTGACCTAGCTTCTATAAATTAACTGAAAACTTCAGCAATTATTGATAATTTGTACATAAATTATAAATGCCATTATAATGACTGTTTCTACCCAATATTCAAATACCTTTAAATCTATTCTTGAGGATGGTACCCATTTACACAGACTTGAAATTTGTGGATTTGATTCGGTAATTCAAAACAAGCAAAACCTAATTACATCATTTAATACTGCATTTGAAAACGATAATTTAGAAGACTTTTACCTTGAATTTTGGGATGAAATTTTGGCATTAAATATACCCAAACAAATAGCCCATTGCAGCCTTAGCGATCCAATTGGTTCTACTGATTTTGAGCTATTTACTCTGGCCTCAAAAAATTTAATATTTGCTAGAATAATAGCATCAGGCAATTGTGAGGATTATGCACCCAATGAATTCTTTCATACTTGGCCCTGCGAAAAAGAATTTGACATTAGCTCAATGTTCAAGGAATTTTGCTTAAATGTGTATACATGTGATGGTGAATTTACTGAAAAACAGGCCAAAAAAAATGGCTCTGAAATGTCCTTTACAATTTAGTAATAAACTAAACAAATTTTATAAATCAAATGGCCAATTCAAACTCCGAAAAGAATATTGAGCAATTATGGCTTGAATTAGAATCTATAGAGCCTATAGATGAGCGAAGAATTAGTGTCTTTAAAGACACCAAGAAGAAAAAGCCAAAATATAAAAAACTAGCGGAGGCCGATGTTTATCGTTTTTTTGAAATTTTAGGTGGCAATGAGTCAGATGTGGAACAAACCCATAATTGGGCCTTTGAATACAATTATGAAGATTTCATTAGCGATAATGGTTTAGAATACAGTAAAAAGGATGCAAAAAAATGGGATTTGGAGGAGGAAAGTATAGAAAATGCGCATGCTACAGGGCATTGGTATGTTACTGGATTATGTGAAATAACTTTACAAGAAGGAATTGTACTCCCATTTGAATTTGATTATTGCGAAGGATACCTAGATACCATAATAGGTCACCCCTATAATACAGAAGAGGGTGGCAATAGCCATGGGATTCTATTTTTTTAATAACTCAAAAGATAGAAATAATATAGATGATTTACATAAAAAACCGCATAGTTGAATACTTGCAGAGCATTGAAATTTCGCATTCTTTTGCCAAACACAATAAACATGGAGTACAATCTTTTAACGACCATTGGGACTTGTTTGAACCTACACGATTTGTATATGCTTTTTTCTCCTTTAATATGGTTTATGCCATAGATTGGCAAACCTCATATCTAGGTAAAACGTTGAGAATTAATAGATAAAAAGCATTTTGATAAAATTTTAGCCAGAAAAACAATTTGTTTTACTCAGATATAAAATACATGCGTTGTCAACAATAGTTTGGAAAATTAATGAAAATAAAAAAATCAAATTTAGCTTTAATCGAAATTGAGGATGCTATTGCAGAAATTGGTATTTCAAATGATTTGTGGAATTCTCTTTTGAAAATGGTCATTACAGATTTAGAAAATGATAAATCAATGGATTTTGCCATAGAAAATATTTCTAATACTATAATAAATATTGGGGTGAATTTAAATCGAAAGCCCCTAATTAATTTAATAAAGAATCGTATAGAAGAAAAACAAGTAAGGCTCCATGTTTTTTGGGGAAACGACGATGCTGAATCAACTTTATATATCCCACTTTCAGATTGGCATAGAGTTAAAATTGGAGACCACCTTGAATATAAAACAAAAGGGGCTTATGAAGGTAAGGTCTTTAAAGTTCTTTGGGAATTTGAACAAAAAACGCTTACAATTCATGATCTTAAAGAAGGATGTGTTAGGATTTCTGAAGAGCCTTTAGAGTATTTGTATTTTGAGATTGAGCCATTAGGTAATTATTCTAAACTTTTTGTAAATAATTAAAGATAAACATTTATGCATTCTGATAAAATTGGTAATTTGGGATATTTAAAAAATAAGCTACCTTTTTTTGGCACAAAGCAAACAAGCACATTACCAAATGACGCTTTACTTTTGCTGGTATAAGGAAGTTAGGCACAAGCATAAAGACATAAACATGAAACCATTTTCAGCAAAAGACAGACACACAAAAATAATCCAAATCGACTTCGCCAATCATGGTGACAGTGCAAAAGACGTTGCATATAAAAACGACTTTTTAAATATTAATTCAGTCGCCCTTGACCTCGGTGAAGAAATATTTAGAATTTTCAACTTTGACTATTTTTTAAACGACCTAAAAGACAACAAGCTTACATTGGTGAGGCCACACAAGTGGCAAGACCCTTTTGAAAATTTTCTTCTAAACTCGGTTGGAGAACTTGACGATGGGACACCTGTAGGTTTTGAAAATATTCGGGATGTGTACTATGGACAATGTTGGTCACTAAAAAAAGAATGTGACGGACTGTGGAGAAATTACAAAGGAAATAGTGAGTTTGCTGTTAAAGTAAAAACGACAACACGTAAACTATTTGACCTTGCTTATGACATAAATTATACCTTTCATAATTTGAGCTATTTCATTGGCAAAGTTGAATATGTTACAGACGATGAGA
Source organism: uncultured Bacteroidota bacterium (assembly GCA_903927505.1). Taxonomy (GTDB): domain Bacteria; phylum Bacteroidota; class Bacteroidia; order UKL13-3; family UKL13-3; genus B1. Next base: position 505 of record CAIYNF010000069.1, on the reverse strand, counting down.
TTGCAGATTTTTTTAAAACCAAAGTTGACTTTTCAAATTATCAAATCGGTTTAGAGTTTGCCCAAACTATGTTGATTAAAAGGAAATCTTTTGAATATGAAGACGAAGTGAGGTTAATTGTTCGTGACAAAAACAAAAGACATGACGACCTTCTTCGAATACCAATGAACATTAACGATTTGGTTGACGAGATTATTTTTGACCCATGGATTAAACCTGACTTATATGAACAAAAAAAGAATGAAATAATTGCAAATGGTTATACAGGCAACATTACCCGTTCAAGTCTTTATGACAAACCATTTTTTCAAGTAAAACTATGACAATGCCAGTGCCTAACACGGGTTTGGCAAAAGTGGCAGTTCAGTGCTCCGCAGACACATTTGTGGTTAATCAAAGTTTGGTTCTCCGCATACACATTTGTAGTGAAAATCGCCACCTTCGCCCAGCCCGAAAACTTTAGGCATAATGCAATGAAGACACTAATTATCATATCAGCTTTATT
>CAIYNF010000068.1 GCA_903927505.1 uncultured Bacteroidota bacterium | reverse complement strand
GTTCATGCTTATTTAGAAAGTCCATGGTCCATAGTCGATGGTCCATGGTTTTGTTTGGTTGAAAGTCCATGGTTCATAGTCGATGGTCCATGGTTTTATTTATTTTTAGGTTTAAAATCAGTTGTCCAAATTCTTAGGAAAATTCCGTCAACTATGGTCTATCGGCTATGGTCTATGGACTATGGAAAGATTTACCTAATCAACATTATCGTGGAGGAAAGAATTATTCGTTTTCAATTCGGGTTTACCGGTATTGTCGTCGAATAAACTGAGGCGACTTACTTGCGTGGCAGAAGAGTGAGGTACGTCATCGAGGCGTTTTAATTTTCTAACGTAGGCAGGTTCTTTCTCCATATCACGCAAGCCTTGCGGCGTTTTGATACTAATATTTAAATCCTTTAAGGTTTTAATTCTTTGGATATGTTTTTCAATTTTTTTCTCTTGCTCATCTTGTTGCGATTCGCTCATTAAATCGAAAATATTTGATTGAATTGTTGCCTCAGGCATTCTTTCTGCCACACGTTCTTCAATCTCTAGGTCTATTTGTTCTTCCTCATTAAAAAAATCTTGAGGCATTTCAATTTCAAAAGGATTTTCTTCGCGTTCTTCTTCTTCTATGCGCAAGTTCAACTCAATATCGTCGACCTTGGCTTCCGGCTTTTTTGGCTCAAACATTTCGTCCTCCAAATTATACCTGGTAGGCGAGGGAGAAATTGTTGTTGGCGCAACATTTACCAAAGGAGTTTTAGGTGCTACAGGAGCGCTTACTTCGTTGCTTTTAGGTTCAACCTTGCCTACAATAATTTTATTTTCTTTAGGGATAGATTCAAATCCTGTAGCAATTAAGGTTACCGAAATTTGATCTTCTAAACTATCGTCGTAGCTGGTACCAATAATCATTTCTGCAGAGAACCCACTTTCTTCTTGCACATAATTATTGATTACTTCAAATTCGCTCATCAATAATTCATGTTCGCCTCTACCAGAGCTTACGTTTAATAAGATATTTTTAGCACCATGAATTTTATTTTCATTTAACAAAGGTGAAGACAAAGCAATGCGTACTGCATCAATGGCACGGTTTTCACCACTTGCCACCGCAGAACCCATAAGGGCTACCCCACTTGATTTCATTACCGTTTTCACATCTTCAAAATCAACATTAATTTCACCTGGATAGGTAATAACTTCGGCAATACCTTTAGCGGCTGTATTTAATATTTCATTGGCAATACCAAAAGCTGCGCTCATAGAAAGGTTGCCATACATGTCTTTGATTTTATCATTGCTAATTATAAGCAAACAATCTACAGCACTTTTTAGCGCTTCTATACCTGCATAAGCAAAATCTTTTCTACGTTTACCTTCGAATGAAAATGGTGTAGTAACAATACCTACTGTTAGGATATCCATTTCTCTGGCAGTTTTAGCAATAATAGGCGCTGCACCCGTTCCGGTACCACCACCCATGCCGGCAGTAATAAACAACATTTTGGTGTTTACACCCAATGTTTCTATAATATCTTCAATGGCTTCCATTGCAGAATTCTTGCCCACTTCTGGGTTCGAACCGGCACCTAAACCTTGCGTTAAACCAGCACCTAATTGAATTTTATTAGGAATATTGCTGGCTTCCAAGGCTTGTAAATCTGTATTACAAATTACGAAATCTACACCCTTTATACCTTTTGAATACATGTAATTTACAGCGTTTCCGCCGCCGCCACCAACACCCAAAACTTTAATAATGGATGATTTTTCTTTAGGCATATTAAATTTAAAACCGTTTTCTATTGGCATAGTCATTGTGTCTTTATTATTTTTTGTAGTCAAAAATTGCTTACAAAAACAAATTAAAAATCATTCAAGTCTTTATCGTCGTGCAACCACTTAATTCCTTTTTTGAAAATGCGGTTGAAGAAATGATTGCGTTCCACTTCCTCAATTAAAATTTCTTTTTCTTTGGCATTTGGAATTGCGTGAATTTTTTCTACCTCAGCTAAAGTATTGAATCCTTTAAGCACCAAACCCACGCCAGTAGCGTATATTGGACTCTTAATTTCATCTATGGTGGTTTGTCCTAAATGCTCATTGGCATAACCAATACGCGCATCTAAACCCGTTACATATTCAACTAATTTATCTAAATGGCGCAATTGCGAACCACCACCTGTGATAACGATACCTGCATTTAATTTCTTTTCTAAGCCAGAAGATTTTATTTCATATAAAACCGATTCGAAAATTTCTTCTACACGCGCTTGAATTACCATGGCCAAATTCTTAACCGAAACTTCTTTTGGAGGGCGTCCGTGGAAACTAGGAATGCTTATAATTTCATTCTCTTTGTTTTCTTCAGCTAGGGCCGAACCAAATTTTACTTTAAGTGCCTCAGCCTGATTTTTCAATACATTACAACCTTCTTCTACATCTTTGGTGATGATATTTCCACCAAAAGGAATAACGGCAGTATGGCGAATAATGCCATTTTTAAAGATGGCCACATCTGTAGTACCACCACCAATATCTACCAAGCAAACGCCTGCTTCCAATTCTTCAGTTGTAAGCACCGCATCTGATGAAGAAAGAGGTTCTAAAATCAAATCTGCCACTTCTAAATTGGCACGCTCTACACTCTTGTAAATATTTTTGATAGCATCTACATTTCCTGTGATAATATGAAAATTAGATGTTAAGCGTACGCCCGACATGCCCACTGGTTCGTATACATCGCCAATATCATCAACGGTATATTCTTGCGGCAATACATGTATAATTTGATCTCCAGGGGCCAATGCCAATTTATAGGTATCTTTAATTAAACGTGCCACATCTTCTCTGCTAATTTCTTCATCAGAATCGCCTAAGCTGATGCTATTGCGGTGTTGCAAACTTTTTATATGCTGACCAGCAATACCCACATGCACACTTTGAATTACTAATTGAATATTGTTTTTAAGCAAGGAAGCTTTGGCCTTTTCAATGGCTTCTTCAATTGCCCTAACTGTTTTTTCAATATTGCGCACTTCTCCTCGGATAACGCCTAAGCTCTCGGCTTTACCCATTCCTAATACTTCAATTTTGCCATGCTCGTTGCGACGACCTACAATGGCACATACCTTGGTTGTACCAATATCGAGGCCTACAATAACTTTAGATTCTGCCGACATATTCTAATTTTTTACTTTTTACAAATTACCTGACCATCAAACCTTACATCAATACTGTTGTATTTGTTCCAGCCTATCCGGTTTAAGCCCTCACGATAAAAAACCAACAGTTTCCTGAACTTCTTATCCATGTTTTGGGCATCACCAAAAATCACATACTTACTCCCTATTTTTGGGATTAAAACGATGTCATTATCGGCTCTTACAAATATCTGTTCTATTAGTGCCTTGTAGAATGGATGGTTATCAACATAAGAGGCTATTTTGAACACCTGGTTTCCTACAAAAGAGTACACTGAATCACCCTTCTCAAATCGCTCAAAAATGTTTCCATTTGCCAAGAGTAAACGAGGGGAATATTGTTCTGAAAGGGGCATTTTTACTCCATATTGATCCACATAATATTGTGTTCCATCATAGCGTACAAGCCGAATGATGGGCCTTCTTTGCACTATTTTCACATTTAAGGAAGCATCCATTTCGGCAAAAACCTCGGCATCTTCCAACAAGGGATCTTTCTTTAATTCGCGCTCTAATTTGGAAACATTTACCTCCCCCATTTCCATTCCAATTAATTTTTGGTTCGACCCAAGGGCTTTGCGTAAAACTTCCAAAACAGCTTGCCGGTTATAAAAATGCAAATCAATTGGATAGATGTAAACATCTACCTTTTTGCATTTCTTATCGTCCAGGTCTTTATTGGAAAGCAACAAAACAAAAACCACAAAAGAGAGCATACAGATCCACATCAAAAGTTTTACTACTTTTAATGCCACCCTTTTCCACTTTTGTTTTTCAAATTTCATCTATTGCAAACCAAGTTTAATAGGTTCAACCAAGGCATCAATATCGCCTGCACCAAGGCTTAAGAACAAAGCTGGCTTAAGCGCAATTACACGCTTTACCAGATCTTCTTTGCTCACTAATTCTTTTTCTGGTGCAGAAATATGATCCAATAACATTTGAGAATTTACACCGGCAATTGGCAATTCACGCGCTGGATAAATATCTAATAAAAACAGGTGGTCAACCATAGAAAGTGCTTCTGCAAAACCTGCTGCAAAATCGCGGGTACGGGTAAACAAATGAGGTTGAAAGGCCGCCACCAATTTGTGGTTTGGATACATTCTTTTTACCGATCCAATGATTGCTTTTAACTCCTCCGGGTGGTGCGCATAATCGTCGATGAAAATACAAGAAGGCGTTTTTATAATATACTCAAACCTACGTTTCACACCCTTAAAACTTTTGAGTGCGCTGCGCAATTCTTCTTCAGTAACACCGGCTGCTAAAGCAACAGCAGCGGCAGCTACAGCATTTTCAATATTATGCATTCCTGGTATTCCTAAATCCAAATCTTTTACAATTCTTCCTTTTAGGTTTAAATCAAAAATATGCTCTGCTTCATTAATTCTGATATTAAAAGCATGAATTTGCGCTTCGGCTTGTAAGCCATAAGTTTCAAAGTTTGCTTTTAATTTTTCTTGAATATCCAATCCATATTTCAAAAACAAAGTGCCACCATTTACCAATCGCTCTGCGTAGGCCAAAAAAGATTCTTGCATGCTATTGTGATCGCCATAGATATCCAAATGATCGGCATCGGTAGAGGTAATAACCGAATAGTAAGGAAATAAGGTTAGGAACGACCTATCAAATTCATCTGCTTCCACCACAGTATATTGCTGGGAAGATGGAATAGTATCGGCAACTGGATGTAACAATAAATTGGTTTGGTAGTTAGAAGAAATGCCACCTAAGAATGCATTACATTTTACACTGCTTGAAAATAAAACATGTGCTATTAAAGTGGATGTTGTGGTTTTTCCATGCGTACCTGCAACCCCAATGGTGATATAGGCTTTACTTAACAAACCAAGCACCTCAGAACGTTTTTGAATGGTAAAATCATTGGCTTTGAACCATGCCCATTCTTGGTGGTCTTTAGGGATGGCAGGTGTTAATACCACTAAGGTGTTTTCTTGTTTTAATTGCAAGGAATTTACCAAGGCAACATCATCCACATAATGGATTGCCATTCCTTCCGCCACTAATTTTTGCGTGAGGGGAGTTTTGGTTTTATCGTAACCAATTACCTGTATGCCTATATGTTTAAAGTAGCGCGCAATGGCACTCATGCCTATTCCGCCAATTCCAAGAAAATACGCTACTTTTATATCGTTTAGGTTCATCTATTATTTTCTTAAGGCCAATAATTCATCTACAATTTTTTCGGCTGCATTTACAATGGACAAGCCTAAAATATTTGCACTTAAATCTCTTTGTAACTTAGCATCATTTATAAGGTTTAAGGTTGCGGGAACCAATTCCTCTTTTGCATCGCTATCTTTAATTAAAATGGCTGCATTTTTTTCAACCAATGCCATGGCATTTTTTGTTTGATGGTCTTCACTCACATTTGGTGAAGGCACCAAAATACAAGGCTTACCAACAATTGCTAACTCGGCAATGGATAGTGCGCCAGCTCTTGAAATAACAACATCTGCCGCTGCATAAGCCAAATCCATTTCATAAATAAATGGTGAAACTTTTAAGCAAAAATCTGCTTCTTGTAGCGCGGCATTTTCGCTTTGAAACAATTTTCCTGTTTGCCAAATTACATTTACCTGCGCCAAGTTAAGCAAGGCCAAATCCTTTTCAATACTTTGGTTAATGGTTCTTGCCCCAAGGCTACCGCCAATAATTAAAACTGTTTTTCGGTTTGGGTTCAGCCCAAAAAAAGCAATTGCTTGTTCCCTTTTATTTGTTGCATCACAGATATCGGCTCGAACCGGATTACCTGTTTTT
>CAIYNF010000067.1 GCA_903927505.1 uncultured Bacteroidota bacterium | reverse complement strand
GTATAATTTCTTTTCTTGCGGCGTACCTTCAATTTCTACATTTTCAAAATAGGTAGGACGAATGGCCTCATGCGCTTCTTGTGCACTATCGTTTTTAGTGGTATAGCGCATTGGACGGCTATATTGTGGACCAAAATTACTGGTAATGTAAGAGGCAGCACTAGCGATAGCCATTTCAGATAAATTCACACTATCTGTACGCATATAGGTAATTAAGCCGTTTTCGTACAATTTTTGCGCAATGCTCATGGTAATACTTACACCATAACCCATTTTTCTACTTGCCTCTTGTTGCAAGGTAGAAGTAGTAAAAGGAGGTGCTGGTGTTTTCTCACTAGGCTTTACTTCTAAGGTTTTAATGTTAAAATCAGCACCTTTACAATTTTCCAAGAATGCTTTTGCTTCCGCTTCTGTTTCAAAACGTTTGCCTAATTCGGCTTCCATTTGTTTGCCGCCCACCGCAAAGCGAGCAACTATTCTAAAGGCAGAATTATAATTAAACTGGTTAATTTCACGCTCTCTATCTACAATAAGCCTTACAGCTACAGATTGTACCCTACCCGCACTTAAGTTTGATTTTACTTTTTTCCAAAGCACAGGAGATAATTCAAAACCCACCAATCTATCTAAAACCCTGCGGGCTTGTTGTGCGTCAACTAAATTTTTATCTATCCCTCTTGGGTTTTCAATTGCCTTTAAAATGGCTGGTTTGGTAATTTCATGAAATACTATTCTACGGGTTTTCTTCTCATCCAATTTTAGAACTTCGCTTAGGTGCCAGCTAATGGCTTCCCCCTCGCGGTCCTCATCGGAAGCTAACCAAACCACATCGGCCTCTTTGGATAACTTTTTCAATTCAGCTACAATTGCTTTTTTATCTTCACTCACCTCATAATTAGGTGAGAAATCGCCTTTCACATTAATGGCATCATCACCTTTTGCAAGATCTCTAATGTGACCAAAACAGCTTTTTACAGTATAATCACTGCCCAAAAATTTCTCAATGGTTTTCGCCTTGGCTGGCGACTCAACAATAACTAAATTCTTGCTCATCTTTAATCTTTCTCAATTTTTAAAATGCTTTAAAACACTATTAAAACATAAAAATTTCGGGCACAATATCCGAAATCCTTGTGTTAAAAAAAACAAAAAGCCGCTGAGCAGCGGCTTTTTATCTTAAAAATAGGACACTATTCAATTATTACCTTATGTGCAAACACGCCATTTTCGGTTTTCACTTCCAACAAATAAATACCTGATTGCAAGTCTTTTAAATCCATTTTAACCTCATGTTTACCGGCATCAAATTTTTGGGTAGCAATGCCTGTAACAAATTTGCCTTGGAGGTCAATTAAAGTGAATTCTATATTGCTTGGCTTGTTGTTTTCAAAGCTTAAAATGCTAAAATCACGACTTGGGTTCGGAAAAACACTGAAATTCAACGACTGTTTCAAAGCCTCTGAAATGCCTACAGGATTTGTGATGGTGAAACCGTCGATATAAATATTGTTACCTTTTAAAGAAAGCAATTCGAACCTGATTTTACAATTGGTATATG
>CAIYNF010000066.1 GCA_903927505.1 uncultured Bacteroidota bacterium | reverse complement strand
GTCATTTGGTTCAAACCACCGATGCCGGTAAAAATTGGTCGGATCCAAAAACCGGTCAAGGAATCTCCTTTATGTTGGGCATAGATGCTTGGGACGATAATTATGCCATTGCAGTAGGTTCTGTATTTGGCTGGCCAATGAATGGACCAATTATGGTAAGCAATAATGGCGGCCTCAGCTGGACCCGAACACTTTTATACCACAAAGGCTTAAACAAAGTTTCTTTCACAAAGAATTAAACGTACAATAAAAAAAAGCGCTGTCAACTAAATGGCAGCGCTTTTTTTATGTGTCGGTTCGAACCGAATTTATTTAGTTGCCATTGGCCAAGTTGGCACCAATATTAAAACGCACTAAGTTTTTAAACTGATTGATTCTTTGCTCCAATTCTTCTTGGCTCAAATCAATAATTCTCTCGGTACCAAAACGCTCTACGCAGAAAGAAGCCATGGCAGAACCATAAATAATGGCATTTTTCATGTTTTCAAAGCTGATGTCGCCAGTTTTAGCAAGGTAACCAATGAAACCACCTGCAAAGGTATCGCCCGCGCCAGTTGGATCAAATACTTCTTCTAAAGGAAGGGCAGGGGCAAAAAACACTTCTTTGCCATGGAACAACAAAGCGCCATTCTCCCCTTTTTTTATAATTAGGTACTTAGGACCCATTGCTTGAATTTTAGCAGCAGCCTTCACCAAAGAGTATTCGCCAGAAAGCAAACGTGCTTCTTCGTCGTTAATGGTTAAAACATCCACCATGCTAATGGTTTGTTTTAAGTCGTCTAAGGCAATTTCCATCCAAAAGTTCATGGTATCCATTACAATTAGCTTTGGACGCTTGCTTAAGCGCTCTATAACGGTTTGTTGCACCTTTGGACTAAGGTTACCCAACATTAAAAATTCGCAGTCTTGATAAGCTTCAGGAACAATTGGGTCAAAATCGGCCAAAACATTCAGTTCAGTAACCAAAGTATCGCGTGTATTCATATCGGTATGGTACTTGCCACTCCAGAAAAATGATTTCTCGCCTTGTTTAATTTGTAAACCTTCTGTGTTAACGCCATGTTTGTTAAGGTGTTGAATAAATTCATTTGGGAAATCTTCGCCCACAACAGCCACTAAATTGGCCTTATTTGTAAAGTAAGAAGAGGCCAAAGCAATGTAAGAAGCGGCGCCACCTACAATTTTGTCTGTTTTTCCAAAGGGGGTTTCAATGGCGTCAAAAGCCACACTACCAACGACTAATAAACTCATGATTATTTTTTTTTAAAATTTTATGCTACAAATATTGCGTATTTAAAATTCAATTCCTATCATTGCATCCCCGAAAGGGAAAATTCCTTCTTAGCTCAGCTGGTTAGAGCACATGACTGTTAATCATGGGGTCCCTGGTTCGAGTCCAGGAGAGGGAGCAAATACAAAGCCATCCATGTCGGATGGCTTTTTTTATATATTTTCAACTCTCTTGTTATTTAACTAATTCTTGATTTATTATGAGTAAATTCGAAGATTAAAATCTATAATGAAAAAAATTCTCATCATAAACGGACATCCAAACAGTGATAGCTTTAATTTTGGACTTTTCGATGCATACAAAAAAGGGGCATCCAGACATGGTGCAGAAATAAAGGAGATTGTAATTATAGATTTAATGTTCAATCCAAATTTGCAATTTGGTTACCAAAAAAGGACTGAATTAGAACCTGATTTATTAGATGCATGGGAAAAAATAAAATGGGCTGACCATTTAGTTTGGGTTCATC
>CAIYNF010000065.1 GCA_903927505.1 uncultured Bacteroidota bacterium | reverse complement strand
CAAATTGCCTGTGATGTCATAAGATTTAGCCAAATAGTAATAAACCTCTGGAATACTTGCATTGTGTTTAACAGCCATTTCTAATTGCTTAATGGCATTTTGGTAATCGCTCATGTTTAAATATGCCAAGGCAGAATAGTAATAACTTTCGGTAATATTTTCTTTGTAATCTGTACTTTTTGCCAATACTTCAGTTGCCTTTTTAAAGTCCTTTTTATTGAAGTATACCAATCCTAAATTGCTATATCCAATAAAGTTTTCAGGATAAATGTCAATTGCTTTCTTAAGCATTAATTCGGCACTGTCTAGCCTGCCTCTATTGAGTAATGAAAAGCCTAACATGCGCCAAGTTTCTTCGTCTTTTGGGGCATACTTAACAGCATTTTCAAAATAATAAACTGCAGAATCAAAGTTTTGCTTATCTGTTGCTGCATAGCCCAAAGGCATATTGTAATTTTCCCGTTTCACTACTGCTGCCAAAGGAATACCATCTGCCTCTACTGTATAAACAGTTCCTTTTGGAGGGAAAGAGCCATTGAGTAACTCTTTTTGTGAAAAGGTTCTGGTGGTTAAAATCAAATAATCCCATGGCATTTTTTGTTCTTCCATCTCTCTGGTCCAAACAAAATTTAAACGCGGGTTTATTTGGTGCGCCCAATAAGCGGCTGTGGTAGTTTCGTTATTTATTCCAACCAATAATGAATCTTTGGGATGTTGCTTGGCAATCCATTCTGCTGCCTCTCTGCAAGAGTTGCTATAGTAATCGGTTTCATAGGTGCCATAAGCACCTTTCAGGCCACCAACTAACTCGTTAAAATAAACATATTCATTGGGATGGTTTTTAATAATCCACAAGGTTGGTTTCGAGAACAAACCTAATAAGACTATTGCTGCCGCTATGGCAATTGGTTTTTTTAAGGTAAATAAATAATCATACGATACCGCCGCCAAGGGAATTACAAATGGCATAATAAACAAGTAATGGCGCCATCCGTTATAGTAGTTGATATTGCTATATTCTGCATAGAATATGGGAAAGAAAATCATAAACACCAACATCAAATAATTACCTATACCTATATGCTTGCTAATTGGTTTTACAAGCAAGAGGGTTAATCCTACTCCCAGCAATAAATAAAGAGGATTACCAATGCTTAAAAACTTAAATACATAATACCATGGTGCGGCAGTTAACATATAAATTCTATGTCCTTCAAACAACTCAACATTGTTGGTGTAAAAATCGTTAGAAGAGGCTTTAACAAAGGCATCGTATGGATGGTGTAAAGGGTCGTTTAAAGCATAAGGCCAAATTAAAATACCAACGATATACCCAATGATGGCAACAATAAAAAACAGCTTTGCATAAGGCAAAATGAGTTTACTGGTATTTGCCTCTTTTTTACGGATTTTATCGAGCCAATTAACGCCAAGGAATAGACCTAAATAAGCCAACAATAAAAATGCGCCAACACGTGAGGCAATGCCAAATCCTATGCCTACGGCTAACCAAACTAAATCTCTAAATCTTGGCTTTGGCAAACTGCGCATTACCTTAATCATAAAATAGCCCGCAAATGCAAATCCCATGGCAAAGGGCACGTCGGTAGGATTGTTCATGCTATGTCCCAGCCAACCTGGATTAAAATACATAAACAACATGGCCATTAATGCCGCGCGCCAGCCAGCCAATTCAAAGGCAATAAGTGCGGTAAATAATATTCCTAAAAGACCGTAAATTGAATTAATAAAATGGCGGGTTTCATATACGCCTGTTCCCATCCAATTGTAGGCAAAGGCAGCAACGGTATTCATTTGCTCGCCATAAAAACGGTAAGCTTGTCTAATATAATCTGAACTGTTTTGTTGCTCGGCAATGGCAGCGGTATCTGCTCCAAAAGTTGTTAGATAGTTGTAGGCTAATTGTGAATAATCATTGTGCGCTTTTTCATCCCAAGTGCTGCCAAAATCCTGACTTAAAATAGGCATCGTAAACAGGGCAATCAAAAACATTGCAAAGAACGAAAAGCGGTAAATTGGGTGGTTTCCATTGCTCCAGCTATTGCTTGTGTTTTTGGCTTGCCAAAGAGCATCTTTCACAAAATAATTGATGCGTAAACCTATGATTTGTCCAATTAATTTAATTAGAGATGTTGCCGGTCTGTGGTCGGCGGGTATACTCATTTCATTTGTCTTAATCCCATAAGAATGGGCAAGACTAAGCGTTTGCAAATAGGAATCTCCATTTGCCAATTCTTTTTCAAACAGCGCAATTAGGCTATTGGTTTTTCCTATTAATACACCACTATAGGCATCTGTTTGTTGAACAGGCGTAAATAATAGAGTGAGGCTATTTAATAATTTTATACCAAATGGAACAGCAATTTTACTTCCTTTGGCCACCATGTTTTGTGAGCCAATAAGCAAACTTTGTTCTTCAATTAATTTTTTATTGCTAGCAATGGCCTGTAGTAAATTCCCCAAACCTGCATTTGTATTGTATAAAACCACTGCATTTGCACCTGTACTTTGGTGAAGCATCAGTGCAAATTGACTGTTTAAGGATTTTCCAACACTTTCTATTTGTTCCTTTATCCTGCCTTTTTGTATCCAATCTAAAGTGTTTTTGTCGGTACTGGCTTGTTTAAGCAAAAGATGAATTTCAACATCTTGTTTGGTTTTACCTAAGAACTGATGAATGGCTTCCGTAAAGGATTTATCGGCATTACGGGCATCCATTAGAACGCTCATTTTACTTTCGGATAAGGTGTTTGTTTCCATATAAAATTAGTAATAGCTCCTGTTACAGGCGCTCAAAAACAAAAATATTATTTAGGCCCAATTGAAATTTTCCTTGGTGCAATAATTTAAAATGTGGGGCTGCAAAAATTTGTTCGGTATCAGAGGGTTTGTAGCCATAATGTTCCTCCAAACTCATTCCTTCAATGAGTCTTAATTTTAAGAGGATCTCTAATATTTGATCCACTTGCGGTGATGGTACTGTAATAATTAATCTACCTCCAGGAAGTAAATAATTATAACAATCTACTGCCAATTGCGCTTGTTGATTGGTAGGAATATGCTCCAATACTGCCAACAAAGTAATGGCATTAAACTTTTCTCCCTTAGGGCATGCATCTGGGAAATAGCCGGGGTACAGCTCATAAAAGCCTCCTTTTATAATTTCAGCAAGGGTAGGGTCGACCCCAACGCCTCTTGAAATATAGCCTTTCCAACGTTCAAACATGATGCCATCTACACTTCCTATATCTAAAACAGAATCGTTTTTATGGATAAATTTTTTGGCCTTTTGAATGCGTACGTTTTGTAAATATTTATCTAATGCTTTCATCTGATATTTATTTTTTGTTTACGCTTAACACGCTAATGAGGAAACTTGAAAGTACTGTTTGTAAGCCCAAAATAATAGCAACTACACTGGGTATTACAATGCGCAAGGTTTTAGAATATTCCAATTGTCCAAAATGGCTTTGTTCCCATTGGTATATAGAATAAAAAGTGCCACCCATACCTGCAAATAATATGAGTATTCCAATTACCAAACCTAGTTCCATGCTAAACATTTTAAATGCTTTGGTGAGCGCATCTTTAGCGGGTAAAAAACCAGCTTGAACGGCATAAGCTCTCGTAAAAATGCCAAAACTTACTGCTTGGTAGCCCACAATTATAAAAGCCCCAGCGTAAAGCAATGTATTGGTATCAAAATATACTTGGTTAAACATATCTACGGGTCCTCTAATAATAAATAGGCTCATGATAAAACCTAAAAGCATTAGAAATATGCCAGGGTATAAGAACAACCAACGCGGACTGTAAATCAATAGAAAGCGGAGGTGTCTCCAACCATCGCGCCAGGTGCGCAAATGAGGTGGCCTGGTTCTGCCATCTTTACTAAGTATGGTTGGAACTTCTGTGATATTTAATTTGAAGATGGTTGCTTTCACTACCATTTCACTCGCAAATTCCATCCCTGTTGTTTTTAGGTCAAGTACGCTAACAATATCTTGTCTAAATCCCCTTAACCCACAGTGGAAATCGCCAACAGGGCATTTAAAAAATAACCTGCCAATAAAAGAAAGGACAGGATTTCCTAAATACCTATGTAAAAAAGGCATGGCACCTTCACCAATTCCACCCTTAAACCTATTGCCCATTACCAAATCTTTACCATTTCGTAATTCGTCAACAAACAAATTCAGGTTGCCAAAGTCATAGCTGTCATCGCTATCTCCCATGATAACATATTTGCCTTTGGCAGCTTCTATTGCCCCCATTAAGGCGCTACCATAACCTTTTCTTGGAACTGCAATTACGCGCGCGCCAAGGTCTTCCGCCATTTTTTGTGAACCATCGGTGCTGCCATTGTCGCCAATAACAACCTCGCCATTTACTTGGTTTGCCTGCATCCAAGCAAAAGCTTTTTTAATGCAAGTTTCAATGGTTTCGGCCTCATTTAAACAAGGCATAACCACACTTAATTCGATATTGTTGTTTTCAGCATTCATGGGATGTAGTGTTGCGAAAATAATTAATTATGGCAGTTCGCCCAATTTAGGGCCATAAGTTTTCAGAGTTTTGTATTTTTGTTTTGAATTTCATGCACAATTCTTCATCTTGCTACCCTGAAATTGTAAACCAATCAATTACCTATGAAAAAAGTTATATTTATAGCTTTGGCTTTTGGCCTTTTGAGCCTAAGCGCAATGGCCCAAAACCAGAAACCAGCTGAATTAACCAACAAGCCAGTTGTGGAAGAAATGACGGCTACCCAAGTATTAAACGCATTTTACAGCAATTGGAATGCCTATTTCACTTCATCTACACCCAATTTGGAGTCCTTAGGCAAATACTTAAGCTCAGATTTCATTTTTATTAGAAACTCCGAAACGGTAGACGGAAAAGTACAAACACTAAGGGGCTCAGCAGAAGATATGTTAAGGGATATCAAAGGAACACGTGACAGCAAATTGCGTGCAGACAGAAAAATAATTTCTGTTACCTTTAACCAAACAGTTTCTCATTTGGCAAATATTTCTGCTGTAATTGCTTTAAACTACTACCAAGACACTACTTTAGTGGCAGAGGTGAAAGCGTATACAAGCCATTCAATGGTAAATGAAAATGGTGTATGGAAAATTAAAAACATGTCGACAGACCGCGTTGCAGAGCAACAAATTTTTGGTGTTTGCCCTTGTCGTATCACCAGAACCAATGCAGATAAATCAGATATGTTTAGCGCAAAAGTGATGTATCCAAGCGGAAACAGTTTTGAATCTGAAGAATTAGCAATTTCTTTCCGTGGTAAAGGCGCTACTAGCATTGTTACCGTGGGTTCTAATTATTATATTTGGAAAGAAAACATTGTTTATGCAGTTAAAAAGGATGGTGATAAAACCTCACAAGAAATTGTTGGAAAAGCCAATAATAATATTGAGGTTATTACTTTAATCTTGTCAAAGAATATTTTTAAATCGCAGTGCTTGCGGTTCGAACCCTTGAAATAATAAAAAGCCCCATTTGCAAGCAAATGGGGCTTTTTTTATGTCTTCACTAGGTTTTTATTTTTAATGTTTTTTGAACAGAAATTACCGTTTCGCAAATCTTATCTCTTAATTCTTCGGTATTTATTTTCTTGTGGGCCGAAATAAATATGGCTGGATTATTTTCTTTGGCCATCCATGATTTTTTGAGCTGATCTATATAAGCCTGCTTGCTTTCAAGGGTTTCATCCCCCAAAATAAAAGGCTCGGTGAGTTTGTCTATTTTATTAAAAACCAAAATTACTTGCTTGTTTAATGCCCCAATTTCTTTGAGAGTTTCATTTACTACATGAATATGGTTTTCAAAAGAAGGATGACTCACATCTACCACATGCAATAAAATATCGGCTTCACGAATTTCATCTAGGGTAGATTTAAAACATTCCACCAATTGATGGGGCAGTTTACGAATAAAACCTACTGTGTCACTCAATAAAAACGAAGCATCGGGTAAATCTACCTTCCTTACCGTACTATCCAAAGTTGCAAAGAGTTTGTCTTCTGCAAAAACTTCACTTTTTGCAATCAAATTCATAATGGTAGATTTACCTACATTGGTATATCCAACCAGTGAAACGCGCACTTTGTTATCACGGTTTCTTCTTTGTGTGGCAGCTTGTTTGTCAATTAAATCAAGGCGTTCCTTTAATTTGCTAATTTTTTCACGAAGCAAACGTCTGTCTGTTTCAATTTCAGTTTCACCAGGGCCTTTCATCCCAATACCACCCTTTTGCTTGGTTAAATGGGTCCACATTCTGGTTAAACGGGGCAATAAATATTGGGCTTGTGCCAATTCTACTTGGTATTTAGCTTGGGCGCTTTGGGCCCGGCTCGCAAAAATATCTAGGATTAAATTGCTTCGGTCCAAAATTTTGCACTTGAGCACTTTTTCTAAATTTCTTAATTGAGAAGGACTTAACTCATCATCGAAAATTACAATGTCTATTTGGTTTGCAGTTACGTATTCTTCTATTTCCTCCAATTTTCCCTCGCCAATAAAGGTTCTGGGATTGGGGAAATTAAGGCGCTGTTGAAATTGTTTTTTTACAACTGCCCCTGCGGTATGTGCTAAAAATGCCAATTCCTCCAAATACTCTTCTGCCTGTTCTAGCCTTTGATCGCGGTTAATTACCCCTACCAAAACGGCTTCTTCCTTCTTTTTTGCTGTATCAAATAATTTAACGCGACCCATGTATTTTTGTGTTCTAAAATAGCGTGGAAAAAGTATCTTCGCTTTTTAGATAATTTCTACAAATTAATGGCATTTCGAGCGATTTTTATTTTTCTGTTTTTACAAGTGGTCCAAAGTGCCTTTGGACAAACCGTAGAATGGGGTAATCCGCAGAAAATAAAGCCGAAGAATTTGTTTTCTCAAGTGGTTGGAGAAAGTCCTGCAGGAGTTTTTGTTTTAAGAGCAAGGAATACAGATTTTTCATCTGATGTAATTATTGAAAAATACAAAAATAATTTAGCCCTCGAATTAAGTGTTCCTGCCCCAATTAGTATCAATGGAAACATTGAAAGGGTGCTATTGGTTAACAATGATTTGCATATTTTTATTAGTGCAAAAAATACACAAACAGGCAATATAGATTTGTTAGATCAAAAAGTGGATGCAAGTTTAAAAGCTGTTGGAATGCCTAATGTTATCTGCAGTTTTCCAGCTTCCTTATATAATGAAAAAAGGAAAATTCAAATCAAAACAAGCGCCAATAAAAAGAATGTTGTAATATTATTTCTTACAAAAAGTGCTGCCAATGGCGATTGTAAATTGAACTTATACGGTTACAATGAATTGATACAGCAACAATTTGGAAAACAATTTACATTAAATGAGCAGCTAGAAGATGTTTTTGTTACCAATTTTGAGATGGATAACGCCGGAAATGCTTTTGTTTTAATTGATTTTCCTTCCAAAAAAGCGATAAGTAAAATTGACAACCGCGATTTTTTTCTCTATGCCTATTATCCTTCTGAGGATAAAATGCTCGCTTATGATTTAGGAAATGAGAATTTATTTTTAGAGGAATTGGGTATGTGCGTTAATAATTTTAACCAAACAGTAAGTGTGGTAGGCTTTTATTCAGAAGGCAATCAAACTGCAGTAAACGGTTATTTTATGGAACGTTTTAGCATCCCTAAAAGAAGTACCGAAGAAAAATATGCCGGGATACTAGATGGTACCATTATTCAGAAAATTACGGGTGGAAAATTAGATAGTAAAAATCCAGATTTAAGAAATTTCTATATTAGAAAAGTATTGCCGAGAAGTGATGGTGGCCTGTTTCTAATTTCTGAGAAATATACACGCGTTGAACAACGGTTTAATTATTATATCAATAACATGCCGCAAGAAGGTGTTAGAATTACCTATAATTACGATGATGTAGCCCTGCTTTCTTTAAATAAAGATGGTAATATTCACTTTGGTGATTTAATTAGAAAACGCCAAAGTTCTATGGGAGATGGCGGCTATATCTCTGGTATAGCAACACTTGCAACTCAAGACAATATCTATGTTTTGTACAATTCAGAATTAGATAAAGATGGAAATATCAATGCACATTCTGTAAATTACCAAGGTAAAACAGACGAAAAAATAGCCGTTAAATCAAGTAATTTTAGCGTTGCATTGGTGCCAAGTGATTGTAAACAAACCGGTCCTAATACGCTGCTTTGTGCCACCATTCGCGAAAAACAATTTACCCTCATGCGTATCACTTTTTAAATATAAAATTGTGTTAGAATTCTTTAGATCAAATACGCTTTTTTCAATCATTGGTTTGGTATTGTTTACCATACTGCTTCGTATGGCAACCTTTTTTGTGGCTGTGCCAATTGAAATAGAACTTCATACCCCATTTGCACAAGTTATTTTTGATTGGCTTCATAACCACCAATTATTTGGAAACCAAAACCAATTTATTGCCACAACGCTTTTATTGCTGCAAGCATTTCTTATAAATTACATTAGCAGTTCCCACGATATTTTATACAAAAACAGTGTGTTGCCAGGCTTGTTTTATGTATTGCTTAACAGCATATATCCAAGCCAATTGCTATTAAGCCCACAATTACTTTCGGCCACGTTTGTAATTTTAATGTTTAACAGATTGTGTTATTTATACGAATCTTCCCAACCCTTATTTTTAGTTTTTGATTCAGGTATTTTACTAGGTTTGGGCTTGTTGCTCGATTATGACATGATTGTTTATTTGCCCTTTATTTTATTGAGCGTTTTGTACATGACATCTTTTAATTTGAGGTATTGGTTGGTTGCCATTTTTGGTATCGTTGTTCCTGCTTATTTTTTAGGCGTTTTATTTTATCTCACAGACCACCTAAACGATTTTCTAAATTCATTTGAATTTTCGTTCACAAAAAGTTATTACCATCCTATTGGCATGAATTATAAGGAGGGAATTATTTGGTTTTTTATTCTTCCCGCCTTTGCTTTGTCTGCATTGGCTTTACAAAGTAATTTTTTCAAAAACAAAGTGAAAACACGTCGTGTACAATTAATTTTAATGGTACTGCTCTTGTTTGGCGTTGTTTCTGTGCTTGCAGAGAACCAAGGGTATATTTATGGCTTGGCTTTTTTAGCAGTTCCATTGTCAATTGTTTTGGCCAATTATTTTATTAGATCTAAACGAAAAATATTTAAAGAGTTACTTTTTTTTGGTATGCTTGGTAGCATAATTTATTACCATTATTTAAATAAATAATATGTTTTATTTTTTATCGAAAGTGCTTTATGCCTTGGTAGCACCAACGAGCTTAATCATTGTCTTATTTTTACTTTATTTAGTAACAAAAATTAGAGCATATTTTTATTGGGCTTTTGGTTTGTTATTGATTTTGTCAAATCCTTATTTGGCTATGCGTGCCATGCAATTGTATGAGGTGCCTCCAATTGTAATTGCTAAAAATCAAAAGTACGATGCCATCTTATTGCCAGGTGGATTTGTAAGCAATTATACCATTGATGGCGAAGTAAGAGTGAATTTCTCTGATGGAAATGACCGCATGATGCAAGCCATTGATTTGTTTAAAAGAGGCGTTTCCAATAAAATTATCTATTCAGCCGGCGCCGATACTGTTTTTTCTGCCTATCTACCGGAAGCAGAATTAGGTCGTTTGTTTTTACTAAAGTGTGGAATTCCAGATTCCTGCATCATTGTTGAAAATAAAGCCATGAATACCTTTGAAAATGCCGTTTTCACGCAAAAATTGCTCGAAAAAATGGATTCAGCTTATGCCACTAAAAAATATGTATTAGTTACTGCAGGTTTTCACATGAGGCGAGCCCATGCATGTTACGAAAAAGCAGGAATTCATTGCGATTCCTATTCTACCGATTTGAGAAGTATTAGAGGAAAGGATACCTTATTAAATACAATTATTCCCACCCAGGGTGCTTTGCAAAATTGGACCCTGCTTCTAAAAGAATTCTTAGGTTTAGTTGTATACAAAATAAGTTCTTATATTTAGTGCTGTCTTTCAGCTTTTAATAAAATAGTAAAGTTTCTTCACAACAAAACCTTTCATTCTTTGTTTCTTTGCTAGAAGATTACCATGGCCAAAAAGACTAAAATTACTACTGAGACCCCAATCCCTATTCAAGAAACAATCCATGATAAGCCTTTAAAAGCTAATTTAAGCCTTAAAAAACTAGTCTTAGCATCGGATGAGGCAATTGAAATTTTAGGAGCGCGCGAACACAATCTTAAAAATATTGATGTAATTATCCCTCGGAATAAACTTGTTACTATTACGGGTTTAAGTGGCAGTGGAAAATCTTCCTTAGCCTTTGATACCATTTTTGCCGAAGGCCAAAGGCGCTATATGGAAAGCTTCTCGGCCTATGCCCGTCAATTTATTGGCAATATGGAGCGTCCAGATGTAGATAAGATTAATGGTCTTTCTCCCGTTATTGCCATCGAACAAAAAACAGTTAACAAAAACCCACGCTCAACTGTTGGTACCATTACAGAAATTTATGATTTCTTGCGTTTGCTTTATGCGCGTGCGGCAGATGCCTATAGTTATTTAAGTGGTGAAAAAATGGTGAAGTTCTCAGAAGAACAAATCATTTCTTCTATCATTAATAAATTTGAAAATAAAAAGATCTCAATTCTTGCGCCATTGGTTAAGGGAAGAAAAGGCCATTACCGTGAGTTATTTGAGCAAATTAGAAAGCAAGGCTATACAAAGGTGCGTTTGGATGGAGAACTACTTGATATTGCCCCTAAAATGCAAGCAGATCGCTATAAAATTCATGATATTGAGGTTTTAGTTGATAGAATAGAATCTTCCAAAGGTGCACGCTTTAGAATTTCTGAGAGCGTAAAAAGTGCCTTGAGAATTGGTAAAGGAACGCTGGTTTTATTAGATAATACCACCAACCAAATTCATCATTACAGTAAATTTTTAATGGACCCAATTAGCGGTATCAGTTATGATGAACCACAACCCAATACTTTTTCTTTCAATTCACCTTATGGCGCTTGTTCAATTTGTGATGGTTTGGGTGTAAAAAGTATTATTGATGAAAAAACAATTGTACCCGATAAAAAAATAAGTATCAATAAAGGTGGCTTCGCTCCGCTTGGAGAGGCTCGTGAAAACTGGACTTTCCTTCAATTGCGTGAATTAGGCAAACGCTATAAATTTTCTTTTGCCGATCCAATTGAAAAGTTTTCGAAGGAAGCGCTTCAAGCTATTTTGCATGGCGATGATGAAGCCTTAATTGTTCCATTCCAATACAGCAGCGGCTATACACAAAACTACAACAGTAGCTGGGAAGGCTTGGTAAATATTATTACCCGTCATTACCACGAAAAAAGCTACGATTCTATCTATAAATGGGCTGAAGAATTTATGGAAATTCAACCATGCCCAGAATGCCACGGTGCGAGGTTAAAAAAGGAAGCATTGCAATATAAAATTGGCAACAAAAACATTGCAGATTTAGCCGGAATGGAAATTGGTGCTTTAGGAGATTGGTTTCAAAATGTTGAAAAATTATTAGACGATAAACAGCAAATAATTGCAGTAGAAATTCTTAAAGAAATTAGAAATAGAATTGATTTTTTACGCGGTGTTGGAATAGATTATTTAAGCTTAAACGCTCCAGCCAAAACCCTTAGTGGAGGAGAGGCGCAGCGTATTCGCTTGGCAACTCAAATTGGTTCACAATTAGTAGGTGTTTTGTATATTTTAGACGAACCAAGTATTGGCTTACACCAAAGAGATAATAACAGATTAATTGATTCGTTAAAAGCATTGCGTGATATTGGCAACAGTGTTATTGTGGTTGAACACGATAAAGACATGATGGAAGAAAGCGACTTTATTTTAGATATTGGATACGGTGCTGGTCTTCATGGTGGACATATTGCTGCACAAGGAACCATGAAAGATATTTTACTTTCTAATTCAATTACTGCGCAATATTTAAATGGTACAAAACAAATAGAAATTCCAAAAGTACGTCGCAAAGGAAATGGCAAAACACTAGCTATTAAAGGTGCCTCTGGCAATAACCTAAAAAACATAGACGTACAATTTCCGCTCGGAAAATTCATCTGCGTAACGGGTGTAAGTGGCAGCGGAAAGTCGTCTTTGATCAATGAAACACTCTATCCAATCTTGCGTCAGCATTTTTATGGATCGCACCAAAAACCATTAGCTTATAAAGAAATAAAAGGGCTCGAGCATGTTGATAAAGTTATTGAAATTGATCAATCACCAATTGGCAGAACACCACGCAGTAATCCTGCCACCTATGTAGAAGTTTTTGGTGATATTAGAAATCTTTTTGCCAATTTACCTGAAGCAAAAATTAGGGGATACAAACCCGGAAGATTCTCTTTTAATGTAAAAGGAGGGCGCTGTGAAACATGCCAAGGCGCTGGTATGCGCAGCATTGAAATGAATTTCTTGCCAGATGTTTATGTGAAATGTGAAACCTGTAATGGCAAACGTTATAACCGCGAAACTTTAGAAGTGAGGTTCAAAGGAAAGAGCATTAATGATGTGTTAAACATGCCTATTGAAGATGCTGTAAACTTCTTTGAAAATACGCCACAAATTTTGCGCAAAATTGAAGCATTACATGATGTTGGTTTAGGATATATTACTTTAGGCCAACAAAGCACAACCCTTAGTGGAGGAGAGGCACAGCGTGTTAA
Organism: uncultured Bacteroidota bacterium; assembly: GCA_903927505.1. Lineage (GTDB taxonomy): Bacteria > Bacteroidota > Bacteroidia > UKL13-3 > UKL13-3 > B1. The sequence goes on along the minus strand of CAIYNF010000065.1, from coordinate 8,841 downwards.
ATTGGCTACAGAATTAAGTAAACGCGATACTGGAAACACCTTTTATATTTTAGACGAACCAACAACTGGTTTGCATTTTGAAGATGTAAATGTATTACTAGGTGTATTACAAAAATTAGTAGATAAAGGCAATACCGTATTGGTTATTGAACACAATTTGGATATGGTAAAAGTTGCGGATCATGTAATAGATATTGGTCCTGAGGGCGGAAAGCACGGAGGCAAAGTAATTGCAGTTGGCACACCAGAAGAAATTTCTACGGTGAAAGAAAGTCATACTGCACGCTTTTTAATCAAAGAATTGCAGCAAAAATAACAAGTAAAATAGCTTAAAAATTTAGTCTTCCTGCAGGGTAAATTTATACCCAATTCCTCTTGCAGATTGAATGTAATTTGGCATCTTTGGATCTTCTTCAAAATACTTTCTGAGGGCCAAAACAAAGTTGTCAATGGTACGTGTATTAGGTATTACAGTATAATCCCACACCACTTTTAAAATGTGTTCTCTGCTTACCACTTGATTTTTATTTTCAATTAGTAAGCGCATCAACATTAATTCCTTTTTGGTGAGTTCAAATTTCCCCGAAACGCCCATGGCCTCATGACTTTCAAAGTTTATCCAACTGTTTCCAAAATGAAATAATTTGGGAACTTTACTCTCATTATTGCTTCTAATTTGCCTGCTTCTTTCAATCAGTTTGTTAATTCTTAGAATTAATTCTTCTAGTTCAAAAGGCTTCGTTAAATAATCGTCTGCGCCTTTCTTTAATCCTGCAATTCTATCTGCTGGTGTATTTTTGGCAGATAAAAATAAAACAGGAATATTTTGGTCGTACATACGTATGTTTTCGCAAACCATTAAACCATCCATTTCTGGCAGCATAATATCTAATATAACGAGATCAAATTTTTGTTCTCTAAAGGTTTTTACAGCATCTGTGCCAGTTCCAGATATCTGAACTTGATGTCCCTCTAATTCGAGGTTCAATTTGATGGCATGCTGCAAATGCACCTCATCTTCTACCAATAATATTCTAGTCTGCATCAGTTTTTAGTTTAATTTCAAAAATAGTACCTTTTGGCTTGTTGTTTTTCACCACAATTTTCCCGTGGTGCAGTTCAACTAAGTTTTTAACTATGAATAACCCTAAACCAGTCCCTTTTGTTTTACGGGTGTTTTCATCGCCAATTCTATAGAACTTTTTAAACAGTAATTTTTTGTCTTCTTCACTTATTCCTGGGCCCTCATCGGCTATTGAAAATACTGCTTCATTTTCATTCTGATCCAAACATACTTTAATTCCAACTTCTTTGCCACCATATTTTAGAGCATTTGAAATTAAATTATTTATAACCATTTCAATTGCCATGGCATCTGCCTGTATAAATACTTGCTCTTGAATAGCCATTTGTATAGCTTCTGCTTTGGGCCTTGGTTTATTAAAATTCAATACAATTTCACTTACCAATTCACTAAAGTTGATGCTTTGTTTTTGAATCTCATATTTTTCACTGTCTAGTTGTGCCGATAACAATAGCATCTCAACTTGCTCTTGTAAGCGCTTTGTTTCGTTCAATGAATTTTCTACTATGGTTTTAGTTTGTTCTGGGCTAATTTGTCGCTTCAACAAAGTTTCCATATACAATTTCATGGCCGTTAAAGGCGTCTTTAATTCATGCGTAATAGAGAGTAAAAAGTTGGCTTGTAATTTCTTTAAAAACAACTCCTTTTTAAAGCTGCTATAAATAACCACCATACCCCAAAAAAGCAATAAAATCATTACGCCACCTTCGGCTATATACATCACTAATTTGCGCTTGTATGTGTCTTCAAGTGCTTGATAACGCTCAAGACTTGGCCTAACCATATAATTGTTTAGCGGGCTGTATTTATCTAAAAAAACTACCTCTAAATTGGGATAGTTAGTTTCAAAAAACTTTTGCAATCCAAGTGTATCGTAAAACAGTTCTTGGTCTATGGCTCCCTGTAAATCAAAAGTTGCTTTATAGCAACTCATCTCTAATACATCCTTTTGTTGGGTGTATATAATTTTACTGTTTTTGTAATGCGCGTATGTCCACCACGCAAAGGCTATAAAAATATAAAAGCTAAGTGCTATAAAAATAATTCTGGCTCGGTTCAAGGCTACTAAAAATTAAATTTCCCAAAGGGTATTTCTTTTTGGTTTCATGTATTTTTTAATGTTGATCCAAAAGGCCATTATTAAATAAATAATAAGAGGCGAACCCATGGTAATAAAGGAAGTATAGATAAAGTATAAACGTATTTTGCTGGAAGAAATACCAAAGCGGTCTCCCAAATAGCTGCAAACGCCAAATACCTTTTTTTCTACAAAAAACTTTACCTTTTCCATACTGTGTGCAACGAAGTTATAAAACTTTTACTCTTTTAATGGATTTATTTGCCAGCCTTCTTTCATAAAATGATTCGGCCGTTCTGGAAGGAGCAGGTTAATGAGGGTGTTCACGCTTAAGCCTACTCCCAATGAGATACCAATTTTACCAAAATCTGATATGGCATTGTCTCTATACAATGCATTTAAAACCAAGATAGTTCCAATGGCGGCACCCGTTGTTAGGGTTGATTTTAGCAATACCCTGCCAATCCCCATTCTCCTAAAGCCTACCACATCGCAGTAACGTATTTCCTTCACCTGCATTTGTTGCCCCATTTTACTTGCAAGTGGGTTATTGGCATCCATCAATTGTATGCCCAAAACAAAACTACTGTCTTTTATTTCCGTTAGGGTATTTTTAAAGGTTTCGGTTTGACCCAAATAGCCATGGTATTGAATGCATAAAACATCGCCCTCCCTGGCTTCAATGAGTTTGCCATTGCCCGCATTTATAAATACGATGCGTTGGGCCTGCAATAATTGTGTAATGCAAATAAATGCAATTAGAAGGCTCCAATTTTTACTGGTTTTAATAAGTGATTTCCAATGGCGCATTTTAAACATCGTTTGTTCTTACAATAATAATTTTTTAATTGAATCCATGCTTGTGTTTCTTTGGCTTTTTTGGTAGCTAATCCCAAGTTTTTCCATTCTTCCACAATTTTGTTCTTTTCACCCGGAATATATTCTAACCAATCTAAAGCTTTTATACATAAATCTTCTCTATTGTTTGTTTTTCCAAATGAAAACAAGTAGGGTATAAAAACATTTATAAACAGCGAATCTAGCATACTTTTACTTAAGGTAATTTTCTCCCAATGACTTGTTTTTCCTTGCGGATGCAATTCTCCAATTTCAATTTTTTGTTGCACATCCCATTGTAGAAATGAATATACTTTCTTTATATTGTTTTCCTCTAATATATATTGTAACAATGCTCTTTGGTTTTTCATTATTTCTGCAAATTGAAAAAGCCTAATTGTTGGAAAATTTGCAGGCCTGGTTTTGCCAAATTTCCAAATACTTACATCCATTATATTTAAGCTGTATTTACTTTTTAAAAAGTTAAATTCTCTTTGCAAAATTAAGTGGTATTGTGATTGCATAGGCTTATTTAAAAAGCCCGCCACGCCTAAAACCAATGCTTGTAACGAAAAGCTTTGTAAAGTGTTTTTTTGCACCATTTCATAAGGCAAATTCTTGCATAAAATTTCAAATGGAACTGCATTTATTTTTTGCCCAAAGGTATGCGCCAATTGAAAATAAAAGAGTTCCTCCCAATGGCCTTTTCTTTCTTTTAAAATTTGTAAATTTTGTTGGTGTTTTATTTCTAATCGTTCGGCCACCAATCGTTCCATCCAAAAATATAATATTTCTGAAGGCGGCTTTATAAATAGGCCTTTACAAGCAATGTCAAATTGTGTTTTTTGTAATTCTACATATTTATCAAGCATGCTTACAGGCAATAAATCTTTCAATTCTAAGGTAGGTATTTCCTCTTTCGTTTTATTGTAAATAATTTGGTCGTGCTCCCATACCACATGCAAAATTACATTGTCGTAGGCAGGGTCTTTTGAATGGCCATGTTTTATCCAATCACTGCTTTTAATGTGTATTTCAATATTGCCTGCCCAAAACACAGCATCGCGCTGTATTTGTGCATGGAAAAAATCTGGCCCGGCATTTCTGTTTAACTCACCTGGTTTAATAATTTGTAGTTGCTCGCCTCTGCTTGTTTGTAAGGTATGTTTAAGCCAAATTTTTTGTTGCCATACATATTGCAATAAATCTTCGTTCATTGGTATTAAGTTTGAGTTAAATATTTGTTTCTCCCAAAAATAATTAATGCCCTAGAATGCCCAATTGGCGCTTGTTTCATTCCAACACTTTAGAATCATTTTTATTGCCACTTGAAATCCTGAAACCTATGTCCTACATTGCCCTACTAATTATTATCCAGTTTATATGAAAAAGTTCCTAATTGCCTTGTCGTTTTTATTAATGCAGGCCTCTGTTTGGTCCCAAACTGCGTTGCCTGCTGCTTGGTCCTTCACCAATCCCAGTCCAACCGAAGATTCTACCATTTGTCCAAGTGGTTGGAAAACCAGGTTGAACCTCACAGTTTCTGGAACTACCCCTTATACCTATTCTGCAGGAAGCGACGGAAACGTATCTTGTCGCTTGGATGGCCAAAATGAATATGTGCAAATTTGGTTCGCCGAAAAGCCAGGTGCCTTAACTTACTATATCAAAGGAACAGGCATTTCTCCAAACCCTGCCTTTCAAGGTTCTTTTAATGTGCAAGAATCTGTTGATGGTATTTCTTGGACAGATTTGCGTGCGCATACTGGCATGACTGGTTCCTTTGTGCAATTTACTGAAACACCCGCTTCTGCAAGCAGGTATATTCGCTTTTTTTATACTACCAAAGTTTCTGGTAGCAATGTTTCTCTAGATAATGTTGTTTTAGCTAAGCCAACTGCCAGTACAACTGCAAGTATCAATGTAAAACGTAACGGGGTTTCATTGGTAAATGGTGCAACACAAGTAATTGGAAATGTTGCTTCAACTATTTATACCATTAAAAATGAAGGAACTGCAAGTGCTTTATCTATATCTTCTATTGCTTTAAGTGGCGCCAATGCTGCAGATTATAGCATTAGCAATGCACCAACAAGTATTGCTGCAAATGATTCTGCAAACTTTACTTTAAATTTTAGTCTTGCAAATGCTGGATCAAGATATGCTGCATTAACTATTAATAGCAACTCAACAGATAACAGTACCTATATTCTCAATCTTTATGGAATTGCTGGAACATTGGCAAGTCAGCCAACAGCACAGGCAAGTGCCATGATATTTAGCAACCAAAAAGCATATACCTTTAATGTAGCTTATACAGAGGCTAACCCAAAACCAGATGGCTACATTGTATTGCGTAAAACAGGTGCTGCCATAACAGAAGTGCCTGTAGACGGACAAACATACCAACGTGGCGATTATATTGGTAATGCCCAAGTTGCCTTTATTGGATCTGGCGCTTCTTTTAAGCCAAGCTATGTACTTGCAGGTACTACTTATAATTTTGCAGTTTTTGCAGTAAATGGCCCTGCCGGTTTTGAAAATTACCTCACAAGTTCTCCTTTGGCTTCGAGCCTAACAACTCCAGGCGGAAACCCAGGTAGCTATTATGGCAGTATCGATCCCAAATCTTCTAATTTTATTTCGCAATTGTCGGCTAAAATTAATGTGCACGATACCATTTACTACAGCAATTACACCGCAACCATCGTAAATAATTTTATTACAAGAGATACTAGCGCTGGTCGCAAGCTTGTAAATTGTGTATATACTTCTAATGCATATATCTACAACGAACCATTTGTTTGGTGGGGAAATGGCAATGGTATTTTAACGCGCGAACATACCTATCCACAAAGCTGGATGCCTAGTAATAATGGTGGTGCATGGCCAAATGGTTCAAACGGAAAAGAAGTTCCAGAATACAACGACCAACATCATTTGTTTCCGGCAGACCAATTGCAAGCAAATGGTTTGCGTTCAAACAATCCTTTTGGGGAGGTTAAAACAATTACTACCCAAAATGGCGATTGTAAATTAGGAAAAGATTCTGCCAACAATACCGTGTTCGAACCAAGAGATTCTCAAAAAGGAGATGTAGCCAGAGCATTGTTTTATATGTGTACCATGTACAATGGCGTAAATGGTATCAATTGGGGCTTCTCTTTTGCCAATGGTGCCAAACAAACCGAAGCAATTTTGAAAAAATGGCACCAATTAGATCCACCAGATGCATTTGAAATTGCTAGAAATGAATACATCGCTTCAACGCAAAAAAATAGAAACCCTTTTATTGATCATCCAGAATGGGCGGCACGTATTAATTTTAATACCATGTCCTACATTGCAGATACTTCTTCTGGCCTTGCTGCACAAGACAATCAGCCAGCATTTCAAGTGTATCCTAATCCTGCAAATGAGTATTTAAATATTGTTCAATTATTGCCGAACCAAAACGCAATATTTGAATTGTTTGATGCTGCTGGAATAAAAATTAAAGAAGGCAATCCATTAACTGAAAATAAAATTGATATGAAGGAATTAAGTACTGGTTTCTACATCATCAAATTGTCATCTTCACGCGGAATTTCACATCAAATTATTCTCAAAAATTAGTAGTGAAATTGATAGATACCTGGATTTAAGCTTAATTTAATGGCAATAAAACGGCAATTTTCTTGTTAAAATAAATTATAAAATATTGAATTGTAGGCAATTAGTAATAATTGCCTACAATTGATTTTGTTGGATACAGAAATAAAAATAAATTACAAGCCGTAAATAGCAGACAACTTAATGTTTTTTTACAATTGAGTGATCAGCTGTATTGAAATAGAAAAATAGAAAATAAATAAATAAACAAATAGATATAATTATGGAAAAAACAATTACTAAAAAGAGGGCAAATTCAGGCAGAAATGTCTTATTGCTTACAGTAATGCTTGCTTTGTTTTCCTTTGGAAAACTAATTGCACAGCCACTGAGTGGTACCTACACTGTAGGTACAGGAGGAAATTATGGTACCATTAGTGCGGCTTTAACTGCATTAAGTACAAATGGTGTAAGTGGTCCTGTTACCATGAACATTTTACCTGGTACTTATTCTACCACAACTACCATTGCAATTGGATCATACACAGGTGTGGGTGCAAGCAATCCATTGGTATTTGATGGCGGTAGTGCGGCAACAACAACCATTACGGGTGCAGTTGCAAGTGGTGCGTTGGTTACAGTTAACTTAGCAAAGTATGTTACCTTAAAAAACTTGACAATTACCAATACAAATACTGGTACCTGCTCGGGAATTGGTATTGTGGGTAATGTTACAAGTAATGCAGGTACAGGAACAACCATTGCAAAATGTATTGTTAATTTACCCAATGTAGGTACTGCAGTTTCTGCTGGTATTATGGCAACTGCTGCAGCAAGTGGTTATGCAACTGCTAATGCAACTTGGATGGATTCTGTTAACGTAGATAGTAATACCATCAATGGTGGTTACTATGGTATTTATTTTTATAATACTACTGTAGTTTCTGGTTTACGTAACGCTGAAATTAAAATTAGAGGGAATACTTTAAATAACATATACTATTATGGTTTGTACATTTATTCTATGCAAAATGGTATCGACATTATTGGAAATACCTTGAACATGGCTACTTCTGCGCCTTATGGAATCTATTGTTACTATAACTATAACCATTTTACTGGTCATAATCCAACCCGTATTATTGGAAATAAAATTTACAATATTGGCTATGGTATTTATTATTATTATAATACAGCCCTTTCTTCAAATCCTGCTCAAATTTATAATAACACTATCGTAGGAAAGCCAGGATCATACCTTTATGGTATTTATCATTATAATGGTTCTATATACACAGGAAACTCCATTGTTTACCATAATACAGTAAAAGGCTTGGCCGCAACTTATGGTTATGGTATCTATTATTATAACAATACTGCTGGTGGTAGCATTAGCTGTATGAATAATAATTTTATTTACAATACTACTTCTTCTGGTTACTATGCGGCTTATTTCAGTACCAATCCTACCAACCCTGCTGGTGGACAAGCTGTAAATAACAACAACTACTATATGTCTGGTGCAAGTGCGCCAAACTTAGTTTACAGAGGTGGTGCTTATACAACTTCAACTTATTTAGGTGCTACCATTGGTGGCGACTCTTCAAAAAATATTTTACCAAGTTTTGCCAGTACTGGTTTTGATGGTCACTTGGCAGATGGTTGTAACCCTAAAGGTTCGCCAATTGGTAGTTTCTACGTACCAACAGACATGGATGGCCAAACAAGATCAGTTACTGAACCTTTAATTGGTGCAGACGAATTTGTAGGTGTGAATGACAACGTAAAAGCTGTAGCTTTATTAAATCCTACAATGCCTATTTCATTGGGTTATTCAGATTTAAGGTTATTGGTTAAAAACGTTGGCGCAAACACTGTTAGTTCAATGTCTATTGCCTATACCAATAATGGTGGTACCCCTGTGGTTCAAACTTATTCTGGAACCTTGGCGCCATGTGATACGGTAACTATTTTATTTACGGGTGCCAATCAAATTAACTTAGGTTCAAGCAATGCTATTAAAGTATATACTTATTCTCCTAACTCTAATCCAGATGCAGATAAAACCAATGATACTATTTCTGTTACCTTAAAATCACCTTTGAGCGGTTTATATACCGTTGGTGCGGGTGGTAACTATCCTAACCCTGTTGCTGCTGCAGCAGATTTAGCAAATGGTGTTGGTGGTCCTGTAACTTTTAAAGTATTACCAGGAACGTATGCTGGTCAGGTAGTAATTAACGGACCAATT
>CAIYNF010000064.1 GCA_903927505.1 uncultured Bacteroidota bacterium | reverse complement strand
TGAAGCGAAAATTAATTTCCATAATAAACCGATTTTAGCACCAGCTTTTCTAGTAATTAAATAAAACTCAACACACATCAATGGAACTGTAAGGATCCAATCAACGTACCTAAAGAATGTAGGTGAATCACCAGTTTCCAAGTTGTAACCTCTCATGTAGTAGTAGTGTACTGCTGCAATGAAAGTAATTAAACCAGAAACCAAAACTGAAGTTCTCCATTTTTGAGAGGTGTTACTCAATTCAAAAAAGAAAAATACTGAAGCAGCCATCATGGCCATTGTGCCGATAAAAAACGTGAATGCCACGTAATTATCACTTGCAATTTTTAAATGTTCCATTTTAATTTTTTTTAAGTTTTCCCTACTCTTTTGGATTTTCGGTTACTCCCCGAAGTCATTGGTTTTTGGTTTCCATAACACATGAACATGAGTGTTATTTTTATGTTTTAAAATTTGTGTAAAATTGTAATTTTCGTCATAACAATTTGATTTTCAATTGTTAAAATTTTTATAAAATTTGCAAATAGGCCTTTTTACAACTCAGGGTTTAAGAATTAATATGACAAAACAAAGGCAAACTAATGGCAAATATTTATGTTATATAAATACCTAAAATGAAGAACACAAAAAAGGAAAACCTACCTAGCAAAATTTGTATTGTTTGTTCAAGGCCTTTTTCTTGACGAAAGAAATGGGAGAAAAATTGGATCGAAGTAAAGTATTGTAGCGATAAATGCAGAAACCAGAAAAATCATGTTGAAACAAAATATAGCTAAACTTAAAAATCCACCAACGCTTCTTAAAAACTATTTGTTAGATACAACTAATATTAATGAGGAAGACATAGACCGCATTATACAAATGGCCTGGGAAGACAGAACGCCTTTTGAATCCATTGAATTCCAATTTGGTTTAAAAGAAAAAGACGTGATTGAATTCATGCGAAAGAATTCTTTGCCATCGAGTTTTAGAATGTGGCGAAAGAGAATGAAAGCACGCAAGACAAAACATAGTCTTCTTCGCGACAGTTCAATTGACCGTTTTAAGTGTACCCGACAAAGAAGTACAGGCAATAATATTGCAAAACGCTAAATAGTTAAAAGGACAATGGATTTATTTAGCAGCACGGAATTATTTGGAAAGCCTAAGTTTAATTTAAAAAACATTGAATTACCCAACGCGCAGGTATGTTTGTATGAAAACTTTTTTTCTATAAAAGAGGCTAATTTTTTATTTAATCAATTGGCAAAAACCATTGAGTGGGAACAAAAACAAATTAGGCTTTTTGGTAAATTAATTGCGCAACCCAGGTTAACAGCATTTTATGGAGATGCCCATAAAAACTATACCTATTCTGGCTTATTCTGGGAAGCAAAAGCCTGGACAGATGATTTGTTGAAGATTAAATTACGTATAGAGGAAGTTTGCAAAGAATCGTTTACAAGCGTTTTAATGAATTATTATAGAAACGGTGAGGATAGCATGGGCTGGCATGCAGATGATGAAAAAGAATTAGGTTCGAACCCAATAATTGCCTCTATTAGTTTTGGTGAAACACGCAGCTTTCAAATGCGGCATCGTTTCGACAGGAACACAGAAAAAGTAAATATTCCTTTAACAAATGGAGCTTTACTTATAATGGAAGGAAGCACGCAACATTTTTGGCAACACCAAATTCCTAAATCAAAAAATAGCCTGAAACCAAGGATAAACTTGACATTTAGGAAAATTTAAACTTAGAATTGTGACTAGTAAAAAAGATATATCAATTACAAAAACGCCTTTTTACTAATCCGCTTAATGGCAGCATCAAATTTTATTATTTCACCTTGCAAGGCTTCCAATAATTGTTTGTTTTTATCTTCTGGCAAACCGCCTTCTAAAAGCAAATCTGTTACCCCTAAAATATTGGCCAATGGCGCCCTTACAATATGAGATTGCTCAAAGGCAATTTCATCCAAGCGATCTAAATGAGAGATGTCTTTAAAATAGGCAGCTGAGAACATTTTACCCTCTGATTCAAACAAATTTGCACTGGTAATTAATACTGACTTTTTATTTCCAAGTTGCATTAAAATTACAGCCCTAGTTTCATTGTAATTACTAGAAGAAATAAACTCTTCAAATTTCTTTTTTATAAATTCGAGTTCTTCTGGCGGATGGAGCTGTGTTTGGTGTTTTCCTATGAGGTAATTTTCATCACATTCAAACAACTTATATGCTGCAGGATTGGCAAATACAATATCACCAGTTTTAATATCTGCAACCAAAATTGCATCTGATGCACCGTTTATTAAAGAGTCTAAAAATGCCATTTAAAAATAAAAATCGAAAATAGCACAAAAGCACTATAAACAAAACACAAACAACTATTTTTCTAAAAATCGTAATTACGACTAACAATATTCCAACGAATGCCTGTTGTAAAATACAAAGTTCTTTGTGCAAACTGCGGTAAATTTGAAAATGCTTGGCGATAACCCAATTTAAAATCTAAAAATAAATTGTGTTTGGGCATATAAGTGGCAGTTAAATCTGCCATGATTAATTTGGTTTCAATCCCTTGTCCTATATGATTGCCATAATCGCCATTGCTTCTGCTGGTGTAACTCATGCGCACATCCTTTCCAAAATTACTGCCATTGGTATCATTGCCGTATAGTGCATACATTAGTTTAGCCGTTAAATTCAACCTGTTTATTGGTTGGTAACGAATAATTCCAATGCCCTCATAAAAATTTGCACCCAATGGATGTCCCATGTATTGACCAAAATTACTAAAGCTTTGGGCGCTATTAAAACTAGTATACATATAGGGCCTACAAATATTCAACTCCCCTTGCATATCCAGGTTCTTCACTCCTGCTACATCAATGTATTTTAAACCAGTTTGTATGGCAAATTTATTACCCCACCAGCCTTTTCGATCCAAAATTTCTTTGAGTACAAACTCTGAAATAACAGCTTGTCCGTACAATGAAAAATGACGCAAGAAATTGTATTTGTAATTGATGCCAATAATGGCCTTATCTGTGCTATTTAAGCCGTTCTCAATAGATTTGTAAAACACAATTGGGTTCATGTAATTTAAATCAAATGCTCCCCTGCCCAATGAATCTCCTCTTTGAAACAAGATGGTTTCAAACATGCCAATATTAAAGTTCTTACCTAAGTTTAAACTCAAATGATGCGTTGCCATATAATGACGTGGTTGGGTGGTATAAGCACCTCCAATAGGATCGCGCAATTCACTCCAAATATTGGTATAATTTAGGCGCCAAATTCTTGTATTTAAGCGCATGGTTAAATACTCCGGCTGCATATCGCCTAAAATAAAGGTACGGTAGCCATCACCAATAAAATTGCGGTAATGGCCAAATTGCAAATCCATGTATTTATTAATGGAGCCAGTTACATAAGCACTCGATAAAAAGTAATTAAAGGTATTGGGATAGGACTTGTAAAAATTGGTATAAGGTAAAACGCCTTCTTTTTGTTGTAAGTCGCCTACCCAACTATTTGGCTTTAAAATTTCATCGCTTACTTGGGTGTAAAAACCAATATTTTTGCCAACATTTCCCCGTATTTCAACTCCTCTATTATTTAATAAAGCATACTGTTGCTTGTATTTATCTGTTGAAACCTGGTAATACAAAACGGGGTTAACTACCAAATTAAAATCTTTTTGTTGGGCACTGTAAAAAGCTGCTTGTCGCGTATAGAAAGTTTTACTAATGTTCTGCTTAGATAAACTTTGTTCACTTTTGCTCCATTCAAAATTATCGTTAATGAGGTAGCTCATATTAAAATAATCTTGCGGCGATAATCCCACTCTGTTTACGGGAAAACTATCTATGTAATTGGCAATTGCCATGCGCCTGTAGCTCTTACCAGCACTGTGAAAATAATCATTGGCCAATTC
>CAIYNF010000063.1 GCA_903927505.1 uncultured Bacteroidota bacterium | reverse complement strand
GTATTCTTAATTAAATTGGCGCTAAATTGATCACTTGCCAATATCATTAAGCTAATGGTTAGAATAATTTTCCAAGATTCCTTTTTGTATTTTTTGATAATTACAAAAAGAAAAAAAGCATACAGTGGGTACCACATTTCTTGCATTCTAATCCACGGGCAAATAATGTTGAACAAGGGATTTGATAAACCATTGTTGATGGCAATAAATGCAGTTCTATCCCAATCTAATAAGCTACTTAGCATTTGTATTTTGGGCAATTAAAATTAAACGATCGCTGGTATTTATGTCAAATGGGCTAAAATCATATGCGCCATAAGTTTGCAATAATTCAAAACCGGTTTGAGCCAACAAGGTTTGGAAATCTTGTAAATGCAAAGCCTGTACCTTTTCTTCAAAGTAATGTTTTTCATTATTGTGATTCACTTCTATAGACTTCACAATTTGTCCCTCTTCAAAACGTCTTTTCAAGCGAAAGAAAACGCCTTCATTTTCTTTTTCTTCTTCTGGAACTAATGTTTCCAATACTTTTTGGGCATTAAAAAAATCAATTAAAAGTATCCCGTTTGGTTTAAGCACTTTTTTTATTTCTAAAAGTACCTGCTCATCGGTTTCTAAATTATCAAAATAGGCAAAGCTGGTGAAAAGATTAAGTGCATAATCAAATGGCCCCTCCACACATAGGGCACGTAAATCTGAAACTTCAAATCTTAAACTTGAATTTTCAAAAGCTTTGGCCAATGAAATGCTGTGTTTGGAAAGATCAACACCTGTAACATTAAAACCCAAAGAGTTAAGGAAAATACAGTGTCTGCCTTTGCCACAAGCTAAATCAACAATTTTAGATTTAGCAGCTGGTGAAAATTTATTTACAAAATTTTGCAAAAAGAATTCTGCCTCCTGCATATCCCTATGCCCATATAATATATGATAATAGGGAGAATCAAACCAATCTTCAAACCATTCTTTTTGCTTCTCCATCTTCAGCCACGAATTTAGACAATTAAGCCATATAGCCAAATGAGTTTTAAACCTTAAATAGCAATAAAAACGCAAAAGGCAATGTAAAAAATGAGCCAAATAGACAATAAATATTCAAAATACACGTATTTCGCAGTGATGTCCAAACTACTCAAAACATTCATCCTCCTGCTTATTTGCCTCAACGCAGCCAATGCGCAAACTGCGCGCATATATGGGTCGCTTATAGATACCGTCAATTATAAATCAATGGCCTATTCAAGTGTAAGCCTCATTAGAAAAGATTCAGTTTTGGTTCGAACCCAATTTACCAACCAAAAAAGCAGTTTTAATTTAGAAGCTATTCCTGCAGATACCTATAGAATTTTAATTACGCGTCCCAGTTTTGCAGATTATGAAGAAGATATAATTCTCCATGAAATGGAAGAAAAGAACTTAGGTAATATTGCCCTAATTTCTAAGGAAAATCTACTAAAGGAAGTATTAATAAAAGACAGAACAGCCATTAAAATTAAAGGTGATACCACAGAGTTTTTGGTCGACTCCTTTTTAACCAACAAGAATTCAAACATAGAAGACTTACTTAAAAAACTACCTGGAATTCAGGTTGACAAAAACGGAAAAATAACGGCACAGGGTCAGGAAGTAAAAAAGGTTTTAGTAGATGGAGAGGAGTTTTTTGGAAACGACCCAACCGTTGCCACACGCAACCTAAAGGCTGAAAACGTAGAAACAGTGCAGGTTTTCGACAAAAAAAGTGAGCAAGCTGCTTTTACTGGAATTGAGGATGGGACAAAAGAAAAAACCATTAACCTCACCCTCAAAGAGGCTGCAAAAAAAGGTTATTTCGGCAAAGTGAAAGGTGGTATAGGAACCAAACTCAACAATCAAATTAGCGGCGTTAAGAGTAATATTGGACAAGAAAATAGGTTCGAAAACGAATTCATGTTTAATAATTTTAAAGGCAAAAGGAAAGTTTCTGTTTTTTCTACCATTAGCAATACAAACAAATCTGGTTTAGATTGGCAAGACCGCGAAAAATACATGGGTGGTAACAATGTAGAATATGATGAAGCCAATGGCTATATGTATTCTTATTTCAATTCCGATCCAAATGATTTCAATGGAAATGGCATACCACAAACCAATTATTTTGGCGGTTTTTTTACCAATAAATTTAACCAAGAAAAAGACCAAGTTAATTTTACAGCTACCCGCCGACAGTCATTAACAAAGGGCATCGACAAGAATTACACACAATATATTTTACCCGATACCGAGTATTTTAACAACCAAATAAACACAGCTACCAATAATAAAATTAGCAATAACCTTAGCAGCAAACTCGATTTTAAACTAGACTCGCTTAGCAACCTTATTATAAAGGCAGATTTGGTTCAAAATATTTTTGACAAGCAAAATGAGTTTTCATCTGAGAACTACAATGGCAACAAACAATTGGTAAACAAAAACAAAAGAAGTAATAACAGCAAAGGTGAATCGCTGCAGTTCACCTACTCTATTTTATACAATAAGAAATTCAAGAAAATAGGTAGAACCATATCTGCCAAATGGGACCAAAAAATAAACAAAAGTTTTAGCAAAAGTTATTTGCTTTCAAATACCACCTATTACAATGGAGATTCCAGCATTAACAGCGAACAAGCCTTGGATCAATTTAAAAATATTGAAGAAAATGGGAATAGTTTTGGAGGAAGTTTAACCTATACAGAACCCTTATCTAAAAAATGGTTTGTTATTGCGGATTACGACATACATTTAACAACGAACAAAAGTTTAATAGGTACTTTTAATAAAACATTAGCAGGCGACTATTCAAAAAAAGTAGATAGTTTGAGCAATGAATTGCAATATAATATTGGCATACAAAGAGGTGGATTGTCTTTAAAATACGTTAG
Source organism: uncultured Bacteroidota bacterium (assembly GCA_903927505.1). Taxonomy (GTDB): domain Bacteria; phylum Bacteroidota; class Bacteroidia; order UKL13-3; family UKL13-3; genus B1. The sequence continues at coordinate 3,705 of CAIYNF010000063.1, read as the reverse complement.
CAAGAAAACAAATGGCTCCATTGGCGCCAGGGTATCATACACAGATTTAAATCAATTTAACCAAACCTTAGGTGGCAATACCAAACAAAACTTTTTCAACCTATTTCCAGCAGCAAGATTTAATTATAAAATTACCAATTCAAGGTCGATAGGCTTTAGCTACAGCGGCTCTACCAAACAGCCCACTTTGCAGCAAAGAAATCCTATTCAAGACATTAGTAACCCATTGGTTATTTATAAGGGAAATGCCAATTTGGGCCAAAGTTTCGACAATGACCTGAGTGTTACCTATAACAGCTACCAGGCGCTTACCAGTAGGAGTTTGTATATGAGTTTGAATTACAGTTACACCTTTAATGATTTTGCAAATTATGATATAATTGACAAGCTTGGAAGAAGAACATACCAAACCGTAAATGTGAAGGCCAATCAAAATTGGAACTTAAATATGTACCACTATTTTGAGATAAAGAAATGGAATTTAGGTATTCAAAATAGCGCCAACGCCAGTTATTATAATAACATGAATTTCTTAAATGGTTTGCCCAATACCAATCACAATTTAAACATAGGTTACGACATTGGTTTTTCAATTGAAAAAGAAGAAAAATACTCCTTATACTTTGGTCCAGGCATAAACTACAACAGGAGCGCTACCAGTTTAAGGCCAGATGTAGTTACTTCATATTTCACTTATTCACCCAATGCAAATTTGCAAATTTTTCTTCCTAAACACTATGACTGGTCGGTTCGAGCCGATTATAATATACGCCAGCAAACGGCAGTATTTACTAAGAATAACAATAGTTTAATAATTAGCGCTTATATCAGCAGAAAATTATTAAAGGCAGAAAGTCTTATTTTTAAAGTAGGTGTGGAAGATTTACTGAACCAAAACATTGGCTTTTATAGAAATGCCACAAGCAATTATATCAATGAAAACACATACGTGGTTTTGAAACGCTATTTTATGTTTAGCCTAACTTATAATTTCATTAAAGCACCTGGGAACTAAAGCGCATGAAAAAACTACTATTTCTTCTAAGTATTTTAATTGGAATAAACGCTTTTGTTGAAGCTCAAAACCTTGCGCTCTCAGGCATCATTACTTATGAGCGCAATGAAAACATGCACAAGCAATTTAAAGATGATAATAGCTGGTCGGCAGAGCGATTAAAGCACATGCCTAAATACAAAACCGACCAATTTCAGTTGAGTTTTACGAGCAAACATTCGCTTTACAAAATATCTTTGGAAGATGAAAACCCTATGTTTACTTGGATGAAAGCTGCTGCATCTAATACAGTAAGAATGGATTTGGAAACAAAGAAAATTATTTGTGAAAAATCTATCTATGAAGGAAATTATAGAATTGCAGACAGTATTCCTGTTTACCAATGGAAAATGCTTGGTGAATACAGACAAATTGCAGGCTATAATTGTAGAAAAGCGGCAACCATTCTGCTTGATTCTATTTATGTAATTGCTTTTTACACCGATGAAATTCCAGTGAGCACAGGACCAGAATCTTTTAGTGGCTTGCCGGGTATGATATTAGGAATAGTTGTGCCTCGATTAAACCTCACCTACTTTGCTACCAAGGTAGAAACGCAATTATTAACGGATGCTAATTTTGAATTACCCAAATCAAAGGCTAAAAACAGCACCTTTCAATTGTTTAATGAAGAGATTTCAAAGGCCATGAAAAACTGGGGAGAATATGGCACCAAAATACTTTGGAAGGCTAACCTTTAACTAATTTTAAAATAAAAATAGCCTCAAAATTTTGAAGATATTAAATTGCTTCAATTACATTTGCTAAAAATACACACATGAAAGGTACAGGAATAGCGCTTATAACACCCTTTAAAAAGGATTTAAGTATAGATTTTGATGCGTTAGGTAATATCATAGACCATGCCATAAGCGGTGGTGTAGAATATTTGGTAGCGCTTGGTACTACTGGCGAAAGTGTTACATTAAGTAAAGAAGAAAAGAAAGCTGTTTATGCTTTTGTGGCGCAACAAGCAAAGGGTAAAGTTCCATGCGTTGCTGGTATGGGTGGCAACCATACCCTTGAGATTATAGAAAACATGAAGGCATTTGATGCCACTGGGTATGATGCTTTTTTATCTGTTAGTCCGTATTACAACAAACCAACGCAAGAAGGCATATTCCAACACTTTATGGCATTGCAAGAGAACACTCCCTTGCCAATTATTTTATACAATGTACCAGGCAGAACTGGATCTAACATGAGTGCCGATACCACTTTGCGTTTGGCGCGTGCCAGCGACAATTTTATTGCTATAAAAGAAGCAAGTGGCAATGCAGAGCAGTTTATGGATCTTTTAAATGAAAAGCCGGCAGATTTTCATATTATTTCTGGCGACGATAACCTCACTTTGCCTTTTATTGCCATGGGTATGACAGGTGTAATTTCCGTAATAGGACAAGCCTATCCAGAGAAATTTACCAGTATGGTACGTTTGGGATTGGATGGAAAATTTGAAGAAGCACGTCAGTTACACTACCAATTGTACAACATGATGAAAGGTATTTTTATTGAAGGAAATCCTGGTGGTGTAAAATATGTATTAAACAAAATGGGCTTGTGTGAAAACATCGTTAGATTGCCCTTAGCACCAATTAGCAGAGCCTCTGAGGAGAAACTAGATGCTTGGATGAAAGCTATTTAATTGCTATTCTTTTACTATAGTTTGGTACACTTTATTGGTAGAATTACTTTCAGTAATTTCTAAAATATACATTCCATTTGGTAGTGAAAATAAATTTAGCATAATTGCATTTAAGCCAAAAACATTTCTTTTTTCATTGTGCACACATTCACCAAACATATTGTAAACCTTAAAGGTGTTTTCACTGTTGTTTTTAGAAAACATACTTACTGTAATTTGTTCGGTAAATGGATTGGGTGTAATTAAATAATACGACCAATCTGCACTGGCCTTCAATTCAAACACCTTTGAATAGGCTATGTTTCCATCATAGTCTACTTGTTTGATACGGTAAAAGGAGGTGTTTTGAAAGCCATGATTCAAGCGGTGCAGAAACCTGTAGACATTAATTTTATTACTATTTCCTGCAACCTTGTAAATACTGCCAACTTCAGAAAACACAGTTCCATCTTCACTGAATTCAATCTCAAAATGGTGGTTATTCATTTCGCGTGAAACTGTAAAATATATACTTGCCTCATTCCAGGATTCTTGTTTTGCATTAAGAGAAACCCATGTAACGGGAAGCGCTGCTGCATAAAGAGGCGCACCGCTAATTATTAAGGAATAGCTTTGCGCGATTTGGTTTTGCAATTGCCCTTTGTGTTTTACCTTTACCCAATATTTGCCACTACTTAAGCTTGTTGAATAAATTTGCTCTATATTATCTCTTCTGTTATCGCCTGTGGTAGCTGGGCTGGCGGGACTTGCAGGATTTAACACAAAAGGCATTGCTACTATATTCAAATTTGAATCTAACACCCGAAGATCCAAATCGTTTACCAATTTTGGTGTTGTATCATTGTATAATGGAAGGGTAGTAATTCCTTTGGGATCTGTCCACGCAAGCGTTAAACGTAAAGAATCGCCAGTGGCAATCAAAACACGGATTGCAAATGAATCATTGTTAGCTAAACTGTTTTCGAGTACTGTATTGCGAATAGAATCTTTTAAGCACATGGCAGCG
>CAIYNF010000062.1 GCA_903927505.1 uncultured Bacteroidota bacterium | reverse complement strand
GCAATCTCTTGGAAGCCGGAACTTTCCACATGGCGTAACCACCATAGTTATGGATATCGGAAGTCTTGCAGTTCTTCCACCAGCAACATTAGGAACTACAGGCAATGCAACTATCGCACAAAGTGGCACATGGCCAGCAGGCATTACGCTGAACACCACCACAGGTGCAGTGAGTGTAGCAGCAGGAACAGCCCCAGGAAAATATCCTGTGACTTATCAATTATGTGATAAGTTAACACCGGTAACTTGTGCAATAATTACAGATACAGTTACAGTAAGTGCTGTAATTTATTCAATTGCAGATAATGGTTCAGCCCTATCTACAGGTGGATTAGCGATTAGCAATATTGCAGTAAATGATAGCATCAATGGTTATCCTGCAACGCTTGGAGCAACAGGTAATGCCACAGTAGCACAAAGTGGCACATGGCCAGTTGGAATTACATTAAATCCATTAACAGGTGCAGTAAATGTTGCTTATGGAACTTTAGCTGGTACTTATAGCATGGTATACAACCTATGTGATAAATTAACACCGCCACATTGTGATACGGTTAGAATTACTGTTACAGTAATTGCCCCAGCAATTGTTGCGCGTAATGATTTTGGTTCGGCCAATGGCTATAATACCAATTTAAATGTGTTGAACGTATTACAAAATGATAGTTTTAATAACCAAACAGCAATAGTACCAGTAGTTAAAATAACTGTGGTATCGCCTGCTTCGCATCCAGGAGTTACATTAAATACGGCAACAGGTGCAGTGGGTGTAGCCGCGGGTACGCCAGCAGGAGTTTATTCTATCATTTATAGAATTTGTGATTCAATTAATGTAAACAATTGTGCCATCTCTGTTGCCACAATAACAGTAACTGCTCCAACAATTATTGCCACTCCAAATACAGGATCGGTAAATAGTTACAACGGAAATGCAAACTTGTTAAATGTATTGGGTAATGACAGTATCAATGGTGTGGTTGCAAGTGCAGGAAGGGTTAACTTAAGTGTTGTAGTTCCGGCAGCTAACGCGGGTATTGTATTGAATCCGGCAACTGGAAATGTAAGTGTAGCGCCAGGTGTGCCAGCAGGTGTATATACCATTATATATAAAATATGTGATACATTAAATACTACAAATTGTGTTACTAGTTCAATTACAATTACAGTAAATCCACCTAGCATTATTGCCAATCCAAATGCTGGTTCAGCAAACGGATATAATGGAAATGCCAATTTGTTGAATGTGTTAAGTAATGATGCCATTAACGGAAATACAACAACACTTGGATCTGTGAATTTAAGTTTGGTAACACCAGCAGCTAACAATGGTGTAACATTGAATTTAGCCACAGGAATTGTGGGTGTAGCACCAGGAACACCAGCAGGTATTTACACTATTATTTATAAAATATGTGATACATTAAATACAAGTAATTGTGATACTTCAATTGTTACAATTACAGTTACACCACCAGTTATTACTGCCAATGCAGATGCTATAAGCATTAATGGTGCCAATGGTGGAGCCAATTTATTGAATGTATTAAGCAATGATAGTATTAATGGCGCAAGTGCAACTACAAGCAATGTGACAATAAGTATTGTAAGTGCGGCAAGCAATGCAGGAATTATATTAAATCCAACAACAGGTTTAATCTCTGTAGCACCAAATACGCCAGCAGGAGTTTATACAATTGTGTATCGCATTTGTGATAAATTAAACCCAAGCAATTGTACCAATGCAACGATTACAATTACTGTTACAGCGCCTTTAATTATTGCAACGCCAGATGTGATTTCAATCAATGGTCATAATGGTGGTGGAAACCTAATAAATGTGTTGGCTAATGATAGTATCAATGGCCATGGTGTTAATACAGGATCGGTTGTAATTACAATAGTAAATCCAGCATCAAACGCAGGTGTTGTGCTCAACCCAATTACAGGTAATGTTAGTGTAGCACCAGGAACGCCGGCGGGTACCTATACCATTACTTACCGTATTTGTGATTCATTAAATGTGAGCAATTGCTCAATAACAACAATTACAGTTACCGTAATTGCACCAGTCATCATAGCTAATCCAGATTATGGTACAGTTAATGGTTACAGTGGAATGGCTAACTTAATTCAAGTAATAACGAATGATAGCATAAACAAACATCCAACAAGTCTTGGACCTGTTGTAGCAACTGTAATTAGTGCTGCTTCAAATGCAGGGGTGGTGTTAAATCCTATAACAGGTTTTGTGAGTGTGGCGCCAAGAACACCAGCGGGATTGTACACAATTATTTATAGAATTTGTGATTCATTGAATCCAAGTAATTGTGATACTTCAATTGTTAGGATTTTAGTTACCGCAACGGGCCCAGTTGCAAACGCAGACAATGCTTCAACTGGACAAGGAAAACCTGTGGTAATTTCACCATTGAGTAATGATAGCGATGCTGATGGAAACTTAAACCGCGGTTCGATAAGAATTAGTATTCCGCCTTCACATGGTATTGCTACTATTGACACATTAACGGGATTGCTTACCTATAAGCCAGATACAGGGTGGTTTGGATCGGATACATTAATTTATAGTGTTTGTGATTCTGGTATGACCCCAGTATTATGTGATACCGCAATGATTGTATTTAAGGTAATTGACAGACCTGCATTGAACTCAATTTTTGTAGCACCAGCTTTATGTTTTGGTGATTCAAGTGGCTTTGCAACTGTGAAGGTAAAAGGTGGTGTTCCTCCTTATAGCTATTCATGGAATACAATTCCGGTTCAAACAGGAGATACCGCCTATAAATTACAAGCAGGCGTTTATGTGGTAAGCATTACCGATGCCATCAACCAAACTTTCCAATATGGAATTACCGTATCGCAACCTTTGGTTCAAATGAGTGCTAGCATAACGCCAACAATGCCTAAATGTTATTCAGACATCAATGGATCATTGGATTTAAGCGTGAACGGTGGAACTGCTCCTTATACTTATGTTTGGAACAACGGCAATACCAATCAAGATTTAATAAATATTATTTCAGGCAACTATTCAGTTGTGGTTAAGGACGCTAATGGTTGTAATCTAGCTAAGAATATTTTCTTGGATGAACCGCAAAAATTAACTGTAAGTGCACTTGAAATACAAGATGTATTATGCAAGGGCGAGCCTGAAGGATTTATTAAAACAGATGTTTTAGGTGGCACCAAACCTTATACCTATGCTTGGAATAGTGGCGATACTTTGGCCAATATATTTAACAAGCCGGATGGTACTTATAAGTTAGTGGTGACCGATACAAATGCATGTTTTGTAAATGCCGAATATGTGATTAATTACTCAAGAGTTAATTGTGACCAAAAAGTATTTATTCCAGATGGATTCTCTCCAAATGGTGATGGAAACAATGATGCCTTTACCATTGATGGTATTGAAAAATATCCAAACAACTATTTGAGAATATACAACCGTTGGGGTGGCATGGTATATGATGCACATGGCTATAAAAACACATGGGAGGGAACCATTAACCAAGGTGTTATTCTACAGCAAGACGATGATAAATTGCCTACAGGAACCTACTTCTATGTATTAGAATTAGAGTCAGGAATGAAGGCAATTTCAGGGTATATTTTTATAAGTAAATAATAAGAATCAGAATGAAAAAAATAATAGCAGGATTACTTTTAACTTTATTAATAAGTAGTCAAACATTTGCCCAGCAGGATCCTATTTATGGGCAGTATATTTTTAATAATTCAATTATTAACCCTGCTCAAGCAGGCGTTCAAAGTCAGAACCAATTTGGCATATTGCATAGAAATCAATGGTTGGGGATCAATGGAGCCCCAACCACCAATTCTATGTTTTTAAACATGCGCTTGCCTAAAAATTTGGGAATGGCACTTGGTGTTTACAATGATAAAATTGGACCAATAAGCGAAGTTTCATTTCAAGGTGATATTGCATCACATGTGAAGTTAACTGAAAACTGGTCGCTTTCTGGTGGTGTAAGAACTATGGTAACCAATATGCAAGCCAATTTAACAAGCTTGCAATTGTATCAAAGTCAGGACCCCAATTTTAGCACCAATTTAAATACAGGCTTGTTTGTAAATATGGGTGCGGGTGTTTTGTTGTATAGCAATAAATATTTTATTGGGGGTTCAATTCCTAAAATTATTTCAAAAGAAATTGGTGATGGAAATAAAATTATTTCGGAATACCAACGTCATGTATTTATTTATGGAGGAGCTAATTTTAAGCTAAATGAGGACTTTATTTTTACTCCTAGCATATTGTTTAAAACTACTACAGATGCGCCTTTACAGTTTGATATGAATTTTGTGTTCGACTATAAAAACACATTTGATGTAGGACCAATGTTGCGTTCAAAAGATGCTATTGGATTTTTGGTTGGATATAAGATTAATCCTAATTTTTATTTGGGATATATGTATGAATACCCTTTAAGTGATATTCAACTTGCATCTCGCCAAACACATGAAATATCTTTGAGAGTTTTGTGGGAAGCTAAAAATAAATCACGTATTTATTCTCCTCGCTATTTCTTTTAATAATTATATAAAACAAGAACTTCCTAATCCTTAGATGAATGAAAAATAATATTAAATTGAAATATACTTTTATTGCGCTATTGCTACAGTTATTTCTGTTAACTGCCAATGCCCAAATAGATAAAGCTGCAAAAGCTGCTTGGACTTTTGACTTTGAAAAAGCAGAAAAATATTTAAACAAAGCAGGGTCTGAGGGCAATGATTCGCTTATTGCGCAATTGGCAGATGTATTGTACTATCAAGGTAAATACCCACAAGCTTTGTACTATTATAAAATGGCCCATAATGCGGGTGCAATTCATTTGAATTCAAGTAAGCGCAATTATGCGCATGCCGCAAGTTTATTGAAAGAAAAATCGCCTTATTACAAACAAAGCAATTACTTCACACATGGGTATGAGATTCGTGCAATCATTGATACTTTTAAGGGGAATTCAAGAAACGAAGATTTTTCCGCATTTTACTGGAACCAAATAGTATTTGTTACAACTTCCAAACCGCGTGCAGGAACAAAAAATAGTTTTAAATATGTGTACACGCAAATGCCATTTTTAGATGTTGTTTGTTTCAATGAGAAAGGGAGAGAAATTGCCTATCCAAAATTCCTGCCAAGCAATTTAAATAGCGAATTCCATGATGGACCCATTTCAATTTCTGCAGATACCAGTTTGCTTATTCTGGCACATAATTATAAGGAATCGAACGCCCAAGGTGCCAATTTGTTATACTTAGAATATTATAATAAAAATGAAAAAGGCAAATGGGGCAGCCCTTTGATGTTTAATTTCTGCAAGTCAAACTACTCTGTGCAACATCCTTTTTATAACAATGCCACTCAAACATTGTATTTCTCTTCTAACATGCCTGGTGGTTTTGGTGGCTTCGATTTGTATGCTGTAAAATGGGATGGCAAAAACTGGCAAACACCAGAAAATCTTGGAGCTGAAATTAACTCAGAATACGATGAAGTATTTCCTGCAATAACACCTGCCGGCGATTTATTGTATTCTTCCAATCATATTGAAACCATGGGTGGCCTCGACTTTGTAATTTATAAGAATGGAAAGCGCTTTTTGTTGGGCGAACCTTTTAATACAGTTTATGATGATTTTAGCTTAATGTTTAAAAATGCCAAAGAAGGTTATTTTACTTCTAATCGTTATGCAAATAAGTTTGACGATAATATTTATCATTTTTATGAGCCAGAACAGTCGTTGTTTGTAAGAATAATAGATGCCGAAACCCAATTGGAAATTGACAGTGTTTTACTTGAATATAAAACAGTTGAGAATGCTGAACCTGCCACTAAATTAGTACGTTCAGGTGTTGAAAATATTTTAATTAATGATACTGCTCGTCTTAGTAATAGCCTTTTTATTAAAGCTACTTTAAATGGATATGAGGCATTGGAATTTGTGGAGCTAAATCCGGCCTTTAAAAATGGTAAATTAGTTCAAGAAATTTCAATTAAGCCAATGCATTTAATAGCAGAGAATAAAACATATGTGATAGAAAAAGGTGCAGATCTTGCAAATTTGAAACCTGTTATTGAAAATGTTACCATTGGAAATAGGCCAATTAACTTAGACGAGGTAAGCATAGAGCAATTGAAATTCCCTCAACACGGAAATATAAAAATAGATCCTTTAACAGGTAAGCCTGTTATCTCCAATAATTGTAGTCCTGGTATTTATAGATTCCCTGTCTTAATTAGCAGTAAATTGTATCCGAAGCTAATGGATACTTTTATGGTTGAGGTAGAAATTCCAGAAACTGATTTCAATCCAAATACGAAGTTGCTGCCTTTTATAATCTCTCAAACAGATACCGGATTTTTTAATGGCCCATATAAAAAGGCAAGCCTTGTGGCAGCTGATAATTTGGTAGTTTATTTTAATAACGACGAACCAAGAGTAGCCAATGTAAAGGATTATAACTATAATTATGCCAATGCATTTTCTGATTATGTAGTAGATTTTTCTAATTTTTATCAAAAATCTATAGACGACAAAGCTACGCTTGATTTATTTGCCACTAGCTTTTTAAATAAGGGTTATAAGGATTTAGATGAGGCATTAAACCTATTAATCTCATTAGTGAACCAAGGCAATTATGCTGAAATTGATTTAGCCGCTTTTTGTAGTCCATTGGCTGAGACAGACTATAACAAACAATTGGCTAAGCGTAGAATTTTAGTTGTTGAGAGGTATATACAAAATTGGAATAATGGCGCCCTTGCCGAAGCTTTAAAATACAAAAGAATTATTTTTGTTAGCCGCGTTGTAGGTGAATTAGAAGCACCAAGTTCTATTTCTAATGATGTGAAGCAGCAAGATAAATCTGTTTATGGGGTAAAAACTTCCCTCGAACGCCGCGTAAATATTATTATTAAAGCGTTTGTTCCAATGAAGGGATAGTGAGATGGAAGATTGAGATTGAAGGATTTGTAATAGTTGCTAATTCGTAATATTGGGGTATTCTTATAAACCGCAAAATGGCAATATCTTACCAATCCTGATTCGAAAAAAAATGTAATTGATTGAATAAATAGGAGTAACTGGAGAACCTAACACCAAATAACGCTCTCACACGGTAAACCCAAACTGCCTCCCTCTCACACGCCAAACTCAAACTGTTTTCGTGGGCCCACCTGGAATCGAACCAGGCACCTACTGTCCCGATAGCCATCGGGAGAGTCAGTTGCTCTAAATTTCAGTAATTAATAATTTTTCAATCAGTTCGGGATATTTTTTAAGGTTTTGAATAAATACCTTACTTTTCATTGCTTTAATTTTTTTTTCAATTCTAATTGCTTGCGCATAATTATTACAATCGATTTTTAAGAATAATAACCAATCGCATGTTTTTGCAGTAAATTTATTTTTACCATAAAAATGGTTATTATGCTTATTAATTCTATCGGCCAAAGAATTTTGACAAGCTCCAATATAGAATTTATCTAGTTTATTGGAATGAATTATATAGCAGCAAATTTCTATCACAAAAAGCGGAAATAGAATTTAAAAAAACAGCCTAAGTTTAACTCAAACAGTTTTCGTGTGTCCACTTTGGAATCGAACCAAACACTTTCTGCTTGGCTCTCACACGCCACACCCAAACTGTTTTGTGGGCCCACCTGGAATCGAACCAGGCACCTACTGTCCCGATAGCCATCGGGAGAGTCAGTTGCTCAAAAACAATTTATAATTGTGGGCCCACCTGGAATCGAACCAGGCACCTACTGTCCCGATAGCCATCGGGAGAGTCAGTTGCTCAAAAACAATTTATAATTGTGGGCCCACCTGGAATCGAACCAGGCACCTACCGTCCCGAT
>CAIYNF010000061.1 GCA_903927505.1 uncultured Bacteroidota bacterium | reverse complement strand
GCCACAAGTGGAAGAGTTCAGGCAGATATCAGCGGATTAATTGGACAATACGCACATGGAAATGAACCCAGTCATCATATGGCATATTTGTACAACTACATTGGCAAGCCGGAAAAAACACAGGCTAGGGTGCAACAAATATTAAAAGAAATGTACCACAATGCACCCGATGGTTTGGCAGGGAATGAAGATTGCGGACAAATGAGTGCTTGGTATGTTTTTAGTGCTATGGGATTGTATCCTGTGACGCCGGGCACAGAAAATTATCAGATAGGCTCACCCATTTTCAGTAAGGTAAATATCAATGCTTCGGGTCAACAAGTAAGTTTAAACTATACAAATAAAAGTGAAAATACACCTTTTGTAAATACCACCGCAGACGTCATACAAAATGAACCAGGTTTTGGAATCAATCACTTTACATTGTTTCCAAACGAAGTAAGTAGCGTAACAAAAACCATCAACTTTAGTTGTTCAGAAAAGCCTTTTGCCGAACCAAAATATAGTTATGAAATAGATTCAAATAATTCTGGACTTCTTCCCTCCCCTATTATTCAGGCAGCTTCAAGAACTTTTAACGACAGTTTATTAATTACACTTTATCCAAATTTTAACAACCAAGAAACAAGGGATAAAAGTAAAATCTATTACAGTGTCCTAAGTAACATTTCTAACCCAATGGCGATTCAGGAATACAAAAAACCATTTTATATCAAAAATAGTTGTCATGTTGCGGCTTATTCAGAAATTGATTTAGGAGAAAATAAAATGAGCTTAATTTCCAATGCTAGGTTTTATAAAAGAGACAATAATTGGTCGATCCAATTAAACAGCACATATAACAAACAATATACTGCTGGAGGCGCTGAAGGTTTAATAGACGGAATTAATGGTGAAATAGATTGGCGCAAAGGTGCTTGGCAAGGATACCAATCACAAGACTTTGAAGCCGTATTAAAATTCAAAAAAACAGAAACCATTCACAATTGCTTTGGTAATTTTATTCAAGACCAAGGTGCATGGATTATGATGCCGCAAAAAGTTGAATTCTATAGCTCCATGGATGGCATTACTTATACACTTATTGGTTCGGCCACCCACCAAATACCTGCAGAAAAAGAAAAAGGAATTATTCAAAAAATTAGCTTGCAACTTAACAATCCAATACAAGCAAAATATATTAAGATTCGTGCCATTAATTATGGCAAACTTCCCAGCTGGCATTTAAGTGCTGGCGAAGATGCCTATATTTTTGTAGATGAAATTGGGATTGATTAACTACTAAAGAAATTTAAAACTTCCAATCCGAAAGTTTAACCTGTTCCAATAATCGTATCCCTTTTTCTGTTTGTTGAACTGTGCATGCTTCGTTAAAAGGATCGTGCTCAAAATACAAAATATCTCCTAGCTCTACTGCTTTTTGAAGAATGGCTGTTTTCTCTTTCATGGCCTCTAATGGCCTCACATCGTAACCCATAACATAAGGTATTGGGAGGTGGGCCTGACTAGGAATTGCATCTGCTAAATAAATTACGCGTTTCCCTTTGTAAGGTATTATGGGTAACATCATTTGCATGGTATGCCCCATAGAATAAATCAAATCAATAGAAGTGTGAAATAACTCACCTTCTTTCAATAATTTGAGCTGACCACTTTCCTGCATTGGAATAATATTATCGCGCAAGAAACTTGCTTTTTCTCTCGCATTAGGATGTAAACTTTCATTCCAATGTGCCTCAGCAATCCAATACGCAGCGTTGGGGAAACTGGTTTTAAAGTTGGTTCGATCCGAATTCCATTCTATACCCCCACCGCAATGATCAAAATGCAAATGCGTAAGCACCATATCTGTGATATCTGCTTTTGTAAAACCATGTTTATTCAATGATTTCTCTAGTGTATCTTCTCCATGCAGGTAGTAATGACCAAAGAATTTATCATCTTGCTTATTGCCAATCCCATTGTCTATTAAAATCAAACGTTTACCGTCTTGAACCAACAAACAACGCATGGCCATTTTTATTAAGTTATTATCGTCGGCTGGATTCAATTTATGCCATATACTTTTAGGCACCACACCAAACATAGCACCACCATCTAACTTAAAAAAACCCGTGTCAATTGTAAATAATTCCATGCAACAAGTTTAACATAATTTCAAAAAACACCCAACGAATAAAATATTTTTGCTTTTCCAATTAAAACGCAGAAATATTTCCTAAACTTGTTACCAATGAAACATAGCAACAATAAAGCAATATATGCAGCAATCTTGATTGGCATTTTATACATGGCTCCTAACCTAGCAAATGCTCAAAATAAAAAACAAGATACTACTGTTATTGAAGGAACAATTGTTGATCCAGGGGAATATTTAGTAGAGGAAAGCTATTCTAAAGACAGTAATGAAATATTTTTAGAAGCCGAGCAAATGCCAGAGTTCAAGGGAGGTGAGGATGCTATGTATAAGTTTTTAGCTAAGAATCTAAAATATCCGCCTATAGCCATTGAAAATAACATTCAAGGCCGCGTGGTATATCGTTTTGCCATTTCAAAGGAAGGCAAAATATTCAACATCGTACTGCTCACAAAAAGCATCGGATATGGCTTAGAGGAAGAAGCCAAAAGAATTATTCAATTAATGCCAGCTTGGACACCTGCCAAACAAAATGGCCGACCAGTAAATTGCTATTATACCCTACCTGTTGTTTTCAAATTAAATTAATTCCGCATGTATAAATATCTCCTTTTATTGGCTTTTGTTTTCTGTTTTGGAAACATTACAAAAGCACAAAATTCAAACACAGATTCTTTAACCAATAAAGAAGAAGTTTTAACCTTTGCAGAGCAAATGCCAGAATACCCAGGTGGCATGGATGAAATGTATAAATTTCTTTCTAAAACCATTCAATACCCGGCAAAAATGAGGGAAAAAGGAATTGAAGGAAGAGTTATTTTAACCTTTCTAGTAAACTCAGATGGGAGCATTTCTGATATCTATTGCGTAAACCAAGCTGAGCCGCTTTTTGTAAATGAAGCCATAAGGGTGGTTAACCTAATGCCTAATTGGAAACCAGGTCGACAAAACAATAAAAATGTTACAGTTAAATTTACTTTGCCGCTCAAATTCCAACTCAAATAGTTCTTAATTTTTAATATTACGAAATGAACATTCATTTTATTTCTATTGGTGGTGCAGTAATGCACAACATGGCAATTGCCTTGCATAAAAAAGGATATAAAG
>CAIYNF010000060.1 GCA_903927505.1 uncultured Bacteroidota bacterium | reverse complement strand
CATCATCAGAAAAATTTCCTTTACAAAGGAATAGCAAAAACTCGACTCTCGCATCTAAAAACACCATCATCAGAAAAATTTCCTTGACAAAAGAATAGCAAAAACTCGGTTCTCGCTTCTCGCTTCTAAAAACAGCATCATCAGAAAAATTTCCATTACAAAAGAATTGCAAAAACTCGGTTCTCGATTCTCGACTCTCGCTTCTAAAAATAGCATCATCAGAAAAATTTCCATTACAAAAGAATTGCAAAAACTCGGTTCTCGCCTCTCGCTTCTCGTCTCTCGCTTCTAAAAAAAAATGCTCGACGCACTTATAACATCTAAAACAAGAATAAAACTCTTACTCAAATTCTTCTTGAATTCGAGCAAGCAAGATTATTTGCGTAATTTAGAAACTGAATTAGGCGACAATACCAATTCCATTCGCGTGGAGTTAAATAAGTTGGAGGCGGCGGGATTGTTGAAGAGCTTTAGCCAAGGCAATAAAAAAATATTCCAAAGCAATACCAGCCATCCCTTGTTTGGCGATATCAATAGCATTTTGATGAAAATTACGGGCCTCGACCAGCTCATCAAAAGGGTACTCAACAATGTGGGCGATTTAAACGAAGTATACCTCACCGGCGATTTGGCACAAGGTACCGACTCCGAAATCATTGACCTTATTTTAGTAGGCAATATCAACCGCGAGTACTTCAGCGACTTGGTGATCAAAGCCGAAAAATACATCAAAAAGAAAATCCGTTTCTTAGTCTTCCAACCTCAAGAATTCTCCGACAAAAAAGCAAAAATCCTCCACCAAAATGATTTATTGCTGTGGGAGAAGTGAAACTAGAACCAAGAAGCGAGAGGCGAGTTTTTTTTGCAAGCTGCGCTTGTTTCGTTTCAATTCATTTAGTTCGACAAGCTCATCATTGAGGTACTGACGGTCGTGACCGTCACTGTAATGATTCTCTCGGTTCTCGCTTCTCGTCTCTCGCTTCTAAAAATAGCATCATCAGAAAAATTTCCTTGACAAAATAAAAGCAAAAACTCGGTTCTCGCCTCTCGCTTCTCGTTTCTATTAAAAAATAAAATGGCAAAAAAAATAGCAATCATCGGTTTAGGTTACGTTGGACTACCCCTCGCGGTGGAGTTTGGCAAGACCCGACCAGTTATTGGTTTTGATATCCACCAAAGCCGTATTGATGAATTACAAGCGGGTTACGACCGCACCTTGGAAACATCTAAGGAAGAATTGGCAATGGCCAAGCACCTGGCGTTTTCTTGTGCGGTAGATAGTTTGCAGGAGGCAGAGATTTTTATTGTAACCGTGCCAACACCTATTGATGGCAATAACAAGCCAGACCTCAAACCTTTATTGGCTGCCAGCAAAACAGTTGGTTCGGCCCTAAAGAAAGGCGCTATTGTTATTTACGAATCTACCGTATACCCTGGCTGTACCGAAGAAGATTGTGTGCCGGTTTTAGAAAAAGCAAGCGGACTTAAATTTAACCAAGACTTCTTCTGTGGCTATTCGCCAGAGCGCATTGTGCCGGGCGACAAAGAGCGTACCCTTACAAAAATTAGAAAAATAACATCCGGTTCGAACCCAGAAATTGCCGAAGAAGTAGACCAATTATACCAAAGTATTATTGTTGCCGGAACTTACAAAGCCCCGTCTATTAAGGTAGCCGAGGCCGCTAAGGTGATAGAAAACTGTCAACGCGATTTAAATATTTCCTTTGTAAACGAGTTGGCCCTCATTTTCGACCGCATGCACATAGATACCACCGAGGTATTAGAAGCGGCCGGAACCAAATTTAATTTCTTGCCCTTTAAACCAGGTTTGGTAGGAGGGCATTGCATTTCGGTTGATCCCTATTACCTCACCAGCAAAGCAGAATCTTTGGGCTATTACCCAGAGGTGATCCACAGCGGCCGACGAATCAATGATAACATGGGTGCCTTCATTGCCAATAAAGTAGTGAAGCTTATGATCCAAAAGAACCATACCATTAAAGGTGCAAAGGTTTTGGTATTGGGCATCACCTTCAAAGAAAATTGCCCAGATCTCCGCAACTCAAAAGTAATAGACGTAATCTCCGAACTCCAAGAATTTGGCGTGGAAGTAGATTGCTTTGATCCGCAAGCAGATAAACAAGAAGTAAAACACGAATACAATTTGGAACTGGTTGAAGCCCCAAGCAGCAAGCCTTACCAAGCTGTTATTTTAGCCGTTTCCCATAAAGAATTCCTCCAACTCAACTACACCCAACTCCTCCAAGCCCAAGGCGTGCTCTTCGACGTTAAAGCAATTCTTCCAAAAGAAATGGTGGATGGGAGGTTGTAGGTTGTAGGTTGTAGGTTTTGGCTAAAATATTTATTGAAAAAGATACGCACGGTACTATCGACGAACTGATAGCTAAAACTGAATCAATTTCAAAAATGCTATTCAGACTAATTGCAAGTTTGAAGTCAAAACCCAAAACTTAAAACCCAACCCCCAACCCCCAAAACCCCAAAAACCATGTGCCGCATAGCCGGAATATTTGACCCCAACAACCAACACCTTCAAGAAGATATCTTGAAAATGCGCGATGCCATGCACCGCGGGGGGCCAGATGATGCCGGTTTGTTTACAGAAGGCAATTTGGCTTTGGGACATCGCCGTTTATCCATCATAGACCTTAGCGCGGCGGGGCACCAACCCATGCACAGCGAAAACCAAAACTTGGTAATGGTTTACAATGGCGAATTGTATAATTTCAAAGAAATACGCAGTTCACTAAAAGCATTGGGACATACTTTCCATACCCAAACAGATTCTGAGGTAGTGCTCAAAGCCTTTGAACAATGGGGAAATGCTTGTTTCCAGCAGTTCAATGGCATGTTTGCCATCGCTATTTACAACAAGGCAAAGCAAGAAATTACCCTCGCCCGCGACCATGCAGGTATCAAACCATTGTATTACTTCCTTGAAGGCAATCAACTCTATTTCGCCTCAGAAATCCGCGCCTTCAAAGCCCTAAACCGCTTCCAAGAAAACCCCGATTGGAAAATCTACTTCCTAGCCTTCGGCCATTTACCCGAACCTATCACAACCCTCGCAAATATTTTCCCATTGGAGAAGGGAACATGTCTTACGATTGGTCTAGAGAATCGAGAAGCGAGAAACGAGAGGCGAGAAGCGAGTGAGAATACTGATATTGCAAATACGGACCGTCGCGACGGTCATAGAGGAGTAGGTTTGCATAGCGATACTTTAGGAATTGCAACAAGCAACCAGGAACTAGGGACAAGCGACAAGCGACCAGCGAAAAAAAACTCGCCTCTCGCCTCTCGCTTCTCGTCTCTAAAATTTTCTAACGTAATTACAAATAAGCAAGAAGCCCTAGCAAAGGTAAAGGATACATTGTCTGCTGCTGTTGAGCGGCATTTAATTTCTGATGCGCCCATTGGTTTGTTTTTAAGTGGCGGTATAGACAGCAGTTTGTTAACCATTTTGGCCGAACCCATTTTAAAAGACAAGCTACAAACCCTTTCCATTGTTTTTGACGAAACCGAGTTTTCTGAAAAAAAATACCAAGACATTATCATTGCCCAAACGGGCACCAAACACAGAACCTATACCGTAAGCAAAGCCCAATTTTTAGCAGCCTTGCCAGATGTGATGGAAGCCATGGATCAACCCAGCAACGATGGCATCAATTCTTATTTCATCTGTAAATATGCCAAAGAAGCCGGTCTCACCGCCGTGCTCAGCGGCTTGGGGGCCGACGAATTATTTGGAGGTTACAATTCATTTGCCAACGCCGCCAAGGTGCAGCAAATTAAGAGGTGGGTACCAAGTTTTGCCTTCAAAGCTGCCCAATGGTTTAGCAAAGACAAATACCAAAAAGCCGCCTTCTTAGCCATCCCGGGTCCCATAGGCCATTACCTCTTCAACCGCGGACTCCTCTGCCCAAAAGAAATTGCCCGCAACCTCAACATCCCCGAATCAAAAGTTTGGACTCTCCTTACAAACTTAAATGAGCATTATAAATATTTCGACAATGCGACTGTGCGACATGAGACTGTGCGACTTTCTGAGGAACAGAAGCGAGAAGCGAGAGTCGAGAGCCGAGATTTGACCGCAGGCTTGACTAAAGTAATTTCGACAAGCGACCAACAACCAGCGACAAAAAACTCGCCTCTCGCCTCTCGCTTCTCGTCTCTAAATTCTTTCAACAAAGCAAGCTTTTTAGAAAGTAACCTCTACATGCAAAACCAATTGCTAAAAGACAGCGATTACATGAGCATGTGGCACAGTATAGAAATACGCGTTCCGTTTTTAGACAAAGAATTAATGCAGCTGGCTTATCAAATTAGTCCAGCTATAAAAGCCCATAACAAGCAAAAGAAATTCCTCCTCATTCACGCCCTCGGAAACCAACTCCCACGTGCTATTTGGGATCGGCCAAAAATGGGGTTTACGTTTCCCTTTCAAAAATGGTTAGGGGAAGAAGCGAGAGACGAGAAACGAGAAGCGAGTGAGAATCTAGCGTCTAGACGCCAGAGCCTAGACAATACAATATTTGACCGCCACGACGGTCTCCATATTGACGTCATGGTGAGTGAGAATCTAGCGTCTAGACGCCAGAGCCTAGACAATACAATATTTGACCGCCATGACGGTCACCATATTGACGTCATGGTGAGCTCTAGCCGGGACGTCATGGTGAGCTCTAGCCGGGACGTCATGGTGAGCTCAGCCGAACCACCTTTGCCCAAAGCAGAAAATACCCTTCAACAGGCTCAGGACCCCAAAACCCAAAACCTAAAACCCAAAACCAGCAACCAGCCCCCCAAAACCCAAAACCTAAAACCCAAAACCAGCAGCTACGCTGCTTACCAATTTTCCAAAGGCAATTACAACTGGAGCAGGTATTGGGTCACGCAAATTGTGGAAGGGTTTTAAGTTTTTGGTTTTAGGTTTTTGGTTTTGAGTTTTTGCTAAATCCATTGTTCACCGTAGCTTTAGCGAAGGTGAAGCACAGTTGCACCGTCTCAAAGTCTCAACCTCACCCTCGCTGAACCAATAAATTGAAAACAGAAAACCAACATACAGAATTCAAATCTAGTTTTAATGAGGCTGTGATAGAAACCTTGTGTGCCTTTGTAAACGCCAAGGGAGGAAAAGTGTATGTAGGTTTAGATGATAAAGGAATTCCGGTTCCTAATTTTTCTATAGGTAAGGAAACCATTGCAAATTGGGTAAACGAAATAAAAAATAAAACACAACCCAGTATAATTGCCGATATAGAACACTTAATTACCCATGGGAAAGAAATCGTTTGTATAAGTGTAAATGAGTTTCCTGTAAAACCAGTTTCTTTTAAAGGAAGGTATTACAAACGTGTTAACAACTCGAATCACCAACTTTCGGCGATAGAAATCACTAATTTGAGTTTACAATCCTTACAACTTTCTTGGGATTCGTATATCGCTCAAGGGAAAAGTCTGGAAGATTTAGATTCGCATAAAGTGATTCTGTTCATCGAAAAAGTAAATGCTACAGGGCGGTTCAAATTAGATGGTAGTTGGATAGAAAACCTACAAAAACTAAAATTAGTGTGTGCAGATGGAATAACCAATGCAGCTTGGTTGTTATTTGCCAAAGAAACCACAGGATATAATGTTCACTTAGGCAGATTGAAAACGCCATCTATGATTATAGATGATAAGATGCTCAATGGAACCTTATTTGAAATGGTCGAAGAAACGATGCGCTATCTTATAGGTCAAATCAAAGTAGCCTTCGAAATAACTGGAATGCCTACACAGCGTTCGGAAATTTTCGAATATCCTCTTCCTGCCTTACGAGAAATAGTACTCAATGCAATTATTCATCGGGACTATATGAGTCCAATAGACATACAAATAAAAATTTTCGACAATTATATTACTTTTTATAATCCGGGTATTCTTTATGGAAATGTTACAGTAGCGGCACTTAATAAAGACAATTATCAAGCCCATGCCCGCAACAAATTGATAGCCGAAGCGTTTTATCTTACCGGAGATATTGAAAAATACGGTAGTGGATTGATACGAATTCGTAAAGAGATAATGGAGTATCCTACTATGAAAATAGAGTTTAGTGAGATCCATAGTGGCTTTCTGTTTAAGGTGCGTTACTCCAAACAAAAAATAAGTTTGGTTGAAAATGGTGAGGGAGTTAATGTCGGTGTAAATGTCGGTGTAAATGTCGGTGTAAATGTCGGTGCAAATGTCGGTGTAAAAACACTACTTGTATTTATCGAAAATAATCCAGGAACTAATGTTCTAACTATGCTTAAACATTTCAAAGTTACGCAAAGAACCATAGAACGTTGGATAAAAATATTAAGAGAGGAAAATAAAATAGAATTCAAAGGTGTATCTAAAACCGGTGGTTATTTTAAAATAAATACTCACAACTAAAGTCAATAGCAAAAACTCGGTTCTCGCTTCTCGTCTCTCGCTTCTAAAAAAATGCCCAAACAAAACCCAATCCTAAAACTATCCAAACACCTATTTTGGGATACAGATAGGAATAATTTAACTGTAGATAAAAACAAAGGTTTTATCATACAAAGGGTATTGGAGTATGGCTTAATTGCCGATTGGCATATAATTAAAGAATGGTATGGCATAAAAGAGATAGGCGATACTGCTTGTCAATTTAGGAGCTTAGAGCCCCGCGCGCTGGCTTTTATTTTAAATATTTCCAAAATTCCAATTGAAAAATTCAGATGTTATT